>OMHY01000025.1 GCA_900298985.1 Streptomycetaceae bacterium
CCAAGTACCTGTACTGTCTTACCCGCAAGAATCTTTGGAATAACTCTGGAACCAACTCTGCTTTGTTCCCCTGCGCAGATGTAGTCGGAGCCACGGACTTCTGTGGCTTTTATTCGCCCAGCATCGTGAAGAGTTTTTGCATCTAGCCACATTTGCGCCCTTACCTTGCCGTTGACTCCAGTCGCATTTAGTGGCAGAGATTCAGACATAGCCACATCGACTGGTCCGTAACCATAAAGATTTGAACAGGTCACAAGAACTGCACCAGTTTTTTCCGCATATGTAAGAAAACTTGATGCCATAGGCGGCCATTCCTGAGCCCAACGGTGATACGGCGGATTTGCACAGTTGTATATTGCGACCGCACCCGGAGCAATTTCAAGTAGTTTTTCGCAATCGCTAACATCTGAAGCGACTCGTTTGATTTTCTTATGGATTGGTCCAACACCAGAGCGGGTAACAATAACTACTTCTTTGCCATCTTCGGCAAGTAACTGCGCCAGTGCGCTTCCAACAACTCCTGCACCAACTACTAAATGTATTCTGCTCATGATTCTTCCTCTAAAAAGGTCATATTACCTTATCCGAATCTAGTGCCTTTCTTTGTTGTGTAAACTTCGCACTACTGGAGACGTCGCATAGCCCGGTCGAGTGCGCCTCACTGCTAATGAGGTAACCTAGAAATAGGTTCGGAGGTTCAAATCCTCTCGTCTCCGCTCAAATAAGATTTACTAAATCCTTGAAACCAACACCCCAGCTTCAGTGAGCGTTACAGGAATTGGATCACTAATCCAACACTCTGCTTTACTATCATTTTCACCGGCTTTAAATCCAAGTAAATTCCAATCACCATTTCTATCTTGAACAATTCTTCCGGCATAAATGAGATTAGGGCTTATCATTTCTGATTTTTCAAAACTAAATGGCCCAAGCGGACCCGCTGCGGGACAAGAAAATGTGGCGGTTATAAATTTCTTTTTCTTCTCCTCATCAAAATTAAAAGAGGAACAACAAAAAATTAATACCCATTTACCTGAGATTTCAACGAGTTGGGTAACTTCAACCTGTCCAAAACCAGAAGCAGGAGAGAGAGCAGAAGTAATTTTCCAATTTTTTAGGTCATCACTAATAGCATGTCCAACCACACCTCGATGCAAAAAATCTTCACCAATTTTATTTGCAGTAAATGTCATGTGCCACTTATTATCTGATTCTAAATAGAAAATCCAAGGATCTCTGCAATCAGTGTTCTCATCACCATTTTCTTGTGTTGTGTATAAGTTGCTATCTGCAACCAAGACTGGATTATTTGAATACTTTTCCCAAAAAATTAAATCTTTGCTGGTAGCAAAACCAATACTTTGTACTACTCCGCGCTCATTTTTTGTTGCTCCGGTATAAAACATGTAATAAAGCCCATCAGCAGGGTTCAAGACAACGCTACCTGTCCAAGTAGCATTTTGATCAAATGCAGGTGATTCTGAATGAGCCAGCGCATCCTGCAATACTTCCCAATTTTTTAGATCTTTGGATCTTGCATGACCAACTGAAGCTTGTAGATGACGCAGTTGTGGATCAATTAAAGACCTGGGAGCTTTTAAAAAAAAGCAATGAAAATACTCTCCATCATCAAAATACCAAGAGTCCCAAACCCAATGTTCGTTAAGTCTTAACAATTATCTACCCCTAATTTTCTGCACTCTAATTATTCAATAATTTATCGACTATACCTCACTCACAACTATATCTGCTTTATTTCTATCTTTGGGTAGAGATTTAAAGCCATCTAGCCGGTAGATTAAACCTGTGCAAAATCAAGTAATTGTTCGAGAGCTGCATAGCTTTCAAGAACAAGCCGAAGCTCGCGCGATATTTGATTTAGTGTGGCCACTAGAAACTGGCGGAACTGAAATCACCTCTAATCTAATGCAATCTGTATTGCACAACGGTGGTTATTTATCTGGTGCCTATGATGGTGACAAAATAGTGGGCGCTACCTTTGCTTTTCCTTCAATTGAACCAGAGTTACATATCCACTCTCATATGTCTGCAACTATTGATGGTTACCGAGATCAAGGAATTGGCCATCAAATGAAGGTGCATCAATATCACTGGGCTAGAAAACATGGATACAAATCAATTACCTGGACATATGATCCTTTGGTAAAGCGCAACGCAAAATTTAATTTAATCAAATTAGGGGTTGACCTCATAGAGTATTTGCCTAATTTTTATGGAGAGATGGAAGACGCACTTAATAAAGGCGATGAAACTGACCGTTTAATGGTGCGCTGGGATTTAACTAGCCCAGAACCAAAATCTAGAACTTTGATTGAACAAATTCCCGCTGGTGCAAAAACTATTGCAATTCCAGAAGATATTGTAAATATTCGAGAAGCTAATTTGAGTGAAGCAATAAAATGGCGCCATAAAGTAAGAGGCCAATTTCAAGAGGTTAAAGAGCTAAAAAGTTTATTGGGGCTAAGTGTTAATGGTGAGTATGTATTTAGTTAAAGAGGAAATTAAATGAAAATAGATTCATTTGAAATTAGAAAAATAAACCTACCTTTAGTTCGCCCATTTCGCACTTCATTTAGTACCCAACTACACCGGAACCTCTTGGTAATTAAGTTAACTACTAAAGAAGGGATAGTTGGCTGGTCTGAGTGTGTGGCCCTAAGCGAACCGGTTTATTCACCAGAATATATGGATGGCGCACTTGATGTAATGCAAAAATTTTTAATTCCAAAACTATTTACGCGAGAGGAAGTAGAGCCAGAAGAAGTAAAAGGGCTACTTGGTAATTATCTTGGAACAAATATGGCAAGAAGTGCGATAGAAACAGCGATGTTGGATGCTAAATTAAGAGCAGAAAATAAATCACTAGCAAAATTTTTAGGTGCAACCAAAGATAAAGTGGAATGTGGAGTATCGGTAGGAATTGCCTCTTCCATAGATAAATTGTTAGAAGAGGTTTCTGGTTATATTGCAGAAGGTTATCGCAGAATTAAATTGAAGATAGAGCCTGGTTGGGATTATGAACCAGTAAAAGCGGTTTATGAATCTTGGCCAACAATGCCACTACAAGTTGATGCTAATCAGGCCTATAGTAGAGATGATGGTGCGTTATTAGCAAAACTGGATGAATTTAATTTATTGTTAATTGAACAACCTTTAGATGAACATGACATTTTGGGACATGCACAGTTATCTAAACAAGTTAAAACTCCAATATGTTTAGATGAATCAATTATTTCAGTAGAAGCTGCAAGAGATGCATTAGAGTTAAAAGCGACTACAGTTATTAATATTAAACCAGGACGAGTAGGTGGATATTTTGAAAGCAAAAGAATTCATGACCTATGTGTAGAAAAAGGAATTCCCGTTTGGTGTGGTGGAATGTTGGAAACTGGAATTGGTAGAGCAGCTAATTTAGCGCTCGCTGCTTTGCCTGGTTTTACTTTGCCGGGTGATACTTCAGCTTCTGCGCGCTATTATCAAAAAGATGTAACAACTCCATTTGTGATGGAAGATGGTTATTTAAAAGTTCCAACTGCCCCGGGAATTGGGGTAGATCCCGATATGGATTATTTAGATTCAATTACCTCAGAAAAAATACTCATTGAGCCTAGTTAAACAAGAATCACGCTGACTTTAAGGAGCGATAATCAATTTAAACAAGCGTTTTGCTATTCTTTGAGCCGTGCGATTTCTCTCGGAACCAAAATATGACCTGACTTATGATGATGTTTTTATGGCTCCAAGCCACTCCGAAATCTCAAGTCGATTAGAAGTGGATTTATCCTCAAATGATGGAAGTGGCACCACGATTCCATTAGTAGTTGCAAATATGACAGCGGTTGCAGGAAGAAGAATGGCCGAGACTGTTGCTCGTCGCGGTGGTTTGGTGGTAATTCCACAAGATGTTCCTATTTCAGTTGTGGCAGAGGTAATTTCATCTGTAAAAAGTGCACATAAATTTTTTGAAACCCCAATAACTTTGACTAAACAACAAACAGTGGCAGATGCTTCAAGTTTAATTAATAAAAGAGCGCATCGTGCAATTGTGATTGTTGAAGGAAACAAGCCAATTGGAATAGTCACAGAGGATGATTTAAAGGGAGTAGATAGATTCACTCCGTTAAGCCAGATCATGACCCAAGAACTTACTTTAATGCCAGATAACTTAGACCCTCGGGCTGCTTTTGATTTCTTAAATGAAAACATTAGAACAGTGGCGCCAGTTATTTCAAGCAACGGTGATCTAGTTGGAATTATGTCCCGGATTGCGGCGCTACGAGCAACTTTGTATCAACCAGCGCTGGATGCAAAAGGTAAATTAAGAATTGCAGCAGCGGTCGGAGTAAATGGAGATGTTGCGGATAAAGCAAAAAAGCTAGTTGCTGCTGGTACAGATGTATTAGTAGTTGATACTGCTCATGGACATCAAAAGAAAATGATTGAGGCTTTGCAAAGCATAAAAGCATTGAATTTAAATATTCCAATTGTTGCGGGCAATGTAGTCACCGCTGATGGAGTTAGAGATTTAGTTAAAGCTGGTGCCGATATTATTAAAGTTGGAGTTGGTCCAGGTGCGATGTGTACTACCCGTATGCAAACTGGTGTGGGAAGGCCACAATTTTCTGCAGTACTTGAATGTGCTGCAACTGCACGGGAATTAGGAAAACATGTTTGGGCAGATGGTGGAGTGAGACATCCGAGGGATGTGGCGCTAGCGCTCGCAGCCGGAGCTTCCCAAGTAATGATTGGATCATGGTTTGCCGGAACTTTTGAATCACCCGGAGATTTAATTGTTGATAGCAATGGGCGTGCCTACAAAGAATCTTTTGGAATGGCATCAAAGCGGGCAGTTACTGCTAGAACTTCTAATGAAGATTCTTTTGAAAGAGCGCGCAAAGCATTGTTTGAAGAAGGAATCTCTTCATCTCAAATGTATTTAGATCCAGTGCGACCAGGGGTAGAGGATTTAATTGATGAAATTATTTCTGGCTTACGATCTGCTTGTACTTATGCCGGAGCAAGTAACTTGGAGGAATTTGCAGATCGTGCTGTAGTTGGAATTCAATCTTCCTCTGGTTATGCCGAAGGTCGTCCTCTTAATACCTCTTGGCGTGGCTAGGGTTTGGTCCACAAATATTTTTTAAAGTATTTCAATTACTAAAACAAGTATAAATGCAAAGGAAATCAAGGCTGCGTTGACCTTACTTTTTAGATAGTCCTCTAGTTGTGAAATAAAGGTAGTTAATAATAGTAACCCACCAAATATTGCAGCTACTAGAAAGTGCAGAAATATATGGGGTTTAGCTCGTTGATAATCCCAGTTGATAAATCCAATTGCGATTGAAGCGTATGCCATCATTTGATAGTAAGATTTTTTCATTTTTTACCTTTAATTCGCCAGCTGGGAAGAAATTAATTATATAAAAAACGCCAACGTCCTTTTTTTACAGAAACGTTGGCGTTTTAATTTTTATTACTTAGTGATGGTCTGCCATTCCTTCAGCAGCTGATTTCATCTTTGCGATCTTGAAAATGGTTAGACCGAAGACGCACTTTGCAAGCACATCTGCGATGGTGTAACCAATCTGACGCCAAGTGAACAAATCACCAGCTTGACCCATAGATGGGTGACCTACCAACATTGGAATCAAATAAGAGATTGGATAAACTCCCCAAGTTCCAATTAATAGTAAACGCAATCTGCTAACAGTTGCGGCCACACCTTCAGGTTGGCGATCAAGAGATTTAGTCAATTCCACAAATAGAACATAGAGAATGTATAGGAATGGAATTGTTGAAAGAACACCCCATACTGCTTTAGTTCCATTGTGATTTGAAATTTCACCAGGATAACCAAGTGCAATCATTGCACCTGATGCTGGTACTAAGCGCCAAATTAATGACTTAGCTTGATCTTTTGCCAAACCTAATACTGCAATAACTTCAACTAGAAGTAGCGGTACGGTAAGAATCCAGTCAACATATCGATACGCTTCATTGAACGCTCCTTGAGAGGTTCCAATGGTGATTGCACCTGCATGGGAAGACTCGTTGAAAGAGTTGAAAATGCGAAGATAGTGATAACCTGCAATAAAGGTCACCATTGATGACATCACCAATGCTGAGCGGTACTTTGGCAAAACTCTATTTTGTGACACCAAGGTATAAACGGTGCAAGCAAGCATTGAGATTAGGCCAAAGGAAAATATATTGAACAATGAACTCCATTGTCCGTTTGTCAGTTGTAGCATATTCCCTCCGTTTGAACTCACTTGGAATTTCCTGTGAGTAGTCCAGACCAATTATTCTCTCTTTTGAGCGTATTTCCACTCCAAATAGGGGTTTTTTAGACCAATTTTCTAGTTTTTAGGTCTAAATATGAGGCAATTGGGCCCATTTCCCAGGTTAAGGTTTTGAAAGAGAAATCTTCTGACTCTAGTTATATATTGCATAGATATGGAAAAAGCTAAAAAAAGAGTCTTGGTAACTGGAGCCACTGGCTATGTTGGCGGACGATTGGTCCGCACCTTGCTGGATCAAGGTTTTGAGGTAAGTGTTTTTGTTAGAGATAAGAAAAAACTTTTGCAACATCCATGGGCAGAGGCAGTAACTGTTCATGAAGGTCAAGTTACTGATTTGGAATCTGTGAAAAAAGCTTTGACCGGAGTAGATGCCGCATTTTATTTATTACATTCTATTAATAGTTCGTTGAAATTTGAAACAATTGAAAAACAAATGGCTCATACCTTTGCGGTAGCAGCTAAAGAAACTAATCTTCCTCAAATAATTTATTTAGGCGGTATCACCAACGATGAAAGAATTAGTAAACATCTAAAATCACGTAAAGATACTGGAACTGAATTGGCATCAACTGGTGTGCCGGTCTTGGAATTAAGAGCAGGAATAATTATCGGTTCGGGTTCTGCTTCATTTGAGATGCTCCGACATTTAACCCACCGGTTACCAATTATGACTACGCCGAAATGGGTTAAAAATAGAACTCAACCAATTGCAATTAGAGATGTACTTTATTATTTAAGTACAGCAGCAAATTTTTCCAATCCGGTTTCTGGAGTTTTTGATATAGGTGGTCCAGAGGCATTGTCCTATGAAGATATGATGCAATTATTTGCAAATGTTTCAAGATTAAGAAGAAGATGGATTATAAAGATTCCAGTCTTGACACCTTCCTTATCAAGTTTATGGATTGGGTTTGTAACTCCAGTTCCAACTACATTAGCAAGACCATTAGTGGAATCTTTGGTTAGTGAAGTTGTAGTCGCACCAGAAAAAAATATTTCAAAACTAATTAACCCACCAGAAAATGGCTTAACTCCTATTAGAAAAGCATTTGAATTAGCACTTGAAAGAGTTAACCAAAATACTATTGAAACTCACTGGTCTGACGCTGCGGCTCCGCTTGCACCTTGGCAAAAAGCTCAAAGCGATCCAGATTGGTCAGGAGAGGTGGAATTTAAAGATATACGCACAAAATTAACAACTGCACCGGCTAACAAAGTTTGGGAATGTGTAGAAAAAATTGGTGGGGAAACTGGTTGGTATGGCTCTGATTGGTTGTGGTATTTGCGCGGGTTGATGGATCGAATGATTGGCGGGGTTGGATTACGCAGAGGAAGAAGAGATCCAATTCATTTACATGTGGGAGATAGTGTAGATTTTTGGCGAGTGGAGGAATGCGAGCCTGGAAAACATTTAAGGTTATATGCAGAAATGATTTTGCCCGGGAAAGCTTGGTTAGATTTTGAAATCAGTTCGGAGGCTGACAAAACTAAAATTACCCAAACTGCAATATTTTTGCCCCATGGTTTAGGTGGGCAACTATATTGGAGAGTTATATCACCGCTACATAGCTTGTTGTTTCCAGCTATGGTAAAAAATATTTGTAAATCAGCGCAAAAATAATTAATTTAAAATTTAAAGTTTGCAAAAGTTTGGACAATAATATAAAGCCCGAAAGTAATAACTAATCCAGTTAAGAGATAAGTGATAACTTTTCTTAAACCTTTCATTTGATGTTCCGGTTTTAAGGCTTTCTTCTCAAGCGCCAATAAAAATCCCAAAACTATTGGCAAAAGCGCGGCATTTAATACTTCAACATCAATTGATAATTTTACTAAATTAGGGGAAAAGATAACTAGAAAAGCCCCGATTAAAATTCCACAAATTGCTAAGGCGTAAAATCCAACTGCTTTGCGTGGTTTATCATTTAAGGAATGAGGCCAGGAAAATACCTCTGATATTCCCCAGGCTCCCGCTAGAGTAACCACAATAGTCGCAACTAAGGAAGCACCAATCATCCCTAAACCAAATACGACTACTGCAATATTTTCTCCTAAGAACGGTTTCAAAGCGTTAGAGATATCACCAACATTATTTAGTTCGGAGTGAAAACCTGCTTTACCTAAAGTAGCACCAGTTACAATTAATATAGAGATCATTACTAATTGAGTGATTACTGCACCTAACGCAGTGTCAAATCTAGCTGATTTAATTGCAGATCTAATTTGTAAATTCCTTCTACCTTTATCAATAATCGCCTCTTGTTGATAGAAAATCATCCAAGGCATAATTACTGCTCCAACATTTGCCGCCAAAAGTTTCAAATAATCGGTATTGGTAGAAAAAGAGTGAGCAAAAGAATTTGTTATTTCCCCAACTTTAGGGTGGGCAAAGATTGCAGCTGGAATAAAGAGAAGTTCCAAAGCTCCAATTGCGATGCCAATTTTTTCTACACGGCGGTAACGTCCAACTAATATCAAAATTGAAAGTGCAATGGAGGAGGCCCCGATAGATAACCAGCTTGGGATGCCTAATAGATTTCCAACACCAGAGACACCTGCAAATTCTGTAATCAAAGCACCAACGCAAGCGACAAATAAAGTGATTGCGGAAAATACCGCCCATTTCCTACCAAAGGTTTGAAGAATTAATGCGCCATGACCTTTTTGAGTATAGATCCCAAGGCGAGCAGTCATTTCTTGGACTAAGTAAAGAATAGGTATCAATAAGATTTGAGATGCAATTAATTGATATTTGAAGGTAGCCCCAGATTGGGCGGCAGTAATAACACTTCCAGCATCGGTATCAGCCAGCATCACCACAATTCCTGGGCCAACCAAGGCAAAAATTGTTGCTAGAGAGCCAAAACGAAACTTATTTACCTTCACATTCACTTTTGAAAGATGCCTCAATTCGCTTTGGGGAAATACTTGCCTTTGGGATGCCGCAAGAAAGGGATTAAAGCAGTTTTTGAGGAATTACGCAACAAAGTTGTTTCGTAATTCCCATCTCAATTATCAAGCGTAATTAGAGGTAAAAATCCAAAGGGCGGGGGGTAAAACCTGTCGGGTTACTACCATCCTGACACATCTCATAGAGGGAATTCAGGAATCCCTCCCGGTCTGCCTCCCAAATTACTTTTACATTCGGTCCTAGTTTTTGAGCAGCAACCGACCGATCAATAATTAGAGTCCCGCGCATGAATTCATCACAGGCAACATCCATTCTTACCAACTCACTCTTAGTAATTAAATTAGGATTTATTGCAATAGCCATTGTTATTGGATCTGGCAAATCAAAACCATCAATACCAGTTACTTCTTTGCAAAATTTTGCTACTTGAATATTAATGTCTAGCAAATAATTTGAGCGCGCAGTTCCAATTTTCTTAAAGTTATCAGTTTCAGGCTTGGCAATTACTGCATACTCTCTACTGATATTCCAACCCACCATAACAATTGGAGTACCAGAGCGCAGAACAACTTTAAAACTTTCTGGATCACACCAGATATTAAATTCTGCACTTGGTGTTACATTTCCCCAACCTTCAGGAGAACCGGCCATGCAATAAATTTCTTTGTAATAACTCAATACATTTGGATCTTGAAATAATGCAGCTGCAATATTTGTTAAAGGTCCAAGAGTTACCAAAGTGTATTTTCCAGGTTCAGCTTTTGGTAATTCAATTAATTTATTTACTGCATCAAAACCAGAAAGTTTAGGAATGTTTGTAGGTATTGGGGCGCCACTCATTCCATCTGCACCATGAACATTTTGTGCAGTGTGTAAATCTCGCATTAATGGTCGATCAAAACCTTGATAAACCGGGGTGTTTTTACCCATCAGCGCAACTGTTGCTAAAGCATTTTTGCTTCCAAAATCAACCGGAACATTTCCCGCTACAGTGGTAATTGCTTTTACATTCACCTCTGGATTTCCTAAAGCTAACATCAATGCCACTGCATCATCACTACCGGTATCGGTATCTATTATTAAATCAATCATCTCAATCTCTTTCCCAATAAATTATTCTTATAAACTTTCTAAGATTGCTTTTGTTTGTACTTCACTTGGATATGAACTTTGAGTACCTTTTCGAGTTACAGAATCAGAAGCACAGATACATGCAAGTTTAATTGCTTTCTCTTCATTAAAACCTACGGCTAGACCATAGGCAAACGCACCAACAAATGCATCTCCCGCTCCAGTGGTATCAATTGCACTTACTTTTGGCGCAGCTATTTGTTTATATTGACCAGTTGGATCAATATAGCCAGCCCCTGCCTCTCCTAAAGTGACAATTAATTTTGTACCTATTAATTGAGATAGCTCTTTAATACTTTCTTCATTTGGATTTTTATTTTGCGGATGTATTTGAGTAAATTCAGATTCATTTGGGATTAACCAATCTGTATGTTGCAATAACTCTGGAGAAAGTTTTACATAAGGTGCAGGATTCAAAATAGTAGTAATACCTTTTTTCTTTCCAATTTCAAAAGCTGCGGCGGTTACCTCTTGGGGAATTTCCAATTGCCCAATCAAAATATCAATATTTTTCAAACTCTCAACTGCTACTTGAGCCTGTTGTGGAGTCATTAAATTATTTGCTCCTGGAATAATAATTATTCGGTTATTTCCATTTTTATCCACCCAAATTGGAGCGATACCACTCGAACCTGGTGCACGAGAAACAAATTCAGTAGAGATACCTTGATCTTGGAAATTTTTAAGAGTGGAATCACCAAATAAATCGGTACCAACTGAGTTCACCATACTGACCTGTGCACCCATTCTCTTTGCCATTACAGCTTGGTTGGCTCCTTTTCCACCAAATCCCATAACAAAACTGTTTCCTACTAAGGTTTCTCCAGCATTGGGAATTACATCGGCATAAGCGACCATGTCAGTCATGGTGCTTCCCACTACAACGATATGAACCATCAAAACCCCTAAAATCTGTGGAAAACTACGAGAAAAACTTTACTTTTGTTATAGAAATGTGACCTCTAGTTCTTTTGCATATTCTGCCTTCATACTAGGATAATCACAATTGCGAACTGTAACAAAAGTTGCAGTAACTCATTGCAGAGGAAGAATAGAAGAGGGAGAAATGACAAAATCTAAATTGCGTCAAGCAGGTGCATTTGTTGCTGCTGCTGGACTTATATTGACCGCCGTAGCAGTAGGTTCAAATTCTGCTACCGCAGCTCCAAAGAAATTAATCGGAATTGCTTTTGACTTAGGTGGAAAAGATAACCCTGGTTTTAACCAGTTGGCCTATATCGGCTATCAGCAATTTGCGAATTCTCACCCAGGCTGGGATGAGAAAGATTTGCAAGGTGCAAATTCAGATACCGATGCAACTAGAGCTCAAAGATTGCAACTATTAGTAAGCGCTGGCTGCAATCCAATTGTTGTAGTTGGATTCTCTTATCACGCAGCTTTGCAAACAGTTGCAGCTAAAAATCCTAATGTTAAATTCGCATTAGTTGATGACAGTATTGACAACGCACCAAATGTTGAAGGATTGGAATTCAAAGCAGAACAAGGTTCCTATGTCGTTGGTGCAATTGCTGCATTAACTTCTAAGACACACAGTGTTGGATTTATTGGTGGAGTTAACGTTCCATTGATTCAAGCTTTTGAGGCTGGATTTAAAGCTGGCGTTGCAAAGATCAACCCAAATACTAAATATCAATCAACATATGCTTCCAACCCACCTGATTTCTCTGGCTTCAACGCTCCAGATAAAGGAAAAGAAGCAGCCTTAGGTATGTTCCAAAATGGTGCAGATGTTGTTTACTCAGCAGCAGGTAGCACTGGTCTTGGTGCACACCAAGCAGCAGCTCAAGCAGGTGCAGGACACTGGTCAATTGGTGTAGATGCTGATGAAGCTCTATATCCAGTTAACCAAAAGGTTGCTAACTTTATTTTGACCTCTGCGCTTAAGAATGTAAATGTTGGCGTAAAGTCATTCCTAAAAGATGCAACAGGTGGAACCTTCACCCCTGGTGTTCATATGTTTGGAATTGATAATGGCGGAGTTGGTTATTCCTTAACTGGATCCCATATTTCAGCTGGTGTCAGAGTGAAAGTAAATGCATTAATCAAGCAAATTTCCTCTGGAGAAATCGTAGTTCCAACAGATCCAACAAAAATTAATTTACCTACTAAGTAGGAAAATAATTATTGAGTAATGCTTAGCGGTTGTCTGGTTTTCCAGACAGCCGCTAATCTCATATTAATTAAATATCTTTAAAATAGAGATCAGGGTTTGATGAGCAAAGTAATTGAGTTAAAAGATATTGAAAAAAAGTATCCAGGGGTAGTTGCAAACCATGGAGTAAATGTTTCAGTTGAAAAAGGCACAATCCACGCAATTATTGGAGAAAATGGTGCTGGAAAATCAACACTTATGAAAATTTTATATGGAATGGTAAAGCCCGATAGTGGAACAATTTCTATTAATGGCGAAGTGGCAAAAATAAAGTCTCCCCAAGATGCAATCGCGCTTGGTGTTGGCATGGTTCATCAACATTTTATGTTGGCAGATAACGCTTCAGTTCTAGAAAATATAATTTTGGGAAGCGAACCAACCAATTTCGGTGCAGTAATTGATTTCAAAAAAGCAAAAGAGAAAATTTTAAGCATTGTTGATAATTATGGATTACAAATTGATCCAGATGCCACACTGGGTGATTTGGGTGTAGGTGTTAGACAAAGAGTTGAAATCGCAAAAGTGCTCTATCGTGGTGCGCAAATATTAATTTTGGATGAACCAACTGCGGTGCTAGTTCCACAAGAAGTGGAAGATTTATTTAAAAACCTAAAAGAATTAACTCGAAATGGATTAACAATTATTTTCATCTCTCACAAATTAGATGAAGTTTTAAATATAGCTGATGAAATAACTGTGATGAGGCAAGGAACTACAGTTACTCGGGTGTTACCGAAAGATACAAATAAAAAACAGTTAGCTGAATACATGATTGGTGGAGCATTACCAACTCCGCGGCCTGCAGATACCAAGCCCTTGCCGGAAAAAGTACTAGAAATGAAAAATGTATTCTGGAACGATCGAACCGGGCGAGAAGTTTTACATGATGTAAATCTCGATATTCATGCTGGTGAGATAGTTGGGTTAGCTGGTGTTGAAGGAAACGGCCAATCTGAACTTGTGGAATTAATAATGGGATTGGTGAAACCAGCAAGCGGATTTGTTTCTACAGTTGGCTTGGATACCGCTAAAAACACTACTCGAAAAATTAGAGATAATGGAACTGGATACATTCCTCAAGATCGTCAACGAGATGGTTTATTAATGTCTGCATCTCTTTGGGAAAATAGAATTTTAGGACATCAGGAAACAGAACCTATGTCCAAAGGTTTATGGTTAAATAAAAAAGCGGCGCAAAATGATTCCCAAAGAATTGTAAAGGAATTTGATGTAAGAACTCCAAGTATCTCAGTACATGCAAGTGCTCTTTCTGGTGGAAACCAACAGAAATTTATCGTAGGCCGAGAGATGTCTAGTGAAGCGAAAATGATAATTGCAGCACAACCTACAAGAGGCGTAGATGTGGGTGCACAAGCGATAATTTGGGATCACTTAATTGAAGCCAGGTTAAAAGGAGCTGGTGTTTTGCTGGTATCTGCTGATTTGGATGAGTTATTTCAATTATCAGATCGGATAGCGGTAATTTTTTCCGGTCAAATAGTTGGATTTTTAGATCCTAGAAACACTACTCCGGAAGAACTCGGCTTAGCAATGACAGGAGCAAATAAATAATGAAAGCTAAGAAGATATTCTGGACTTTAATTGCTCCAGTTGCAGCAATAGTTATTTCATTTATATTTGTTTCAATTATTTTACTATTCAAACATGCAAATCCTTTTAGCACTTTTCAATTAATTTTTAGCTATGGCTTTCAGCCAGGCAATATAGTTGCCGAGTTGAATCAAACAATTGCCTATTATTTAGCTGGTATTGCAGCAGCAATCGGTTTTAAAATGTTGCTGTTTAATATAGGAATTGATGGGCAATATCGTTTAGCTATCTTTTTTGCGGCTGTGGTTGGTGGCTCAACTCATTTACCTTCATTTTTGGAAATACCTTTAATTGTAATCACTGCAATGGTAGTAGGTGCGGCTTGGGCAAGTATTGCAGGTTATCTAAAGGTCAAGAAAAATATTTCAGAAGTTATTAGCAATATTATGTTAAATGCAATTGCCTCTGGAATTATTATTTATTTATTGCAACCTGGAAGATTAGGCACCAAAGGCCCACATTCAGATAATTTAGCAACTCCAACAATTCCAAAATCTGGTTGGATGCCAACTATTTCAATGTTTGGTGGACAGCTTTACACTTTTGGAATAGTGGCTATTGCGGTAGGTGTAATTTATTGGATTATTTTAAACAAAACAGTATTTGGGTTTAATTTAAGAGCAACTGGATTATCTTTTAGAGCCGCTCGTGCTAGCGGAGTTAATGCACCTCGCATGGTATTCATTACTATGGCAATCTCAGGTGCAATTGCCGGTCTAACTGGCGTTGGAGAATGTTTAAGTGAAACACATAATTATTCTTTGGCTTTCCCTGAAGGTTATGCTTTAACTGGATTAGCGCTCGCGTTGCTGGGAAGGAATAACCCAATTGGAGTTGCATTTGCTGCATTCTTCTGGGCGTTTCTAGAAAGAGCTGCTCCCATTTTGGATTTGAATGGAATTCCAAATGAAATTGTTTTAATGATGGAAGGAACTATCATTTTAGCAACTGTAGCTTCTTATGAAGTTGTTAAAAGAATAAACAAGAGACAACAACAAAAGTTAGTTGGTAGCGCACAAATTACAAATGTAGAAAGCAAAGTTACAAAGGAGAGTGCGGTATGAGCAATTTAAAAACAAATCCAATTGTTCGTATTTTAAGATCTCCTTCTCGTACTGCTTTAGCATGGGTTGGGATGATTGTTCTTATCTCTTTGGTACGTGAATTTACCGGTGTAAATGACATCACCTCTGCGGGTGCAATGGAAGCGACTATCAGATTTACAATTCCAATCTTGATGGCTGCCCTTGGTGGTTTATGGGCGGAAAGATCTGGAATCATTAATATCGGTCTAGAAGGTTTTATGATATTCGGTACCTGGTTTGGTGCTTGGTTTGGATTTTTATTTGGACCTTGGATTGGACTGCTCTCTGCATTATTAGCAGGGGGAATCATTGCATTATTACATGCATTTCTAACGGTGCGTATAGGTATTGATCAAGCGGTATCTGGTTTGGCAATTAATTTGCTTGCAGCTGGTAGTGCAAGATATTTAGCCGGTGTATTTTTTACTGGTAGACCAAATGGAAGTATTCAGGTTTCACCACCTATTAATTCAATTAGTCAATTTACAGTTCATGGACTAAGTCCATTTCTAAGTCATATTGCAGAAAAACATATTTTAATTATTTCCGATGTTGCTGGAATTCTTGCAGGAATTGTTACTGGAGTTAACTGGGTCTCTTTAATGTTATTCCTACTATTACCATTTTCAGCTTGGATACTTTGGCATACAAAGTATGGACTAAGAATGAGATTTTGCGGGGAAAATCCGGTTGCTGCAGAATCACTTGGTATCAATGTATATCGCACTAGATTTATAGCGGTATGTGTTTCTGGTGCTATTGCTGCATTGGGTGGAGCGTACTTAGCAATAGTTTCTACTGGAAATTATCTGGAAGGTCAAACAAATGGGCGTGGTTACATTGGTTTAGCTGCGGTGATTTTTGGAAACTGGCAACCATCTGGAATTTTAGCTGGGTCCTTCCTTTTTGGATTGACAGATGCTCTACGCGTACGTCAATCAACTTCAGTACATGCACTATTAATTTTAGTTGTAGTACTTACCGCTGCTTATGGATTGACTAAAATTAAGAAAAAAGATTGGAAAGGTTTAATAACTAATTTTGTAATTTCTGGATTAGTTTTAGCTTATTTCTTAATCAATAGTCGCGTCCCGGATGAATTTGTAACTTTCTTCCCTTATTTAACGACTTTAATTGTGTTGGCATTTTTATCACAAAGATTGCGACCACCTGCAATGGCAGGTGCGCCGTATCATAAAGGCGAAGAGTCGGGGGTATAAAGATAACTGGGCAAGCTGAATTTTGGAATTCAAGTGTCTTAAAAAGTTTAGAACCTGTAATTAAAGGCGCTAAATTAGTAAAAGTTAATGAGGACAAAATCCAAGAAGTTGCTTCTTGGATGGCTTATGAGGAATTTCCAAAACCTACTGGCGCAATGCTCTTTGATTTTGGCAACGATTCTGATTTCTTAATTGATTTACAAATGGTGACAAATACCCTAAATTTCGCATTCACCAATTTTGATACTGGAATAAAATTTCAAACTCAATATCAGGGAATAAATTATTCAGATTCAGAAGCGATGATGGCATGCTTTCACAGAGTCCACAATGAGGGAATGCCTTTTTTTGACGGGAATTTTTTAGCAGATATATCACTTGCAGATTTACAAAAAGTATTTGATGGCAATATTGAAATCCCAATGATCCAAGAAAGATTAGAGATTTTACATTCTGTGGGCAAAGTATTATCTGAAAAATATCAAGGCAAATTCCATAATTTTGTAAGGGATTGTGAGCCAAAACTTTATGCAAATGGAAATGGTTTGTTGGAAAGATTAGTTAAAGAATTTCCTAGATTTGAGGATGTATCTGAATATAACGGCAGAAGAGTTGAAATATATAAATTAGCTCAGCTGGGAATCTGGGGAATGCATTTAACTTTGATGCCAAGAAATGCCTGGGCGCTAAAAGATGCTTCAATGCTTACTGCATTTGCGGATTACATAGTCCCAGTGGGTCTTCGGGTGACTGGGATTTTTGAATATGCCGAAGAACTTGAAGAACAAATCAATACTTTGCAAGAGGTAAAGAGAGATTCACAGGCGGAGATAGAGATTCGCGCTTTATCTCTATATTCAATTGCTAAGTTAACAGAGGAAATAAATAACAGAAGGTCAGAATTAACACCACTACTAATGCCACAAGTGGATTTTAGATTTTGGAAAAGTTATCACGCCACTCACTGGCCACATCACTTAACCAAAACTATTATGTATTGATTTCGAGAATTGTAAAACTGAAATTGCTAAATAATTACTTATCTATATTAAAAACACCACAAGCTAAATCTACTTTTGGATTTGGTACTTTAGGTAGAATTTCATTTGGATCTGCACCAGTGGCACTAGTTTTAACTATTTCTAAATTACAAAATTCATTCTCAATTGCTGGAATAGCAGCAGGCATATTCACTTTTGCTGGCGCTTTATTTGTACCACGAATTGGAAGATTAGCGGATCAACTTGGAGCAAGAAAAGTCTTACTGTCAATATCTATCATTAATTTAATGTCATTAATCTATTTAATAGTATTTGCAAAACACCGTGATTGGGAAGTTTATTTAGGTGCAGCTTTAACTGGTGCAACTTTTCCAAATTTTGGGAGTTACACCAGAACCAGATGGGGTAGATTATTTTCTGATCAAAATTTATTAACCTCAGTTTTATCACTGGAATCAGTTTTAGATGAATTAGGTTTTGTAGTTGGCCCTGCATTGGCTGGAGTTTTATATGCTGCGTTTTCACCTACAGCACCTTTATATTGTGTTGTAATTTTGATGATAATTGCAGGCGTGGGACTAGCTTTAACAGGGGAAGATTTCAAAGAAAAAGAAATTAGGGGAAAAAGTACAACAAGTCTTTACTCTATTCCACATTTTCGCCCACTCTTAATTTCACTGGTTTTTTTGGGAGTTGTATTTGGTGGGAGCACTGTATCTATAGTTGCGGCTGCGAAAATAAGCCATATTGATAGATTGAGTGGAATACTGGTTTCACTTTATGCTTTGGGTAGTTTAATTGCTGGTGCTTGGTATGGAACTAAAGCCTGGAAATCACCAATTGGTCTTAGGTATTTTGCAACTTTATGCATTATGTCTGTTTCTACAAGTGTTCTTTGGATATTTAGAAGTGGTTCCTTTTTGTGGCTAACAGTAATTATTGCAGGTTGTGTAATCTCTCCAACTTTGATTGCGGCAAATTCATTTATGAAAGCCATAGTGCCAATTGATAGATTAACTGAAAGTTTTTCATTTATTGGTGCTGCTATTTCATTTGGCATTACCATTGGAAGTGTGATCTCTGGTTGGCTGGTTAACCACTTTGGTGCATGGAACAGTTTTTATTCATTAACAATTTCTGCTGCGTTGGCTGCTTTAGTATCCTGGATTGGAGTCGCTCCAAATAAGGAACATAGATAAATGCATAAAATAATATTAGATACTGATCCCGGGATTGATGATGCACTAGCTATTTTGCTTTTAGCTACTTCTAGCGAAATAGAATTGAAAGCAATCACAGTTACGCATGGAAACACTACTGTGGATAAATGTTTAGCAAATGCAATACAAATTGCAGATCTTGCAGGAATAAGAAATATTCCAATAGCAAAAGGTGCTAACCAACCATTGATTGGTAAATTGCAAATAGCAGAAGAAACTCATGGTGATACCGGCTTAGGTTATGCCAAATTACCTCCTTCGAATTATCCAATTCACTCAAATAATGCATCTCAATTAATTGTAGAGTTAGTTAAAAAATACCCTGGAGAGATAACAATTTTAGGAATAGGCCCAGTTACCAATATCGCACTTGCGCTTATATCAAATCCCGAAATAAAACCACTTATTAAAGATGTGGTACTGATGGCTGGTAGTTTTGAGTATGCGGGAAATGCATCTCCAGTAGCGGAATATAATGTTTTTTGTGATCCATATGCGTTGCAGGTGCTGATAAATGCTAATTTGGATTTAACAATTATCCCGTTGGATGTAACCTATCAATGTTTATTTACCAAAGAACACTTAGCGGAATTACAAAATTGTAAAAAAGATATTTATGAATTCATCTCTGATTCCACTCGTTTTTATATGGAATTTCATCAGGAATATCAAAACATTACCGGTTGTGCAATTAATGATCCCCTAGTAGTGGCCTATTTATTAAACCGGGAATTATTGGAATTAATGGAATGCTATGTAGAGGTCAATCTGCATAAAGGAAATTTCTATGGAAAGACTTCCGCAGATAGATTTAGTACTTTAGGATTAGCCCCTAACGCAAAAGTTGCTACCCAGGTAGATGTGCCCGCTTTTATGAAATTGTTTATTGATCGAATGCACAAACTTTAAAGGAGTTTAAATGTTAAATGCAGCAGGAAAGCAGTATCACATTGCTTTAGGTGAAGGTGATGTAGGCAAATATGTATTGTTACCTGGAGACCCAGGAAGATGTGAATTAATTGCCTCCTACTTTGATGACGCTAAACATGTAGCAACTAATCGGGAATATGTTACTTACACTGGACATTTAGATGGAGTACCAGTCTCAGTAACTTCAACTGGAATTGGTTGTCCTTCCGCGGCAATTGCTATGGAAGAGTTAGTTAGAGTTGGTGCTGATACATTTATTAGAGTCGGTACTTCTGGAGCAATTCAAAAAGATATTGTTTCTGGTGAACTAGCAATTATTACCGCTGCAATAAGAGATGAAGGAACTTCTTCCCATTACATGCCATTATCTTTTCCGGCGGTTGCAAATATAGATACGGTAATTGCTTTAGAAGCTGCTGCTAAAAAAATCGGTGCCAAATATCGCACCGGCATTACTCAATCTAAGGATTCTTTTTATGGCCAACATGAACCAGAGCGCATGGGCGTTGCTAATGATTTACTAAATAGATGGAGAGCATGGGAAATTGGTGGCGCGCTTTGCTCAGAAATGGAATCTTCTGCGCTTTTTGTTATTGCATCTATGCTTAAAGTAAGAGCAGGCGGAATAATGCAGGTACATGGTATTGGTCAAATGCCACCTTTAACAGAATTAATTAAGGTCTCTGTTCAAGGTTTGCGGGAATTAATTGCAATGGATAAAGCTCGCGGAACAATTTAGATTATTTACCCGCTTCATCAACCGCACTCAACATCATATTCCAAAACTTATCAAAATCTAATTCTAAAGCTACATGCACATTAGGTTTACCACCATTGCGATCAAAGATATCAACCACTGTTGCACCTCGAGTATATTTACCATCCAACTCAATCTCTACATTAACAAATTGAGTTTTTACTACAGTGGGATCTATTAATAAAGCTACCGCGACTGGATCATGTAAAGGTGGATCTGGCATTTCAAATACATCAAGATAGGTTTGAGCAAAAAACTTTAAGAGCCCAATCACAATTTTTGATACCTCGGTGTTTTGCTTTTCTAATTTCTCAAATATCTCTTTAGTTACTAAGGCTTGATGGGTAACATCTAAACCACACATAGTTACCGGTAAACCAGAATTAACCACTATATCTGCGGCCTCTGGATCCATCCAGATATTAAATTCCGCATATGGTGTGCGATTACCTCTTCCAGCGCTGCCGCCCATGAAAACAATATGTGAAATTTTCTTTTTTAATTCTGGGTAAGCTTTTAATAATATAGCTACATTTGTAAGTGGTCCGGTAGCAACAATAGTAACTTTCCGATTAGATTCACTCAACAATTTTGCCATTAATTCCACACCATTGATTTTTTCTAATTCAAAAGTTGGATTTGGCAAAGGAGCACCATCAAGCGCTGTTTCACCATGTATTTCCACAGATGCTTCAGCTTGACCCAAAATTGAAACTCCAGCACCTTTTGCCACTGGTACTTTTGTTTTTGCTAAAGCGCAGATCCTTAATGCATTTTGCGTTACTTTTTCAATAGCACCATTACCAGAAACTGTAGTGATACCAAGTAATTCTATTTTAGGATTAAATACTGATAACAAAATTGCCATGGCATCATCATGCCCTGGATCGCAATCTAAAATAATAGGTGTAGTTTCCATTTAATTTCCTATAATAGTTTTCATCCAGAGATTTCTAATTTCATCTACCTCTATTTTTAGTACTACCTCTACCTCAGGTGCATCTTTGTGCCACCCAGCTAACTCCAGACTTGCATAAGGTCTTTTGTCACAAACAGTTTGTCCTCTACCTGGACCATAAGTGGTATCTACAACTACTTTATATTTTTCTACTGTTGCTAAATTTGGATATAAAGCAACGGCAACGGCACCGTAATCTCCTAATGTCACATCCCGGTGTAACCTTTGAATAAAGTGGTCGATTAATTTTCCGGCAAATACTCCACAATCACTTCCACTATTTAATAATTGATTTGCTTTGTCTTGATTCATTTTTAAATCATTAAATACATCTAATCCATACATTGTTATTGGAATGCCACTATTAAACACTATAGCTGCACTTTCTGGATCATGCCAGATATTAAATTCTGCACTTGCGGTTGCATTTCCACCTGAGGCAGAACCCCCCATCAATACGATTTTCTCCAGTTTTTTAGCGGTTTCTGGATAGGTGCGTACAAATAATGCAATATTAGTCAAAGGCGCCAAAGGAATAAGTGTTACTGGATCTTTAGAACTTTCTACCAAATCCCGCAACAATTCCACAGCGTTACGAGGGTCAACTTCTCTTTTTGAATTTGGTGTTCCTAAATCTGCTAAACCATCTTTACCATGTACATGCTCAGCATATTTTGGTTCTTCAATTAAAGGACGAGTAGCGCCAGCACTCACTGGAATATTTTTTCCATCTGCTGCATCTAATACCTTTAAAGTATTTATCACTACCTGTTTTAAATTAGTATTGCCATCTACACAGGTAATACCAATTAAATTAATCTCTGGATGCCGAGCAGCAAACATAATGGCAAATGCATCATCAACTCCAGTATCAACATCTAATATAAAAGTTTTCATGCAATCCTTCCTATTATTTTTTCATATCCCCGTAATGAAAAAGTTGGACGGCGAACAGGTTCGCCTACTAAATAAAAATTTGGAAATCTCTTGAACAATGCTGGTAGGGATATACTCATTTCTAATCTTGCTAGTGGTGCACCTAAACAAAAATGTATACCAGCACCAAAGCCAATATGGTTATTTGGTTCTCTCAGTAGATCCATTTTTGTTGGATTGTGAAAGATTTTTTCATCCCTATTTGCACTTCCCAGTAAACTTACAATAGTTTGACCTTTTTTAATTAATGCGCCACCAATTTCTACATCACTGGTAGCGGTTCGCTCAAAAAATTGTAGGGGGGAATCAAACCTTATAAATTCTTCCACCGCTGTTTCACTTACTTGATCTGGGTTATTTTTTAATAGTTCCCATTGATCTGGATTATTAAATGCACTTACAATTCCATTACCAAATCCATTCACACTTGCTTCATGGCCCGCATTAAGTAGCAAAATGCAGGTCGCAATTAATTCATGAGTTGATAATTTCTCCCCCGCTTCTTCTACCTGTGCTAATTCACTGATTAAATCTGTGCCGGGATGTGACTTTCTTTGTTCCATCAAGCCATGTACATAATCGGCAAACTCCGCTCCGGCCCTTTTGGCTGCTTCTTGCTCCGCCAAAGAGGGGTTAACTTCATACATTTTAACAATTGCTTGCGACCATGGTCTTAGTAAATGTTCATCTTCATCTGGAAAACCAAGTAGAGCAGCAATTACTTTCACCGGCAATGGTTCTGCATATTCAGCAATTACGTCAAACTCTCCACCCAAAGTTTGGATGTGATCTAAAAGCTGATTAGTTAACCTTTCAATATCAGGCCTCAAGTTTTCAATACGATTTCGATTGAATGCTTTGGCAACTAAGGAACGTAGACGAGTGTGCTTAGGAGGCTCACTATCTAAAATAGAATCGGAGTGTAGCCAATTAAAAACTCCCCATTCATTTTCCGGTTGCCGGTCTTGATAAATTCTCCCTAAAGATTTATTTCGCAAAACTTCATTGGCATCTTCATATTTAGCAGCTAAAAATATTTCTAAATTTGAATCCCAGATTGGTTTATTCAGCTCTCGCAACTTTGCCAATGTTGGATAGGGATTTTTAATGAAATCTAGATTTCTAAAATCAATCTGATCTAACATCTATTTACTTTTCTCCAAATCATCTGGCCCAAAAGCCCAAGGTAACATCTCATTCATTTTTTTTGGCCCATCAGGTGTCATTAACAACATTTCATTTCCACCATGTTCAAACAATAACTGTCTACATCGACCGCAAGGCGCTAGAAAATTTCCTTTAGCATCTACACAGACAGTAGCGATTAACTTTCCGCCACCAGTACTAATTAAATTTGAGACAAGACCACATTCCGCACAAAGACCTAAACCATAGCTAGCGTTTTCCACATTACATCCGGAAACAATTCTGCCATCACTTACTAAAGAAGCTACTCCCACTGGAAATTTAGAATAAGGTACATAAGCCTTAACCATGATTTCAATAGCGGCTTTATGTAGTTTTTCCCAATCTATATTTTGATTATTCACCATAATGTGAGAAAGTTTAACTGCCTAACTCACCTTTTACTAGAACTTTTTATTACTTTCTTTACAGGTAGCCCTTATTTTTCACGATTTCAAATAGTTGTTCTTGCGAAACACTTAGTAATTCCTTGATTTCTAAGTCATCAAATGCACCGCAATTTAAACCACGCAAAAAATAATTGGAAAGCACAAGAGCAGTTGCAGGTTCATCCATAATTCCAGAATTAGCCCCAACCAAATAATTGCTCAATCTCTTACCAGCAGATTTCATACCCGTTCGGTAAAAATAAAAATTAGCCAGATATCTAGTGGGCAATTGTGAACCATGTAAATCCCAACCTTGGTAAAAACCACGTTCCAATGAGCCAAGTACTAATCGAAAAAGATTTTCCATGGCAACTTGAATTTGTCCCTGATCTCCTATACTTAAAAGATTTGTTGATCCATCAGATAATCTAATGGAAGTGCCAGCGGTGGAGATCGGGGAATGGTCGCAGATGCCAGCAGAATTAATGATTTTCAATATAGTGTTATGGTTTTGAAATATGTTGCAGAGCAATTAAATATCCCATCATTTAACTTACTTTATGGAAATAAAGTAGAAGGTGTAGCAGATGAGGTTCTAGAAGAAACAGCGATGAAAAATGTTGACCATGCCTTCCAACAAATGATTGCAGGAGCAAATAGAAATATATTAATTGGACAATGTAATCCCATAGAAAATACTAAATATAGATTAGCTTCTCCCCAAGATGCGGTTAATACAACTAAAAAATATTTAGAAAGGTATGGAAGTGGGTTTGGGCTCATGGCAGATGCATATCATTGGTCAATGGTCCAGGCAGATCCATTGGAATTATTAAAACAAAACATTGACTTAATTAAACATGTCCAAATTGCAGATTGCCCAGGAAGAAATGAACCAGGAACTGGACAAGTCGATTTTCAAGGCATTTTTGACTACTTAAACCAGATTAATTATTCCGGTTTCATTGGATTGGAATATAAACCAAAAGCAGATACTAGAACTGGATTTGCTTGGATTAATAACTAAATATTTTCTCCTATTTTTTCACCTATTTGGTTCAAAATCTCCCCTGCATTAGAGATAGATTTATTAATATCTGGTTCAATTGTGGCTAACTGATATATAGATTCAAAAATATTGCTTTCTACGGTAGCAAGACCACAAACTAGAATGCTTTTTTTCCGGTGCTCCTTGGCAATTTGGGCTAAATAATATGGACCTTTCCCAAGCAAACTTTGGTCATCAAATTTTCCTTCACCAGTAATTAGTAAATCTGAATTTTTGATTGCCTCAATTAGATTTAACTGATTTACTAGAAATTCAATTCCAGAGAGAATTTCCACTTTGAAAAATTGAGATAAAGAAAAAGCAACTCCACCTGCAGCGCCCATTCCTGGGAGATCTGGATCTGAATGAGTAAAAATTTCGGCAAGATTTGCCAAGCCATTCTCTAACTCTTCCACCATGGCTGGAGTAGCTCCTTTTTGTGGCCCAAAGACTTTTGCTGCACCCATCTCACCTAATAAAGGATTAGTGACATCACATAAAATTACAAATTTGGTATCTTTAATAAAATTGTTAGCAGGAGGTATTACCTCTCTAACTTGAGAAAGATTTTTACCATTTGCCGTTAATACTTCACCATGGCTATCTTTAAGTTTAAAACCCAAAGCAGATAAAATACCAATTCCTCCATCAACAGTGGCACTACCACCTAAAGTTAAAATTATCTCTTTTATTCCAGCCTCTATAGCATCTTTGATGACAATGCCGGTACCAAATGTAGAGGCTTTCATCGGGTCTAACCCATTCGACGAGATTAATTCAATTCCAGCTGATTTAGCTAACTCCACTACTGCAACATTACTTTTTTGCAAATAAAAAGTTTTTATTTCTCTTCCGAGAGCATCATAGGAAGAAAGTTGAGTTTTTTGGAAACCTAAAACTTCAAATAACTCACTAGTACCTTCCCCACCATCTGCAATTGGAAGTATTTGTATATGTGCAGATGGATTGGTCCGGTTTATGCCAAAAGCAATTGCCTGTGCAACTTCAATTGCAGTTAAAGAGTTTTTGAACTTATCCGGGGCGATTAAGATTCGCTTTGGCATAGCAATAATTATTGCACAGCTAAAGTTTTAAACTCAGTTGGAGCTTCTTCTGGTGAAGTGGCTAACTCTTCAAATTCTTTTACCGCATCAATACTGGCTCCCATAGAGATATTAGTAATTTTTTCCAAAATCACCTCTACCACTACTAATTGAATAGTACCTGCAACTATTAAATGGTTAGCAGCTTTTACAGTTTGGCCAGATCCACTTGGGCCAAATAAAACAATGGTTTTACCAACCGCTTCTAAAACTACAAATGCTTTATCAAAAATCTCCTTATCGCCACCAACCATGATGGACAAAGTACCTTCAATCGCTCCAATTTCACCGCCACTCACCGGCGCATCTAAATTATGTAAACCTTTTTCTTTTGCAGCTTCGGCAATTTTTCTTGCACTGCTTGGACTGATATTAGAATAATCAATATGGATTGCGCCGGGTTTTGCAAATTTATAAATTCCATTTTCTCCGAGGGAAACCTCTTCTACCTCTGGACTATCTTGCAACATAGTAATTATAAAATCACTATTTTCTACCGCTTCACCAATGCTTGATGTAGCAATACCACCTTGAGCTGCTACCTCTTGTAATACATTTTTATTTCGAGTAAAAATTTTTACTTCATGACCAGCTTTGATTAAATTCAAAGCCATAGGCTTTCCCATAATTCCTAAACCAATAAAAGCAATTTTTCCCATTGCAATCTCCGCTCAAAAGCAAATATCTCTAGTTGAAATCTAAATTTCACTATATGAAAAACAGATTATTTTTACTTATTGATAGTAAATTTCTAGATAGTAGTTGTCAATTATTTGGAGTTGTTACTTAATTTGATTGATTAGGTTCTCCGAAGCAATCCAAAGGCTATTTGCTAATACCTTATTATTAGCATTTTTATTGGAATGAACAATTTTTGGGTAGCCTTTGAATTCAAAGAAATCACTTGGGCCGATATAACTGTTAGCAGGAAGATCTGGATAGGTAGCAGCATAAAGAATAGGCAAAGTTCCGATTTCTATCTTTTGTCCGAAAAATGGATCTGCAGCTCTAAAAAACTTATCTCTAATGAATTTTTGATTCAACTCTTTGCGGGCGTATCCCAAATTGGTTTTGGTGTATCCCGGGTGAGAGGAAAAAGCTCGATACGGAAAACCATATTTTTCTGCTCTTAAGTTGAGCTCCAAAGTAAAAAGTAAATTAGCAAGTTTTGTACTTCCATAATAACCCCAACGTGTATAACTGGCTTCGCCCTTTATCTTTTTTTCAATACTAGATACCGAACCATTTCCAAAGGACCCAATTTGATGAGCCAAACTAGCTACAGTCACTACCCGCTCTTTGATTTGGGTATTCAATAATTTTATTAATTCAAAATGCCCTAAATGATTGGTAGCAAATTGCATTTCAATTCCTTCAGTGGTTTTTTCAACAGGTGTAGCCATTATCCCAGCATTACAAATTACTGTTTCAAATTCGCCATTGTAATTTTCAAAAGTTTTTTGAACTGAAGAAATTAAAGATACATCAACCTGTAACACTTTGATTTGAGCCAGTTGTTCTTGGCTAAATGTTTTTGCCATTTTTTGTGGGGATCTAACCGCTACAGTTATTTGAGCACCTTTACTCAAAAGCACTTTAGCTGCTTGCGCACCTAGGCCAGAGGTTGCTCCAGTTATGAGTATTCTTTTTCCATTTTGACTAGGAATTGAATTTTCATCCCAATTTTGATTCATTTTTCTCCAAGGTTCATAAATATTTTCCAGTAATTAATTTACTATATTAATCAATTTTTCTCCCCGATAAATTCTCATCAACTGTTCCTCAACTAATTTTTTTCCACGCGGCTCAAACGCGGTGGAGTCTCCACCAACATGTGGAGTGATAATGCAATTTGGCACTTTCCAAAGTTCATGTTCATCTGGCAACGGCTCAGGATCGGTAACATCTAAACCGGCAAACAATCTTTTATTTTTTAACTCGGTAATTAGTGCTGAAGTTTCAATCACTGGACCTCTCGCTACATTTATAATTGCAGCACCATCTTTCATTAATGCTAAACGTTTTTGATTAAATAAATGGGTGGACTCTGAATTCAAAGGTAGGGCTAAAATCACCACATCTGCTTGAGGAAGCAAAGTATCTAACTCAGAGATTTTCGTTGAACCATTTACGCCTGACCTGGAAAATTTCGTAATTTCAACTTGATAAGGAGTTAAATATTTTTCAATCATTTGAGCGATAGAACCAGCTCCTAAAATAAAGATTTTACTGTCATTTAGTGACGGGAATCTTTTGTGGTTCCATTTATTTTCTCTAGCGGAATCGAAAAACTCGATAAAACCCCTTCTACAGGCGATAGATAGAGCCACTGCTAATTCAGCGGTCGAGGCATCATGTACTCCACGCGCATTTAATAAAGTAACTCCGGGATTAACAAACTCCAGTGCATCTTCAAATCCAGCATTAGGTAATTGAAAATATTTCAAACTTTTCATTTCCTTGGCGTAAGTTAAAACTTTTCTACCACCCATATATAGGGGAACATAAAAAGTAATATCAGAGATATCTCCATCTAAAGACCTATTGTTAGGTGATAATTTAGTAAATCCAGGAGGGACAACTAAATCATCCCATTGGGTCCAAACAATTTCACTCACAATTTCACCAATACTTTTCCGGAAATTTCCGAATTTTTCGCAATTTCAAAAGCAGCAACTGCTTCTGAAATTGGGAAAACTTGGGTAATAACTTTTTTAAGCCCTGGATTATTTTTCAACATTTTAATCGCTTCATCGATTTCATTATTAAATCTAAATACCCCTAAATACTTCACTTCTTTGCTAACTAGACTAGATAATCTAATGTTTTGTTCACCAGCAGCCAACATTCCAACTTGAATAACAACACCGTTTCTTTTTACCGATTCCAATGCGGCACTTACGGCTCGAGCTACTCCCGCACATTCAAAAACTAAATCAAAATTTTCTTGTGGAATATTTTCCTTTGAAACGTTAATGATTTTGTTTGCACCAACTTCTAGTGCTCGCTGCAATGCTCCGTCCACTACATCAGAACAAGTAATTTCTTTAGCTCCATATATTTTGCAAGCGGCAGCCACCAATAATCCAATTGGGCCGGAACCAGAAATCAAAACTTTTTTGTTTTTTATTTCCTTTCCCGGTATAGATTCACAGATATTTATCGCATGAATTGCCACTCCTAAAGGCTCAGCCAATGCTGCAATTTCTAAATCTAGATCCTCTGGAATTTCTCGCACCATATAATCTTCCACCACTAAATATTCACTCATCGCCCCTTGGGTATGAGGATTGGTGGCAGCACTTCCTAAATAACTTCCCTGTGGCCACAAATGTGGTTGGTTTTCAATACCTTCCTGAATATTGCCAGGTCTTGAAGGGTGAACAGTAACTTTAGTTCCCGCCTTATATTTCCCACTCGGATCTAAATCAATTACTCCAGAAAGCTCATGGCCCGGAATTAATGGTTCCTTAACTATAAAAGAACCTGTCTCTTATACACATCTCCGAGCCCACGAGACG
>OMHY01000026.1 GCA_900298985.1 Streptomycetaceae bacterium
GGTTTAAGCGGGATTTAAGGGTCAATTGGATTGATTCGAATTCAACTGATGAGCGAATTAAAATTATGAGAGAATTAATTAATGGTTAATTCAAAAATTATTGCTTCCTATGGACATGGCACTGAAAATGATTTTGTAATTGTTTATGACCCAAATCAAAAATTGGAATTAAACCCAGAACAAATTAGCAAAATTTGCAATAGAAAAACCGGGCTAGGTGCTGATGGTTTGATTAGGGTAGTAGATGAAAACTTCCCTCGTCTGGAAGGAAATAATCCTAAATGGTTTATGGATTATAGAAACCAAGATGGTTCACTTGCTGAGATGTGTGGAAATGGCATTAGAGTGATGGCAAGATTTTTAGTTAAGAACAAATTGCAACCTGCAGGAATTTTCTCAATCAACACCAGAGCAGGTAGAAAATTTTTATCAGTTCCAGAATATGATGAAATTAGTGTAAATATGGGAAAAGTAGAACTGGTAGATGAAGGCGTTGAAGTAGAGAGTAATGGTCATCTATTTTCTAATGGATTAAATATCTCAGTAGGCAATCCCCATGCAGTTGTACAAGTTGATGATATGGAGATGATTAAAGATTTGACTCAAGCCCCTAAAGTTTCACCTGCTTATCAATTTCCTGATGGAGTAAATGTAGAGTTTATTGAATTTGTAGGAGAGCAAGAAGTTAAAATGAGAGTGCATGAAAGGGGAGTAGGTGAGACTAAATCCTGTGGAACTGGTGTTTGTGCAGTTGGTTTAGCTGCAACAATCTTTTCTGGGAAAAATTTACCAGTTACATGGTTAGTTAATCCTCCCGGTGGTAAATTGAAAGTTGAGATTGATCGAGATTCCAATGCAGTTCTTACTGGACCTGCAGTATTAATTAAAGAAATAGATTTAGTGGAGTTTATGTGAGTAGTTTTGATAAAAAATCTAGTTTAGATCGTGAAATTGATGAGATAATTGCAGAATCCATTGCAACCATATCAGAATACGATTTAGCAGAGTCTAAAGAATTCAGTGAGGAATCAATATCCTTAAATTCTTTATCGTTTAATGAAAAATCCCAACCAGATTTGCAGGATAGATATGCATTGCGCCGTGTCGCTGGTCTTTCTACTGAACTGCAAGATGTAACAGAAGCTGAATATAGAAAATTAAGATTAGAAAAAGTAGTTTTGATAGGAGTTTGGACTAGCGGCACTACTCAAGATGCAGAATACTCTTTGATGGAATTAAAGGATCTTGCGCAAACCGCTGGATCACAAGTGATGGAAGGCTTGATTCAACGAAGAGATAAAGTTGATCCGGCAACCTTTTTAGGTGCAGGTAAGGTTCTAGAGTTAAAAGAAATTGTGCAGCGCACCGGTAGCGATACAGTTATTTGTGATGGCGAATTAACACCAGCACAATTGCGAAATCTAGAATCTTTAATTAAAGTAAAAGTAATTGATCGCACCGCTTTAATATTAGATATTTTTGCCCAACATGCAAAAAGTAAAGAAGGTAAAGCGCAAGTTGAATTAGCTCAGATGACTTATTTGCTTCCCAGGTTACGTGGTTGGGGTGAATCTTTGTCTCGCCAAGCAGGTGGTATTGGTGGACGTGGTCCAGGTGAAACTAAAATTGAAACTGACCGCAGAAGAATTAATGACAAAATGGCTAAGTTGCGTCATGAGATTCGAGAGATGAAAACGGCACGTGATACTAAGAGAGCAGATCGAATTAGAAACTCAATTCCATCTGTCGCAATCGCTGGTTATACCAATGCTGGTAAATCCTCTGTTATGAATCGTTTATCAGGTGCTAATGCTCTAGTAGAAAATGCTTTATTTGCAACGCTTGATCCATTGGTTAGAAAAATGGAAAGTGATGAGGGTCGGATTTATACCTTAAGTGACACAGTCGGATTTGTAAGGCACTTACCTCATCAATTGATTGAAAGTTTTAAATCCACTTTAGAAGAGGTTTCGCATTCAGATTTAATTTTGCATGTGGTAGATATTTCTAATCCGGACCCCGCTGGTCAAATAAATGCGGTGCGGGAGGTATTAGAAGAGATTAAAGCTTTAGAGATTCCAGAAATAATCGGGTTTAATAAAGTGGATTTAGTTGATACTCAAACTTTAAAGAATTATTTAAGGCAATATCCAAATTCATTTCCAGTTTCAGCAAAAACTGGTCAAGGAATAACTGCTTTAAAGCAGGTTATTGAGAGAAGTTTGCCGGTGCCAGAGGTAGAGCTAGAGGTATTGATACCTTTCACCCGTGGGGATTTGGTAGCACAGGTTCATGAGCAAGGGGAGATTTTGGCGGAAGCATATTTGCCTAATGGAACATCACTGCATGCCCGGGTAAATGGTGCATTAGCATATAAACTAGCGCCCTTTAGAAAGGGGAATTATGACTGAAGTTTATTACGGACCGGATTTTGAATTAATGCAAAATCAAGATCCGGAGATTGCTAGTGTAATCTTAAGTGAACTAGAAAGACAGCGAAATGGTTTACAACTAATAGCATCTGAAAACTTTACCTCCCCAGCAGTGCTAGCAGCTTTAGGTTCAACTCTTTCTAATAAATATGCGGAAGGGTATCCGGGAAAAAGATATTACGGTGGTTGTGAAGAAGTTGATAAAGTTGAAGTAATTGGTATTGAAAGAGCGAAAAAACTTTTTGATGCCGAGCACGCAAATTTACAACCTCACTCTGGAGCATCAGCAAATGTTGCGGTTTATCAAGCATTTACCAAACCTGGAGATACAGTATTGGCAATGTCTCTACCTCATGGTGGCCATTTAACCCATGGCTCAAAAGTAAATTTTTCCGGAAAATGGTTTAACGTAGTGTCTTATGGAGTTCGCTCAGATAATGAATTAATTGATTATGATGAATTGCGAGATTTAGCAATTGCACATAAACCTAGAATGATTTGCTCAGGTGCTACCGCTTATCCAAGATTGATAGATTTCAAAAAAATTAGAGAAATTTGTGATGAAGTTGGAAGCATTATGTGGGTGGATGCAGCGCATTTCATCGGTCTCGTTGCTGGTAAAGCAATTCCCTCTCCCGTGCCATATGCAGATGTTGTCTCATTTACTACTCATAAAGTATTGCGCGGACCTCGTGGTGGAATGATTTTGTCCAAAGCGCAACATGCAGCAGCGGTTGATAAAGCGGTATTTCCTGGAATGCAAGGTGGACCAATAATGTCAGCTGTTGCCGGTAAAGCAATTGCATTAGCGGAATGTGCCACTACTAGCTATAAAAATTATGCGAAAAAAGTAGTAGAAAACTGTCAAGCACTTTCTGCTGGATTAGAGGCAGAAGGAATGAGAGCAGTATCTGGTGGTACTGATACCCACTTAGCTCTAATTGATATTAGATCAACTGGCATTACCGGAAAAGAGGCAGATGAAAGATGTGGTGCCAGCGGAATCACATTGAATAAAAATGCAATTCCTTACGATCCACAAACTCCAGCAGTTACTTCTGGCATTAGAGTGGGAAGTGCTGCCACAACTACTCAAGGCATGGGAATAGCAGAAATGAAAATTATTTCCAGCTTGATTGCCCGGGCAATTAAAGAGGGGGATAAAGCAGAAAAAGCTGCCCAAATAAGAACTGAAGTGAAAGAACTTGTGCATAATTTCCCGGTCTATCCAGAAAAATAAAATTAAATAATGAGAGAGTATTTGCTCACTATTGCGCTAGCTGGTGCAATTACTTTTGCAATGACTCCACTCATTAGAAGATTGGCAATGAGATCTGGTGCATTTCTAGAAATCCGCCGACGGGATTTACATTCACAAATCACACCACGTTGGGGTGGTTTAGCAATGTGGGTTGGTTTAATGCTCACGGTTTTTATAGTTAAGAATTTGTCACTGGTTGGAAAATCTTATGATCGGGAATTACAAGGAATTATTATCGCTAGTGCAGTAATTGTTATTTTAGGCGCAATTGATGATGTTTTTGATTTGGACTCTGTTACAAAATTCGCCGGACAAGCATTAGCTGCTGGAATTTTGTTGATTTATGGAATTCAAATTTTGTGGATACCTTGGAATGGAATAATATCTTTACCTACCAATATTGGTGCATTAGTTACAGTTTTGTTTGTACTTGTTGTGATGAATGCAGTTAATTTTGTAGATGGTTTAGATGGATTAGCAACTGGCATTGTGGCAATTGCATCTGGTTCATTTTTTGCTTTCTCCTATTTGCTTGCGGTAGTAAATGGATTATCCCGAGCAGGTTCCCCATCCTTAATTAGTGCTTTAGTTTTTGGAGTATGTGTGGGCTTTTTCCCGCATAATTATCACCCAGCTAGAATTTTTATGGGAGATTCTGGTGCCATGTTGTTGGGTCTGTTATTAGCTTCCTCTGCAATTTCACTTACTGGTCAAATTGATACTGGTGCAATTACAACCGGACATGGTGCAACTTATTTGCCTTTGGCTTTACCAATAATGATTTTAGCTATTCCTTTAATTGATTTATTTATGGCAATATTTAGAAGATTAGTAGCCGGTAAATCACCATTTTCTTCTGATAGTAGACATTTACATCATAGATTATTAGTTGCGGGGAACTCTCATCGCAGAACTTCAATTATCTTGTATCTCTGGACTGGAATTTTTGCTATTCCAGCTGTGGTAACAGCATTTCTTCCATTTTGGGTTGCGGCAATAATTGCACTACTACTAGTTTCTTTAGTATTCACTTTAATGTTTACCGGGAAAAAGAAACATGTCACACTCTGATCAATTCAACCCCCAGAAATCTTTAGCAAAGGCTGCGTTAATTCCTTCGACAATAGTTGCTTTACTTTCAATCTTAATCTCACTATTAGTATCAAAAATATTTTCCAAACAAATTTCAGCACACCACATTTCTGGCTCTAGTATTTTTTGGGGAGCGGTGATTGCTTCAATTTTAGTTTTAATATTTTTTGGTATTTCAATGATAATTGGATTGATTGCAGATAAAGTAGATCCAAATGTAACTATGTTGCTAGCTATGTTTTCCTTTTTCTTCAAATTAATTTTTCTTGGGGTAGGTTTAGCCTTAATTGGAAAATTAACTCAACCTACTTCAATTAATCGCACTAGTTTTTTAGTTACAGCGCTAGGCCTAATTTTCACCTGGCTAGTAGGGGAGATAGTGGGATTTTTGAAATTGAAATTCCAACTGCCTTTACCGCAGGCAGATAAATAGTTATAGTTTTGTCCTGCTAAATTTAGGCAGGTTGAAGTTACTGGATAGGGGCATGGAAATGGCAAAAAAACCTGGTGCCGGAGGTTCTGGTGAAGAGAGCGCTGCCTGGTCAATTGTCGGGTATCTAATTTCAGGTTTAGTCATTTGGGGAGCAATTGGCTATGGGCTCGATAGTTGGTGGCATACCCATTTTGCACTACCGGTAGGTCTGATACTTGGGGCCGGGGCCTCCCTTTATTTGATTTGGCTCAGATATGGGCGTGAGTAAAACCTCACTGTTTTTGCAGATTTTCAATTTGGGTTTTTAAGTAAATTCCCAATAAGGTAAGCCACGAAATTCCTAGCAAAATCTAATTTCTGAGGGAGAAAAAGTGCATTTTCAGGCTCGCGGCGGTTTTGTTGCACCCGGAACTGAAGACTTTTTCCTTCCCACCAAACTTGGTTTCACCTCATTTGAATCTAAAGCAATTTATTTGGCTTTCTTTTCTGTATTGTTAATTGGTCTATTCTTTTATTTCTCATCTCGCAAAGCCAAAGTAATGCCCTCTAAACTGCAATTTGCAGGTGAATCAGTTTATGCATTTGTAAGGCGAGATCTTGGTGAAGATTTAATTGGGCATGAATTTTTAAGATTTGTACCATTTCTATTTACTTTGTTCACCTTTGTTTTAGTTAACAATATTTTTGGAATTATTCCATTAATTCAATTTCCCACCATGTCACATGTTTCTTTTCCATATGTGTTGGCAATTTTCAGCTTTGTAGTTTTTCACTACATTGGAATTAGAAGACAAGGTCTTGGAAAATACTTAAAGGGGATTTGCTTTATGCCTGGAGTGCCAGTGGCACTTTACATTTTGCTTACTCCAATTGAATTAGCAACCTATTTTGTAGTCCGCCCGGTAACTCTGGCGCTTCGTCTTTTTGCAAATATGTTTGCAGGTCACTTGTTGCTTCTAGTATTTATTTTAGGTGGAGATTATTTGCTCCATGGAGGAATAGTGGCAAAAATTGCATCTCCATTTTCCTTTACTTTTGCAATTGTGATGACATTTTTTGAACTTTTAGTTCAAGTATTACAGGCATACATCTTTACATTGCTAACTGCTCTTTATATCGCAGGGGCTTTAGCAGATGAGCATTAATCACTAACAAGATCTTAAAAAAAATTGAATAGAAAATTTAGCGAAAGTCGCTAAGTAAGAGGAAGGAAAAAAATGCACGGCACACTCAACCTGGTCGGTTATGGCCTCTCAGCAATTGGACCTGCAGTAGCAACTGGTCTAATTTTTGCTGCTTATATCAATGGAGTTGCTCGTCAACCTGAAGCTAGACGCGTATTGCAACCAATCGCGTTCTTAGGCTTTGCATTGGCAGAAGCACTTGCAATTATTGGTATGGTTTTAGCATTTGTTTTGAAGTAAACCATTTTGAAATAACTGATTAAATTATAAGAAAACTGGAGAAAAATGTTAGTTGTAGCAGAAGCATCGGCTAATCCACTACTTCCTCACCTAAGTGAGATAGTAGCTGGAACTATCGCTTTCTCACTGCTTTATATTGTTTTGCGTTCCCGAGTTGTACCAATGTTTGAAAAAGCATTTAAGGAGCGCACCGAAGCAATTCAAGGCGGAATTGAAAAAGCAGAGGCAGCACAAAAAGAAGCACAAGCAGCACTTGATCAATACACTAAATCTTTGGCAGATGCGAAAGCGGAAGCGGGAAGAATTAGGGAAGAAGCTCGTGCTCAAGGTGCAGCAATCATTGAAGAGATGAGAGCTAAAGCGCAAGAGGAAGCAGATCGCATTACCTCTGCTGCTAGTGCAGCAATTGCAGCAGAGAGAGCAGCCGCTATTACCTCACTTCGCAATGAAGTTGGAAATTTAGCAACTGAACTTGCTTCCAAAATTGTAGGAGAAGCGCTTGAAGACCAGGTTCGACAATCTAGAGTTGTTGATCGCTTCTTATCTGAATTGGAGCACAACTAACAGTGGTAAGTTTCGGAGGAAATAGTCGAAGGTCACTACTGGCCTTGCGCGCACAATTAGACTCATCTCTTAATGGCTTAAGCGCAGATAAATCTGCTTCATTAAGTGAAGATTTGATTTTAGTTTTGCGATCCCTTGATTCAACTATTTCACTTCGACGCGCTTTTACCGATCCAGCACGAGACAGTAATTCCAAAGAATCCTTAGCTAGAGATCTTTACAGTAATAAGATTGATGGAACAACTTTGAAATTGGTGGAAGTGGCAGCTGCATCACGTTGGTCTACTCCAAGTGAATTTGCAGATGCTATTGAACAATTAGCAGTAGAAGCTCAAGCTAGCGCTGCAAATATGGAAAATCAGATTGATGTGGTTCAAACTGAGCTCTTCAAATTTGCTCAAATTATCAATGAAAATTATGAATTACGTTTAGCACTTTCAGACAGCAGAGCATCACAAGATAATAGAGTGGCAATAGTGCAAGATTTGTTTGGTTCAATGTTTAATAACAACACATTGAAATTAATAGCAATTGCGGTTCAAAGCAGGGGCCATCGCACCATTGAAAAAGGTATCGAAGCGGTGGTTTATGGAGTGAGCGCTAGACGCAATCGAGTAAATGCTTTAGTTAAATCCAATGTACAACTTACTGCTGGCCAATCAGAAAAATTGGAAAATATTTTGAGCAAAAAAATTGGTCAACCTGTGCACTTAAATTTTGAAATAGATTCCTCAGTAATTGGCGGAGTGAGTGTGGAATTCCAAGATGAAATTATTGATGGAACTATTAGAAGTAGATTGGTTGAAGCAGGAAGATTGATAAGTAACTAGCCCTAAGAATTAAATTGGTTATAACAAATTTGAATAAAGATTGTAAGTAAAAAGCGAAAGAGGTAATGAAATGTCACAGCAAGTAATCTCACCCGAGGAGATTCGTGAGAAGTTAGCAAAGCATGTTGCGCAATATGCACCGGCTGCAGCTGCTCGTGAAGAAATAGGTACTGTTATTGAAGCTGGCGATGGTATTGCACGTGTTGAGGGTCTGCCTTCCACCATGACCAATGAATTACTTCGCTTTGAAAATGGCACTCTAGGTCTAGCACTTAACTTAGATGTGCGAGATATTGGTGTAGTTATATTAGGTGATTTTGAAGGAATTGAAGAAGGCACCAAAGTACATCGAACTGGTGAAATTCTATCTGTTCCAGTTGGAGATGGATTTTTAGGAAGAGTGGTTGATCCTCTTGGTCGCCCAATTGATGGTAAAGGTGAAATAAAGGAAGAAGCATTACGTGCTTTGGAGTTACAGGCACCAACAGTTGTTCAAAGACAACCTGTAAAAGAACCACTACAAACTGGCATTAAAGCAATTGATGCGATGACAGCGATTGGTCGTGGCCAGAGACAATTAATTATTGGTGACCGCCAAACAGGTAAAACTGCAATTGCAATTGACACTATTATCAATCAAAGAGCTAACTGGTTAAGTGGAGATCCAAAGCTACAAGTTAAATGTATTTATGTTGCAATCGGTCAAAAAGGTTCCACCATCGCATCTGTAAAAGGTGCTTTGGAAGAAGCTGGTGCTATGGAATACACCACCATTGTGGCAGCACCTGCTTCTGATTCTGCAGGTTTTAAATATTTAGCTCCTTATACCGGTTCCGCAATTGGTCAGCATTGGATGTATAAGGGACAACATGTACTAATTGTTTTTGATGATTTATCAAAGCAAGCAGAGGCTTATAGATCAGTTTCATTGTTACTTCGTCGTCCACCAGGTCGCGAAGCTTATCCGGGCGATGTGTTTTATTTACATTCACGCTTGCTTGAAAGATGTGCAAAGTTATCTGATGAAATGGGTGGCGGTTCTATGACTGGATTGCCAATTATTGAAACCAAAGGTAATGACGTTTCGGCATTTATTCCTACCAACGTAATTTCGATTACTGATGGACAATGCTTCTTGGAAACAGATTTATTTAACGCTGGTGTACGTCCTGCAATCAACGTAGGTATTTCAGTTTCTCGCGTAGGTGGATCTGCTCAGACCAAAGCTATTAAGAAAATCGCTGGACGTTTGCGTTTGGACCTAGCTCAGTATCGTGAATTGGAAGCATTTGCTGCTTTTGGTTCTGATTTGGATGCTGCCTCTAAAGCTCAATTAGAGCGTGGAGCCAGAATGGTGGAATTGCTAAAGCAAGGACAGTACTCACCATTTGCAGTGGAAAAACAAGTTGCATCAATTTGGGCGGGAACTACTGGAAAAATGGATTCAATTCCAGTTGCTGATATTCGTAAATTTGAAAGTGAATTTATTGACTTCCTTGCAAGTCAAAGACCAAAAATCTTTGAAGTTATTTCTGCAACTAGAGAATTAAATGATGACACAGTTGCTGCTTTGGAAGAAGCAATTGCTACCTTCACCGCACAATTCGTCCCAACCTCAGCAGGTAAAAACTAACAATGGGTGCACAACTACGCGTATATCGCCGCCGAATGCGTTCGGTTAAGGCGACTAAGAAAATCACTCGGGCAATGGAGTTGATTTCTGCTTCGCGTATTGTTAAAGCACAACAAAGAGTTCATGCCTCAACTCCATATGCAAATGAATTAACTAGAGCTGTTGGTATGGTTGGCACATATTCTCGAATTGAGCATGTACTAACTGGCAATGCCAATCAACCTACCCGTGCTGCAATATTAATTATTTCAGCAGATCGTGGTATGGCTGGAGCTTATTCCAATGCTGCAATTAAAGAGGGAGATTTATTGGCTCTTTCATTGCGGGAACGTGGTTTAAGTGTGCAAACATTTTTAGTTGGAAGAAAAGCAATCAATTATTATCGTTTCCGAAATCGGGAATTTGCTGGTTCTTGGAGTGGTTTTTCGGATAATCCAACTTTTGCTAATGCCAAAGAGGTCGCTGCTGCATTAATTCAAGTTGCATCCACTGAAAGTGGTCAGAGCGTTAGCACCGATTCAGAGCTAGTAGGTAACTTCAATAACTTAGTTGGCGTTGATGAAGTACACATTGTTTTCACCCAATTTAAATCAATGATTACTCAAGAACCAACAAGTGTTCAAGTATTGCCAGTGGTATTTGAAGATGAAGCAGCCAAAGCTGCTAAAGAAAGTGGTCAATTGTTACCACAATATGAATTTGAACCAGATGCTTCTTCAGTATTAGATGCACTTCTTCCTAAATATTTAGAAGCGAGAGTTTTTAATGCACTTTTGCAATCTGCAGCCTCCGAACATGCAGCTCGTCGAAGAGCGATGAAATCTGCAACAGATAACGCAGATGATTTAATTAAATCTTTAACCCGTTTAGCAAATGCTGCTAGGCAGGCGGAAATTACCCAAGAAATCAGTGAAATTGTGGGTGGCGCAGATGCGCTAGCCAGTAGCACCTCGAAAGGCGAATAATGGATACCAACACCAAAGATAAAGGAAGAGTGGCACGAGTAATCGGCCCGGTAGTTGATATTGAATTCTCTCAAGATTCAATGCCAGATATCTTTAATGCATTGCAAGTAGAGGTTGAGCTTGCGGGTGCAAAAAGAACTTTGACTCTCGAAGTAGCGCAGCACATCGGCGATAACTTAGTTCGTGCGATCTCAATGCAACCAACTGATGGAATGGTTCGTGGTGCTCAAGTAATTAACACTGGTGCACCAATCAGTGTTCCAGTTGGAGATGTTACTAAAGGACACGTTTTCAATACCTTAGGTGAATCATTAGATGTACCTACTGCTTCTTTAAATGTACAAGAGCGATGGCCAATTCACCGATCTGCTCCAGCCTTTGATCAATTGGAATCAAAGACAGAGATGTTTGAAACCGGTATTAAAGTTATTGACCTACTAACACCATATGTTCGTGGTGGAAAAATTGGATTGTTTGGTGGTGCAGGTGTAGGTAAAACAGTTTTGATTCAAGAAATGATTTATCGAGTTGCGGAAAACTTCGGTGGTGTTTCTGTGTTCGCCGGTGTTGGAGAAAGAACACGTGAAGGAAATGACTTGTTCTTGGAAATGACCGAGACCGGTGTTATCTCTAAAACCGCTTTGGTCTTTGGTCAGATGGATGAACCACCCGGCACACGACTTCGAGTAGCTCTATCTGCTTTGACAATGGCGGAATATTTTCGAGATGTTCAAAAGCAGGATGTACTTTTGTTTATTGACAA
>OMHY01000027.1 GCA_900298985.1 Streptomycetaceae bacterium
ATGAAGTATCAGAAAATGAAAAAAAGTCAATAAAGAAAATTCTTGAAATACTAGGGAAATCTAATCTTTTGCCGATAGAGAAATTTAATAGTTCCAAAGAAATCCTAAGCGGGCTTGATTATTGGAAATATCAAACTAACAATATATCTGCGGTAAGTGAGAAAAACGAAATATCAGTTGAGCCAGTGTTAAATGGTTTTTCTAGTTGGTATGAATTTTTTCCTCGATCTGAAGGTGCATATGCAGATGCTAATGGTAAAATAGTAAGTGGTAATTTTCAAACTGCTATTAAATCTTTAACTCGAGTAGCTGATATGGGTTTTGATATTTTATATATTCCTCCAATACATCCCATAGGGAAAAGTTTTCGTAAAGGAAAAAATAATTCTTTAACTGCCACCAATAATGATCCCGGAGTACCATGGGCGATAGGTTCGATAGAGGGTGGACACAAAGATATTAATCCAGAGTTAGGAACACTTTCTGATTTCAAAGATTTTATTACAGCTGCAGATAAGTTAAATATTAAAATTGCAATGGATCTTGCTTTGCAGGCTTCACCAGATCATCCTTGGGTGAAAGCCCATCCAGATTTCTTTACTACCAGACCCGATGGAAGTATCGCTTATGCCGAAAATCCTCCCAAAAAATATCAAGACATCTATCCAATTAATTTTGATTTGAAATTTGAAGAATTGGTATCGGAGGTGTACTCAATTCTAGAGTATTGGATAAAAGTTGGGGTAAAAATATTTCGAGTTGACAACCCACATACTAAACCTATAAATTTTTGGCAACAAGTGATTGCCAAAGTAAAGGCTTCATCTCCAGAGGTTATTTTTCTGGCCGAAGCTTTTACCCGACCAACTATGATGAATGATTTGGCTAAGGCTGGTTTTACTAGTTCCTATACTTATTTCACCTGGCGCGTTTCTAAAAATGAAATCCAAGATTACTGCACCCAATTAGCCAAACAAGATTCACATTTTTTCCGACCTAATTTTTGGGTTAATACACCAGATATTCTTCCATTCCACTTGCAAAATGCCAGTGAAAATATTTTTAAAATGAGAGCAATGCTAGCTGCGACTTTATCACCGCAGTGGGGAATGTATGCGGGGTATGAATTGAGGGAAAATCTGCCAATAAAAGAGGGCGCGGAAGAATATTTAGATAGTGAAAAATATGAGATAAAGATTAGAAATTTTCCAGAAAATATTTTAGAAAATAATTTAATTGCAAAATTTGTGGCGCAATTAAATTTGATACGCAAAAAGTATTCTGCTTTTGCTCAAATGCGAACACTTGAATTTCACCAATGTGATAATCCAAATCTATTAGTTTTTTCTAAAAGCGATGGGAATCAAAAAATTATAGTAGCAATTAATTTGAATGCTAACTATTCTGAAAGTGGATATGTAAAATTTAATACCTTTTATTTAAATCAAAAATCTGAGTTCAAAGTTACCGAACTTTTTTCCCAGACCACAATGATATTTCAAGAAAATCAATTCCTAGAAATTAGAGATACTGCAGCAGTTGGGCATATCTATCTGGTGAATTAGTGATTAAACCATCAGATTTAGATATTTATCTTTTAGGGGAAGGTAAATTAGAGGAAATCTGGAAAGTTTTGGGATCCCATGTATTACGAGATGAGCAAGGTCAGTTACTGGGAACTAGATTTTCAGTTTGGGCACCTAATGCCAAAAAAGTATCTCTAATCCATGATGGAAATGGTTGGAATCGCACTACTGAACCTTTGAAACGGATAAGTGAAAATGGAATCTGGAATATTTTTATTGAGGGAGTTGGCCCGGGTGAACGGTATAAATATGCAATATTGCGAAATGATGACACCTGGATAGATCATGCGGATCCTTTTGCTAAAGCTACTGAAACCCCACCGCTAACCGCCTCTATCGTTTGGGAAAGTAGTTATCAATTTAAAGATCAATTATGGCAAAAAAATAAGGATTATAAACCAGCTTACAAATCACCAGTTTCAATTTATGAGGTACATCTAGGTTCTTGGAAACAAGGTTTAAGTTACAGAGATTTTGCATCTGAAATAATTCCTTATCTTCAAAAAATGAAATTTACCCATATTGAATTTTTACCATTAACTGAGCACCCATATGGTCCATCCTGGGGATATCAAGTAACCTCTTTTTATGCTCCTTCATCACGGTATGGAACTCCTGATGATTTTAAATATTTAATAGATCAATTACATCAAAATGGTTTTGGGGTAATTATGGATTGGGTGCCAGCGCATTTTCCCAAAGATGAATGGGCACTAAAGGAATTTGATGGAACAGCTTTATTTGAACATCAAGATCCGAGAATGGGACAACATCCTGACTGGGGAACACTAATATTTAATTATGATAGACATGAGGTAAGAAATTTCTTAATTGGAAGTGCCCTATATTGGATTGAAGAATTTCATATTGATGGAATAAGAGTTGATGCGGTGGCATCTATGCTCTATTTAGATTATTCCAGAAAAGCAGGGGAATGGATTCCAAATATATATGGCTCCAATGAAAATTTAGGTGCTATATCTTTTCTAAAAGAGTTAAATACTGTTATCTATAAGAGAAATCCACATACTTTGATGATTGCAGAGGAATCCACCGCATGGCCAGGAGTTACCAAAACCGTTGATTATGGTGGATTAGGTTTTGGATTTAAATGGAATATGGGATGGATGCATGATTCTTTGGAGTATTTTTCTCGTGAATCAATTCATCGAAAATATCATCACTTTGAAATTACTAATTCTATTTCTTACGCATTTAGTGAAAATTACATATTGCCTCTTTCCCATGATGAGGTTGTACATGGTAAAGGTTCTCTAATTTCTCGAATGCCAGGTGATCGTTGGCAAGCACTTGCTAATTTAAGAGTTTTATTTGGATTGATGTGGTCCCATCCAGGTAAAAAACTTTTATTTATGGGATCGGAGTTTGCTCAAAGCAATGAATGGAATGAAGGCAATAGTCTTTGGTGGGAATTACTCAATTATCAGGAGCATCAACAAACCTCTCAATACTTAGCAAAATTAAATGAAATTTATCAAAATCATTCTCAACTTTATGAGTTAGATAATTCCGCAAATGGATTTATCTGGTTGCGGGGAGATGAAGTTGAAAAGAATTTGATGATTTTTGCGAGGCAAAATCAAGTTGGCAATCAAATAATTGCTATCCACAATTTCTCACCCACGATTTATCATAATTATCAGATACCTGCACCTAAGGCAGGGGAGTGGAAATTAATATTGAATTCAGATGATATTACATATGGTGGAAGTGGCGTAGTTATTGAAAATTGTCATACTATTTCTGGTGAATTTTGTGGCTTTTCGCAATCTTTATGTATAGATGTTCCACCATTAGCAACTGTGATGCTTGAATTAATCAAATAGAGAATTTATATTGTTCCAGTGCTGCCTGCTGATCCCCGATATTTGGGCGCCCAAGAAACAGCAGAAGGTGTAAATTTTTCAATCTGGGCCGCGGCAGCAGAAAAAGTAGAACTTTGTTTATTTGATGAAATAGTTAAACCAGATGGTAGTAAAAGTTGGCATGAGCGAAAATTTGAATTAATAAATCAAGATGGCCCTATATTTCATGGATATATACCCGGGGTTCGAGCGGGGCAAAAATATGGATATCGAATTTACGGACCATGGGATCCAGAAAATGGATGGAGATTTAATCCAAATAAACTATTAATAGATCCCTATGCCAATTTATTAGATGGCGAATTTCAATATGTACCTCAAATATATGGACATCAAGCTTTAGATGGAAATGGAAATGGCGATCTAGCGAAAATGGATACACGTGATAGTTCACCTTTTATTCCAAAATCTGTTGTTACCAAACAATATGAACCCAGATCAAGAAGAATCAATACCCCGTGGCCAAAGACTGTTATTTATGAGGCTCATGTAAAAGGCTTAACTGCTTTTAATTTAGAAATTCCAGAAAACGAGCGTGGAACTTATACAGCTCTATCTCATCCCACGGTGATAAATTACTTGAAAGATTTGGGTGTTACCGCTTTGGAATTATTACCAATAGCAGAATTTATAACTGAACCTGCGATTGAAAAACGAGGCAGAGAAAATTACTGGGGATATAACCCATTGATTTTTTCTGCACCACATCGCGCTTACGCATCAACCGAGGATCCGATTGAGGAACTTCGACAATCAGTTTCAAAATTACACGATGCTGGAATTGAAGTTATTTTGGATGTAGTTTTCAATCACACCGCAGAAGGCGGGGTAGGGGGACCTACCTATTGCTATCGGGGCATTGATAGCAAAACTTTTTACCGCAGAACCCATGGAGATATCTACGATGATTTAACTGGTTGTGGAAACACAATAGATGTTAGAAGACCATTTGTAGTTAGAATGTTAATAGATTCTTTGCGCTGGTGGGCGCAAACAATTGGGGTAGATGGATTTAGGTTTGATTTGGCTGCTGCGCTGGCGCGTGGTGCTCAAGGTATAGATGGAATTAGTGCATTTTCAGTTGCAGTAACTACCGACCCAGTATTACGGGAGCGAAAATTAATTGCTGAACCTTGGGATACCAAAGGCTATGCATTAGGTGCCTTTCCATATCCTTGGCGAGAGTGGAATGATAATTTCCGAGACGCGGTGCGAAAGTATTGGCTCACTTCTCAAAAGGATGATTTAAGGGAAGGCGTTGGTTCCCTTGCTACTCGAATTAGTGGTTCCCATGATGTCTATTATTACCGGGGACCAACCTCCTCAATAAATTTTATCACCGCACATGATGGCTTCACGATGCATGATCTAGTTACCTATGAAGAAAAACATAATGAAGCAAATCAAGAAAATAACAATGATGGAAGCAACAATAATAATTCTTGGAATGTAGGAATAGAAGGACCGACTCCAGAGCCATTTATTGAGGAAGTTAGAAAAAGATTACACAAATCCTTATTAGCATCTTTGTTGTTGGCTTCTGGAGTGCCAATGATATTAATGGGTGATGAAATTGGAAGATCTCAATTTGGAAATAACAATGCCTTTACCTTACCAAAAGGTAAAAAGATATCAGAGTTAAAGGGTTCAGACTCATTTTTTGGTGGTTGGGCATTAAATTGGCAATTAAATAATCGGGAAAGAGAATTATATGAATCTACTAGAGAGCTTCTACAAATAAGATCAAATTTCTTATCTGATGTAGTCAAAGAATTTTTCAAAGGTGAATCTGATTTAATGAATTCCAGAAAAGATTTAGCTTGGTTCACTAATTTAGGGCAGGAAATGACTCAGGAAAATTGGGAGGATTCTTCTTTGCTAACTTTGAGTTATTATGTAGAAGCTAGTGAAAATCAAGGTTTATTAATCTCATACAATGCTTCTAACTCTGAAATCTTTTTTAATTTACCGGAAAGCAAGTGGGGCAATGTTTATAGATCCATTTTTGATTCAGCGGAAAATGTCTCGGAATATCTCCCTACTATATTGCGCCCTTTAGATAAAACTATTCTTAGACCTCATAGCGTGAAAGTATTTTTGGTAAGTAGTTGATTTTATTTTTTGATGATATTGCCCTTGCCCACAACAATAATGCCATTTTGAGATATCGTAAATCTTTCTTTATCTCTATCTAAATCTACTCCGACTTGAGCCCCTGATTCAATTACTACATTTTTATCAATAATTGCATTTCGAATCACTGTGTTTTTCCCAATTCGAACCGATGGCATTATTACGGATCCCTGAACTAATGCCGAGGTTTCGGTAATTACATCAGAGGAAATAACAGATCTCTCAATTCGCCCACCAGCAATAATCGTTCCTGCACCTACAATTGAATCTACCGCAGATCCATTTTCGGAAAACTTTGCGGGTGGCAAAGAAGGTGGATTTGTTAATAGCGGCCATTTTCGATTGTATAAATTAAAAATTGGATGCACTGATACTAGATCCATGTGGGCGTCATAGTAAGAATCAATGGAACCTACATCTCGCCAATAACTTTTATCTCTCTCAGTTTCACCCGGAACTACATTGGTATGAAAATCGTAGGCATATGCTAAACCTTCATTAGCCAACATGGGAATGATATTGGTTCCCAAATCATGCTTACTTGATTCATCTTGTGAGTCTTTTACCAAGGAATCTTCTAATGTTTTTCGGGAAAAAATATAATTACCCATAGAAACAAAGCAGTGTGCGTTATCTCCGGGAATAGTGGGAGGATTTGCAGGTTTTTCATGAAATGCTTTAATTAGAATTCCATCTTTATCTAATTCGATTACTCCAAATTC
>OMHY01000028.1 GCA_900298985.1 Streptomycetaceae bacterium
AATGGTGAGGGTATATTTTCAAATAGCTTTGCATCAATAGATACCGGATCAAACTTCTTTATTTCAACTTATGTATTTGCCAAAGATGATCAGTACAAATATCGGCTATTGGGGGAAACACTATCTGTTTCCAATGCAGCAGTATTGACTATGCAAAATACTTTCCAATTACCTCTAATTTTGAATAACAACGGAACCATAGGACAAGGAAATCTATTAGTCTCTCAATATGGTCTTGATACTAACAAAGCTGCCGGCCCAACTACATTTCACTTGAATATTTCTAACCTAGATTCAAATGTCTCAATAACCCTAACCGGCTACGCAATAATTCAAAAGATTGGGAATTTTGTAAAATCGAGTTGATGAAAATAATTCAAATATACTAGAGAGCGGGTGACCGGGATCGAACCGGCATCATCAGCTTGGAAGGCTGAGGTTCTACCATTGAACTACACCCGCAAGTTAAATTTGTGTTGCTATTGGTTTCAAGGGGGTAAGAGTAGCGTTTTTCGCGTTAATTCTGAAAACTTAGGCTTCTTTCCAACGAGAAAAAGCCTTTAAAAACCTGGGTAAACGCAGTACTCAATTACCCCTTACAATTCTCACCTTACGCCAACGGGGCGTAGCGTAGTGGCTAGCGCGCCTGCTTTGGGAGCAGGAGACCGGGAGTTCGAATCTCCCCGCCCCGACCAGTATCTTCATAAATTCTTCAAATATATTTCCTCAAGGAGTCCGGATTGAATAGCACATTAGAAAAGCTTGATGAAACTCGAGTTAAGTTAGTTATTAATGTTCCATTTGTAGAGTTACAACCACATATCAATCAGGCCTATCGAACAATTGCCGAGAAAATTAATGTTCCAGGTTTTCGCAAAGGAAAAGTTCCACAATCAATAGTAGATCAAAAAGTTGGACGAGCTGCAGTAGTAGATGAAGCAATAAATTCCTCATTAACTAGTTTTTATGGAAACGCGGTTAAAGAACATGATTTAGTTGTGATGTCTCGGCCAAGTGTTGAGATTAATGAATTTGTGGATAATGAAAAACTAATCTTTAGCGCTGAAGTTGATGTTAGACCTGAAATTACTTTGCCAGATTTTTCAACAGTAACAGTTGAAGTTGATGATATTGAATTAAATGATGATGAAGTCAACCAACAAGTTGATTTACTTCGAGAAAGATTTGGAAAGCTTCATCCACTTGAAAACACTCCAGCGAAAAAAGGATTGTTTGTTTCCATTGATTTAGTAGCTAAAATAGATGGCCAAGAAATTGAAGGTGGAACTGTTAATGACATTTCCTATGAAGTTGGCTCCAACAAGATGATTGATGGATTAGATGATGCGCTAGAGGGTATGAATGTTGGGGAAAGCAAGAGTTTTGAAAGTAAATTAGTTGGTCAAACCGATGAACAAAAAGGCGATGTCACAGTAACCTTGAAGGCGGTAAAAGAGCGAGAATTGCCGGAGTTAAATGATGATTTTGCCAAATTAGCATCTGAGTTTGAAACTTTACTTGAGTTAAGAGCGGATGTGCGCTCGCGTGTTGAGCGAGTGAAGAAGTTGGAACAGGCTTATGCAGCCCGAGATACTTTAGTTAATAAATTGCTTTCAGAACAAAATATTCCAATTCCAAATAAAATGGTTGAAGATGAAGTTAATCAACACTTGGCTTCTGAAAATCGCGAAAAAGATGAAGAACACCGCAAAGAGGTAACTGAGCAATTAACTTCTCAAATTAAGAAAGAGATTTTGCTAGATACTATTGTTTCAGCGGAAAATATTTCCCCAACCGAGGAAGAGTTGTCTCAATATATTTATAGAGCTTCTGCTAATTATGGAATGTCTCCAGATAATTTTATTAAGCAGATTTCTGATGCGGGTCAGATCTCAGCAATGGTTTCAGATGTGGCTCGTGCAAAAGCATTGGCTGCTATTTTAAGTAGAACTAAGGTAGTAACTAAATCTGGACAAGTTGTTGAGATTGAAGCTTTGAATCAAACAGCTGCTGAGTAATTAAATTAAATCCATCCATTATGTAACAATTTTGCTCCTTGCAATTTTTTGATTTTTTCGGCAAGGTTTAGGGATTAGGATAAGAATAAGTTCTATTTTGGCAATCTAGAATCCAATTCTCTCAGGGCGAACAGGCAAAGATAAGAAAAGCCAGATTTTGGGAAGCAAAAGCTGAAAAATATTGTTAAGGTCGTATATGGCTTTAGTGAATTCCTGGCTGGGAATGAAAAGAGCCCACTTTGAAGGAGGAATAAATTGAGCGAGCGCCTACCCCAAATGGCTGCGGGATCTTTACCCGGCGGGTTAGATGACCAGGTCTATCAAAGACTATTAAAAGAAAGAATTATTTTTTTAAGTTCAGTAGTTGAAGACAATATGGCTAATGCAATATCGGCACAGCTTTTGTTATTAGCTGCGGAAGATCCAGAAAAAGATATTTATCTTTACATAAATTCACCTGGTGGTTCCATCTCCGCTGGTATGGCAATTTATGACACCATGCAATACATCAAAAATGATGTTGCAACAGTAGCTATGGGATTAGCTGCATCAATGGGACAGTTCTTATTGTGCGCAGGGGCTCCTGGAAAAAGATATGCATTGCCACATGCCAGAATAATGATGCACCAACCATCCGGTGGAATTGGTGGTACTGCTTCAGATATTAAAATCCAAGCAGAACAAATGAAATTCACTAAAAAGAAAATGGCAGAGTTGATTGCGCACCATACTGGTCAAAAAATGGAAACAATTGAAACTGATTCAGATCGCGATCGCTGGTTTACTGCGGAAGAAGCTAAGGAATATGGATTTGTAGACCATGTAGTTCGTTCTGCTGGTCAAGTATCAGGAAGCGGTGGAATGGCATGAAAAATTATGTAAATGATTTTACTTCTCGTTATGTATTACCAACCATTGAAGAAAAAACTTCTTATGGTTACAAGAGATTGGATCCATACACTAAATTATTTGAAGAGCGAATTATTTTCTTAGGTCAAGCAATAGATGACACAGTTGCCAACGATGTAATGGCACAGTTATTAACTTTAGAATCAATGGATCCAGACCGAGACATAATGATGTACATAAATTCACCAGGTGGTTCCTTTACTGCGTTAACTGCAATTTATGACACTATGCAATTTGTAAGACCAGATGTCACCACTATTTGTCTTGGACAAGCGGCCTCGGCAGCAGCAGTCTTATTAGCTGGTGGAGCCAAAGGAAAAAGAATGGCACTTGAACATGCCAGAATTTTGATTCACCAACCTTATTCTGAAGGTGGCGGTCAAGGATCTGATATTGAAATTCAAGCCAATGAAATTATGAGAATGCGTGGCTTGTTAGAAGATATGTTGGCTCGCCATACCTCTAAATCCAAAGAGGATATTGGCAAAGATATTGAACGTGACAAAATTCTTACCGCTAAAGAAGCGGTGGAGTATGGTCTAATTGATCAAGTCTTAGCCCCAAGAAAAGCAAGTGTTAAGTAATTTCATTTAGAAAATTTCCTAAGTTTTCTAAAAGCGAACAAATATTTAGTTTTTTTCCCAGAAATTTCAGCTGCTCTCACCTATCCTTAGATTATGTCAACTCGGATTGGTGAGAGCAGTGAGCTTTTAAAATGCTCTTTTTGTGGCAAGAGCCAAAAGCAAGTTAGGAAATTGATTGCTGGGCCGGGTGTTTATATTTGTGATGAATGTATAGATTTATGTAACAACATTATTGATGAAGAATTACAAGAGGCACCCGCACTTGGATTGCAGGAGTTACCTAAACCTGATGAGATTTTTAATTTTCTAGATCAATATGTAATTGGTCAAGAGCGTGCCAAAAAATCTCTCGCAGTTGCGGTCTATAATCATTATAAGCGAGTGCAATCAGGTGATACACGCAGAGAAAGTGATGTAGAACTTTCTAAATCTAATATTTTGATCTTAGGTCCAACTGGTTCTGGTAAAACTTTGCTAGCCCAAACTTTGGCTAAGATGCTAAATGTTCCATTTGCAATTGCAGATGCTACCGCTTTAACTGAAGCAGGATATGTGGGTGAAGATGTAGAAAATATTTTATTGAAATTAATTCAAGCAGCTGATTATGATGTGAAAAAATCAGAAGCTGGAATTATTTATATTGATGAAATAGATAAAGTTGCTAGAAAGAGTGAAAATCCTTCTATAACTCGTGATGTATCTGGTGAAGGTGTACAACAAGCACTTTTAAAAATATTAGAAGGCACAACTGCATCTGTGCCACCTCAAGGTGGAAGAAAACATCCGCACCAAGAATTTCTACAGATTGATACGGCAAATATTCTGTTTATTGTGGGTGGAGCATTTGCTGGATTAGAAAAAATAATAGAAGGTAGAAAAGGCAAAGCAGGGGTAGGATTTAGCGCAGAATTAAAATCCAATGAAGACCCAAATTCACTTGATCCATTTTTAGATGTAATGCCAGAAGATTTATTGAAATTTGGAATGATTCCAGAATTCATTGGTCGATTACCAATTTTAACTTCTGTAGAGAATTTAGATCGCAGAGCATTGATTCAGATCTTGACTGAACCGAAAAATGCATTAGTTAAACAATATGCCAGATTGTTTGAAATTGATGGAGTGGAGTTAGAGGTAACGGAACAAGCCCTAGAGGTAGTAGCTGATGCTGCAATTAAAAGAGGTACTGGGGCACGCGGATTGCGCGCAATAATGGAAGAAACTCTATTGAATGTAATGTATGAAATACCTTCTCGCGCTGATATTGCAAAAGTGATTGTTACTGACCAGACAGTTTTAAAAGAATCAGCGCCAATTTATGTAGAGCGAAGCGGTGGCAGTAAGCGAAATACCCGAGGGGATAAGCCCAATAATTCGGCAAGTAAGAGCGCTTAATCTAGACTAAGCCACCTATGTCCGGAGATAAAAGCAATATTGATTCATTGAATGATTCAGGAAAAGAACTTCCTTCAACTTTTTCTCCTGCTCAAATTGAAAATAGACTTTATGAAAAATGGAGCAATGCTTGATATTTTAAAGCTGATGCAAATTCAACTAAGCCACCTTTTACTATTGTAATTCCACCACCTAATGTGACTGGTGTTCTTCACATGGGCCACGCACTTGATCACACTTTACAAGACATATTAACGCGCATGAAAAGAATGAAAGGTTTTGAAAGTTTATGGCTACCGGGGATGGATCATGCTGGTATTGCTACTCAAAACGTAGTTGAAAAACAATTATCTGCACAAGGTTTATCTCGTCATGATTTAGGAAGAGAAAAATTTGTAGAAAAAGTCTGGCAATGGAAAACAGAATCTGGTGGTGCGATTCTTGATCAAATGAAAAGATTAGGAGACAGTGTTGACTGGTCTCGTGAACGATTTACAATGGATGAAGGTTTATCTCGGGCAGTATTAACTATATTCAAAAAATTGTATGATCAAGGTTTAATTTATCGCGCAGAAAAAATAATTAATTGGTGCCCAAGATGTCTTACTGCGTTATCAGATATTGAAGTTGAACACAGCGATGATGATGGAGAATTAGTTTCAATTGAATATGGAGTGGGTGAAGCAAAGATAGTAGTAGCAACCACTCGTGCAGAAACAATGCTAGGTGATACAGCAATTGCAGTACATCCTTCTGATCCCAGATATCAGAAATTAGTAGGCACTATGATTGAAATGCCAATTACTAACCGCAAAATACCGGTAGTGGCTGATGAACATGTTGATCCGGAATTCGGAACCGGTGCGGTTAAAGTCACCCCTGCCCATGATCCAAATGACTTTGAGATTTCTCAAAGACATGATTTGCAATTTATAGAGGTATTAAATGAATCGGCGGTTATAACTGGAACAAATACAGAATTTGATGGATTAGATAGATTTATTGCACGAGAAAAAGTAGTAGAAAAATTAAAATCACTGGGCAAAGTTGTTAAACATATTAAGCCTTATACACATTCAGTAGGTCATTGCCAAAGATGCGATACTACAGTGGAACCAAGATTATCTAAACAATGGTTTGTAAAAGTAGCTCCACTTGCAAAAGCTGCAAGTGATGCAGTTACCAATGGCAAAGTAAAAATTGAACCAGCAGAATTAGCGCCCCGATATTTTGATTGGGTTGATAATATGCATGATTGGTGTATCTCACGCCAATTATGGTGGGGACATCGAATCCCGGTTTATTACGGAGAAAACGGGGAAATAGTTGTGTGTGGACCGGATGAAAAACCACCACATGGTTATGTTCAAGACCCTGATGTTTTAGATACTTGGTTTTCCTCTGCTCTCTGGCCATTTTCTACTCTAGGTTGGCCAGAACAAACTGCTGATCTTAAAAAGTTTTATCCAACTTCAGTTTTAATAACTGGATATGACATTTTATTTTTCTGGGTGGCTCGAATGATGATGTTTGGATTATTTGCAATGAATGGTGAAGTTCCTTTTCACACAATTGCTTTGCATGGAATTGTTCGGGATCAATTTGGAAGAAAAATGAGTAAATCAAAGGGAAATGTAATTGATCCTCTTGAATATTTAGATCAATATGGTGCAGATGCGCTTAGATTTACTTTAGCTAAAGGTGCTAATCCAGGCTCAGATCAAGCATTGGCTCCAGAGTGGATTGCAGGCTCTAGATCATTTGCTACCAAAATTTGGAATGCAACCAGATTTGCTATTTCCAAGGGTGCAGTCATTACTGGAAACAACCAAGTTTTAGATGATTATGAATTCTCGCAAGTCTCCACTCTAAATAAATGGATTTTAAGTAGGTTGGATGAAACAGTTGAAGAGGTAGATGAACTAATAGAAAACTTTGAATTTGCCAAAGCCTGTGATGCACTTTTTCACTTTGTAATAGATGATTTTTGTGATTGGTATATTGAATTAAGTAAAGCGGTAATTGCTCAAAATAATGAACATAGCAAGCAAACTCAAAGAGTATTAGGATTTACTTTAGAAAATATACTTAGATTACTTCATCCAATTATGCCTTTTATTACCGAAGAATTGTGGTGCACTTTAACTGGCGGGGAATCAGTAACTATTGCCAACTGGCCAAAAGCTAATCGAACTAACCGAGACCAAGAAGCAGTGGCAACTTTAGAAAAAGTAGTAAGTATTACTACTGAAATAAGAAGATTTAGAGTAGAGCAAGCGGTAAAGGATAATCAAAGAATTCCAGCAAACATTTTAGGCCTAGAACAAATTGGAATCGCCGATTTTGCAGAAAGTATTTTTGCGGTTTCTAAATTAGAATCGATTGCAAATTTTGATTCAAAGCAATCCAATTTAACTATTTTGGAATTTGGGTCAATTAAGATCTATTTAGATTTAAGTAAAAATGTTGATGTAATTGCAGAGCGTGCTAGATTGGAAAAGGATTTGGTATCTGCTCAAAAAGATTTAGCTACTGCCCAGGTTAAATTAAATAATGAAGGTTTCATGGCCAAGGCGCCACTTGAAGTAGTTCAAGAAATTCGAGAGCGATTTGCAAACTGCTCTTTGGAAGTGGAAAGAATTCAAAAGCAGTTAGCGCAACTTCCTCAAAAATAAAATGATGAATTTATCAGAGGTAGAAAAATTACTTCTCCAAAGATGGCCCGAAGTAAGAATTGAACCATCCTTAATAAGGATTGCAGCACTGTCAGATTTACTTGGTTCACCTCAACTTTCCTATCCCACAGTGCACATTGGTGGAACAAATGGTAAAACCTCTACCACTAGATTTACCGAAAATTTATTTAGAGCTTTAGATTTTCGAACTGGCAGATTTACTAGCCCACATTTGGAAAGTATTTTGGAAAGAATCACAATAAATTGTGAACCCATTTCAGAATCTGCTTTTGTAGCAACTTATCTTGATATTGAACCTTATTTGGATTTGGTAGATAGCAGACAACAACATCCGCTTTCTTTTTTTGAAACTATCACCGCTATGGCTTTTGTTGCTTTTGCGGAATTTCCAGTTGATGTTGGAATTATTGAAGTAGGTATGGGCGGTCAATGGGATGCTACCAATGTAGTGCAAAGCCAGGTTAGTGTTATTGCCCCCATTAGTTATGATCATATGCAGTATTTGGGTAATACCTTGGAAGAAATTGCAACCACTAAATCCGGCATTATTAAGGAAAATTCCCAAGTAATTTTATCCGCTCAAACTCAGTCAGTAGCGAAAATACTTTTGAGCAAAGCATTAGAAATGAATTCTCAACCATATAGATTTGGTGTGGAATTTGGAATTAAGAAAAGAACTCTTGCAGTTGGCGGTCAAGTAATTGATTTCGCTGGAATTTATCAGGACTACCAAGATATCTATTTACCATTACATGGTGAACATCAAAGTCAAAATGCAGCTTTAGCATTGGCTGCAGTGGAAAGTTTTTCTGGAAAAGCTCTAAATGAAGATTTAATTAGAACTGGATTCGCTGCTTCAAATTCTCCGGGCAGATTAGAGGTTTTACATAACGATCCATTTGTAATGGTGGATGCGGCTCATAATCCAGATGGTGCCAATTCGCTAAAAAGTGCACTCAAAAGTGAATTTGATTTGGCAACTAAAATTGGAGTGATTGCAATATTAGGTGATAAGGATGTCACTAGTTATATGGAAAATATTGCAGGAGTATTTGATCAACTCGTTATAAGTAAAAATAATTCCCCTAGGGCTATGGAGATAGCAGAGTTAGAAAAAATTGCATTGAAGTTTTATAAACCAAATCAAATTAAGTTAGTAGAAAAACTTTCCGAAGCGATAGATTTTGCAATTGCACAGGCAAATCTATTAAATCAAACAACTGATTTTTCTAACGGTGTTGTAATTACAGGCTCAGTGGTGACAGCAGGAGAAGCTAGAATAATTTTGAGAAATAAATATGGCAAGTTGCAAAGTGAAAAATAAAATAGAAAAGAATTGCAGGTAATAATATGAGAATGTTGGGTTCAGTAGTTTTATTTATGGAAGCATTGGTAATGGGTTTTGCACTTCTGTTAGTTCGTGGACACCATACCCATCATGCTGTTTTACTGGGATCAATTCTGGCACTAATTCTGTTGGTATCACCTAGATTTTTGAAAAATAAGAAAGGTTGGATTCTGGGAAGTATTTTACAAATTGCAATTATTTTCTTTGGAATTGAAATTTCAATCATGTGGTTTATTGGAGTGATTTTTGCAATGCTTTGGACAGCAGCGTTTTTCATAGGTAAAAAAGGGGAAGAGCGGGCGGCACAAATCCGCGCCGAGAGGGAAAATCAGGGTTAAACCTTTAAAAATCCTTGGATTATGAATAGACCCCATTCAACTATTACACTAGCGCGCGTGGTGAGTGAAAAAACTATTGAACATACCTTGGTACTAATTAAACCTGATGGTGTAAAGAGGCAATTAGTAGGCGAGGTTATATCTCGCATTGAAAAAAAAGGTTATGTAATTTCTGGGCTCAAGTTGATGGAACCGTCTTTAGCAATTTTGGAAAAACATTATGAAGAGCATAAAGGAAAACATTTTTATCAGCCACTTGTTGATTTCATGATGAGTGGTCCTATTGTGGCGATGGTAGTTACAGGTTATCGAGTAATTGAAGGATTTAGAAATTTAGCAGGAGTAACCGATCCAACTAATGCAGCCCCTGGAACAATTCGTGGTGATTTGGCAGCTGATACTGGCAAAGCAGTGGTAGAAAATATTGTTCATGGTTCAGATAGTTCACAATCTGCGGCGAGAGAGATTTCAATTTTTTTCCCGGATTTCCCAAACTTATAGAGAATAAGAAATTTTTGAAAATTTAATAGCAAGTTAATTTGAAAGGTAAGAATAATAATGCGCAAAAAAGAATCCGGTGGAATGTCCTTTATCGGTAGAGATATGGCAGTGGATCTAGGAACTGCTAATACTTTGGTGTATGTTCGCGGCAAAGGTATTGTCCTAAATGAACCAAGTGTGGTTGCAGTTAATGAAGATTCCGGCGCTATCTTGGCAGTTGGTATTGAAGCCAAGAGAATGATTGGTAGAACTCCTGGCAATATAGTGGCCATTAGACCATTAAAAGATGGAGTGATTGCTGATTTTGATACTACTGAAAGAATGTTGCGCTACTTTATTCAAAAAGTGCATCGAAGAAGATATTTAGCAAAACCAAGAATTGTGGTTTGCGTTCCATCTGGCATTACAGGTGTAGAGCAAAGAGCTGTGAAAGATGCAGGTTATGCTGCAGGAGCTAGAAAAGTTTATATAATTGAAGAACCAATGGCAGCAGCCATTGGTGCTGGTTTACCAATTCATGAACCTACGGGAAACATGGTGGTTGATATTGGTGGTGGAACTACTGAAGTTGCAGTAATTTCATTAGGTGGGATTGTAACTGCTTTATCTATCCGAGTTGGTGGAGATGAGTTAGATCAAGCCATTATTGATTGGGTGAAAAGAGAGTATTCCTTACTATTGGGTGAGAGAACTGCAGAAGAAATTAAAATGGCGATTGGATCTGCCTATCCAACTCCAGATGAACCTGATGCTGAAATTAGAGGAAGAGATTTAGCAACTGGTTTGCCCAAAACTATTGTGGTTTCTTCTGCTGACATTAGAAAAGCATTAGAAGAACCGGTCAATGCAATAGTAAATGCAGTGAAATCAACTTTAGATAAAACTCCACCAGAATTAGCAAGTGATCTAATGGATCGTGGAATAGTTTTAACTGGTGGTGGTGCATTATTGCGTGGTTTAGATGAGAGATTAAGACAAGAAACTAAGATGCCGATACTAGTAAGTGAAAGACCCTTACAAGCAGTCGCGGAAGGTTCCGGAAAGTGTGTTGAAGAATTTGAAGCTTTAGAAAAAGTTTTGATTTCGGAACCGCGTCGATAATTATTTAAATAGCAAAGGGGTAAGAGTTGATTGGACGTGGAGGCAATCGAACTCGACTATTGTTAATAGTTTTATTGGTTACTTCGCTATTACTTATTACTTTGGATTTGCGCGGTATAAGTTTCACCAAGGCTTCAAGATCTGTATCACAAACTATTTTTTCACCCGTGGAAAAAGTAGTCTCTAAAGTTTTTTCTCCAATTGGAAATTTTTTTAGTAATGTGAAAAATTTCCCTAGAGTTAAAAGTGAAGTAACTCAACTTAAAGATGCAAATTCAAAATTACATCAACAAATTACCAAGCAACAGGATTTATTAGGCGCTTATACAGATTTGAAAAAGAACTTTGATTTAGCTGGTAAAGGTGGATTGAAAATAATTCCAGCGCGGGTAATAGCGCGTGGTGCAAATTCAACTTTTGTTCAGACTATAACAATTGATATAGGAAGTGGGGATGGCGTTCGCTCAAATATGACAGTAATTAATGGGGATGGATTGATAGGTATAACTAAATTAGTGACTTCTCATTCATCTGTAGTGCAATTAATGAGCGATCCAAATTTCAAAATTGGTGTAAGAATTGCAGGCACTGGAAGTGCGGGTGTGGTACTCGGTGAAGGAGATAATCAATTTATATTTCAATTGCTGGATTCCCAAGGAAATTTAGCAAATGGCCAAGCATTACTTAGTTTAGGAAGTGATCAAAATCGCCCATTTGTTGCTGGAATCCCAGTTGGATATATTTCAAGCATCAGCACTACTGCAACTGACCTAACCCAAAGTGCAATAGTAAAAAGTTATGCAAACTTAAATGCCCTAAATATTGTTTCTGTAGTACTTAAGGGCGCAGATCATGATCTGCGCAATACTTTAGTGCCCCCTGCACCTATAACCCCTACAGTTCTTTCAAATAGCAATTCAAATATTATTTCACCAGAAAGCACTACCTCTCCTTCTCTAAATACCAGTAGTACAGGAAGCGCTAAGTGAATTTTCGTAAAATATCTTTTCTATCCTTGCTATTGGCATTTGTTTTTGTAATACAAATTGCTGGAATTTCCATGATTCATTTACCTTATGGAGGAATTCCACTTTATTTAATTACTCTAGTTATTTTGATTTCATTACAAAATGGAGCTGATTGCTTAATTATTGGATTTGTAGGTGGTTTCATATATGACCTAAATCCATCAATTACATCTCCGATGGGGGAATGGGCTTTAATTTTTACAATAGTGGGCGCACTTTATATGAATTACAAACCGGTGTTGGTAGATATTTTAGATAGACCAATTTTGGCGCTATTCATTTATTCATTTACTTTGATTGTGGTATTGAGTATTTTTGAAATCTTTTCTGCAATATTTGGAGGTATTTAGGAGCAGTTCATAATTTGTTTTCAACCTTGCTGGCAACAATAATTTGGACTTTTCTAATTGCACCTATTTTGTTACCAAGTTTGCGAAAATTTAGTGAACTATTACTTTCATCTCAGGAGCGCAGATGAACAATAGAACTAATGGTGGAATTGTTTTGATGCAATTTATTGTGTTTTCACTCCTTGCTACCTTAGTGGGCAGACTTTTTTATCTTCAAGTTTCCAATACTTCTACCTATAAAAATGTAGCAGCTCAGATACAATCTAGAGACATAATTACTCCCTCTATACGTGGTGAAATATTAGATGATCAAGGAAGACCACTTGCGCTTGATGAACCAGGATTAGAAATCACAGTTAATCGTTCAGTAATTGATAAGTTGCCCAATCATGGTATGAAAGCACTTGCAAAATTAGGGTTACTAATTGGTAAATCTGGTAGCGATCTCTATTATCAAACAAGGCTTTGTGGAGAATTGAAATTTCCTAATCCAAGTTGTTGGAAAGGAAATGTTTTTCAACCTATTCCAGTCACTGTACATGCAACGCAGAACGTTGCATTAAAGATATTAGAAAACCAGGATTCCTATCCAGGTATAAATGCGGTGCAAGTACCTGTTAGGTCATATCCTCAAACCTCTGGTGAAAATGCTGCACATGTTTTAGGTTATGTTGGGCAAGTTACTCAAAATGATATTAATAATTCTAATGGCCGGTTATATATAGATGATTTAATTGGAAAAACTGGTTTGGAATATCAATATGATCAATATTTGCGTGGTACGCCCGGAATTAGAACTGTCATAGTAAATAGAACACAAGCCGTTACTTCTCAAGCGCGAAATACGCCAGAAATTCCAGGGGATAACCTAGTAACTAATTTAAATGCACCATTACAAGCTGCTACTGAAAAAGCTTTGGAAACTGCAATTCTAAATTCTAGAGCTCAAGGACATAAAGCAGATTCAGGTGCCGCAATAGTGGAAGATGTTAAGACTGGACATATAGTGGCTTTAGCATCCTATCCAACTTATGATCCAACAATTTGGCAAACGGGATTAACTCAAAAACAAGCAGCAGAGCTATTTGGCCCAGCTCAAGGTATACCAGCACTATCTCGTCCTCTTACTGGTTTGTACCCACCAGCTTCAACTTTTAAAGTGGTATCAGTAGCTGCTGCGACCAAAGCTGGATACAGCATGAATGGAACGTACCAATGCCCGGCTTCAATTCAAATTGGTAACCGGGAATTTAAAGATTTAGATTTTAGTTCCAGTGGTGCTTTACCTATGAAAAACTTAATTGCAGTTTCCTGCGATACAGTTTGGTACAAGATAGCTTATGATTTGTGGTTAAAAGATGGTGGCTTATTTCCCAAAAGCCCAAGTGATTATTTTTTCAAATCTGCCGCTGGCTTTCATGTAGGAAAACCAACTGGAATTGATTTACCAGGGGAAGCATCTGGAAGATTACCTAACAGAGAATGGAAACAAAATTTCTATCAACAAAATAAGGATTTCTATTGTAATTTTTCAAATAGAGCTAGGAAATCAGATTTAACCCCTTACTTAATAGCAATAGCAAAAGAAAATTGTGTAGATGGTTATCAAATCCGCGCTGGTGATGCTGTGAACTTTTCAATTGGGCAAGGAGATGTATTAATTACACCTCTACAAGAAGCAGCGATTTATAGCTCTATTGCAAATGGAGGAGTTATATATCAACCACAAGTTGCCCATGCGATTGTAAGTTCAACTGGGAAAATATTGAAAGTGTTTAAACCAAAAGTAATCGGACATTCTCCACTATCACCTTCAACTATAAGTTTTCTTCATAGCGCTTTACGAGAAGTTTCTTTAAGTGGTACTGCAGCCCCAATATTTTCTAATTATCCAATTCAAATTGCGGGCAAGACTGGGACTGGACAGGTCATTGGGAAAAATCCGGATGGCTCTGCATTAGATGACACCTCTTGGTATGCATCATTTGCTCCACTTAATTCTCCACAATATTGTGTAGTGATGGTAATAAGTCAAGGTGGTTTTGGTGCATCCGCATCCGCAGTGGGAGTGCGAGATATTTATTCTGCAATCTTTGGCGTGGTTGGAAATCAAATTGATCCCACTAAAGCAATATTTCCCCATGGTATTCCCGGAAGCATAATTACTACTCCGAGAAAATTAGCACTAGCACGGGAAAATACAATTAATGCAAATAATACTGGTGGAAAAAAATGACATTCCAACTAACAACTAGAACCAAGAAAAATTCAATCTTCAATCGAATCTTTGCGCTGGATCAGTGGCTGAATTTAGCAATCTTTTCACTCTTAGCAATTGGAACTATATTGGTTTATGCAGCTACTAAAAATTGGTATGCAGCTAATGGTTTAGATCCGCAATACTATTTAAAAAGGCATTTAATAAATATTGTTATAGGTATCCTGCTAGCTTATGGTGTAATTCTTATTGACTATCGGACGCTTCGAGCATATGCAATAATTTTGTATTTAATAGGAATATTTGGTTTAACAGTAGTTTTGTTGCCAGGTTTAGGAAGTACGGTAAATGGTGCAAAATCCTGGATTACTTTGCCATTTGGTTTCCAATTTCAGCCGGCAGAGCTTGCCAAAATTTCAATCATAATTGGAATGGCTTCAATATTTACTGAGGTACAAAATCCATTAGGAGAACCGAAAAGTAAAGATGTATTAAAAGCAATAGCGGTTGCTGCTGTTCCTATGGTATTAATTATTTTAGAACCTGATTTAGGTGAAGTATTAATTATGGTGGCGTCTATGATTGCAATTGTCGCCACCTCCGGCGCGAAACCAAGATGGGTAGTTCTGCTAGTTGTAATTGGAATTTTTGGCAGTGTGGTTGCGGTCAAAGGGGGAGTAATTCATAAATATCAACTTAAAAGATTACAATCTTTTGTTAATCCAACTGCAGACCCACAGCAAAGTGGATATCAATTGCGCCAAGCTAGAATTACCATAGGATCTGGTGGATTTACCGGTAAAGGTTTATTTCATGGGCCACAAACAAATGGCAGATTTGTTCCGGAACAACAAACTGATTTTATTTTCACTGTGGCAGGAGAAGAATTAGGTTTCTTAGGAAGTTCAGTAATTTTATTGCTATATGGATTATTTTTTGCCAGGGCATTTGTTATTTTGCGAAGAGCTAGTGATTTATTTGGCAAATTAGTTTGTGTAGGGGTAATAGCTTGGTTTGCATTTCAAATGTTTCAAAATTTAGGTATGGCAGTTGGCTTAATGCCACTAACCGGTGTTCCATTGCCTTTTATTTCCTATGGTGGCTCAAGTATGTTTGCCAATTTAATCGGCTTTGGTTTGTTACAAAATATTCATTTAAGATCCCGTTGATTTCCCTAAAACGGGCTAAATTTTAAGTATATAGAGCGCCAGATTTGAATTTAACTATCTTCTAGGTGATACTTAACCCAGCACTAGCGGCTGGTTCTAAATGTTTTTGGTCCCTACGCCTTGCTCCCGAAATGGTTCAGAGCAAAATAAGGCAATGTATGGTGATAAAAAACTTCTAATACCAAAACCCAGGTGCGCGGAATTTATTAGAGAACGTCAGGAAACTGACCAAATGGAAGCAAATAAATTTGCTTTAGGAGTTGAGGTTTTATATGGCTAAGAAGCCGACATCAGATAATGCTGACCTGCCTAAAAAAAGAGTTAGGTCTAAAAAAGTTGAAAATGAAACAAAATCAATTGAGGAATTACCGGCGGAAACAAATAGCCGCAAGAAATCATCGGAAGTTCTTTCACCAATATTTCAATCTGCTCCTACTGCTCTAGCGCCAGCGCGCAATAAAAAAACTGAGAACAAACCAGCAGTTGAAAATGCAATTTCTGAATCTGAGCCTTCTCAAGTAGAGGGTGAGAAATTAGAGAGAAATAAAAAGAAAAATAGAAGAAATCGTCGAGAGCGTAAGAAAAATTCTACATCTTCAGAGGTCCTAGAAAATACTCAAGAGGAAAATGAAGTTGAAAATTCAGAGTTAGACAGTGATGATAATCAATCACATCGCCGCCGCCGAAGACGAAGAGCAGCAGGTGAAACTACTGAATCAACTGAGGAAACTTTAGAGGATGGTGTTCCAACTGTTGTTAAGTTACGTGAACCTAGACCTAAAGAGGAAAATAATAAATTTGAATCGCGCAAAAGAGAAAGACATCGAGATCGAGACCGAGATCGCAAAGATAGACATAGAAATAGACATGACCGTGGATTTGGCGAAATGGGGCACCGTGACTTTATTCGCAGACGTGGCACAGTATTAACTGATACTGAATTTCTTGCGAGAAGAGATAATGTCAATCGAAAAATGTTAGTTCGCCAAATTGGTGATCGAACTCAAATAGCTGTATTGGAAGATCAAATTTTGGTAGAGCATTATGTTAATAGAAATAGCAATATCTCTTATGTAGGAAATGTGTATTTAGGTAAAGTACAAAATGTTTTGCCTTCAATGGAAGCTGCATTTGTTGATATTGGAAAAGGCAGAAATGCAGTGTTATATGCTGGTGAAGTTAATTGGGATTTAGCTGGAATGGCAGATGAAGAAAGCCGCAAAATTGAAAATGTATTAAAAACTGGTGATTCGGTATTGGTTCAAGTTACTAAAGATCCAATTGGTCAAAAAGGTGCCAGACTAACTAGCCAAATTTCTTTACCAGGTAGATTTCTAGTTTATGTACCTGGTGGTGAAATGAGCGGCATCTCACGAAGATTGCCGGAGATGGAAAGAAATAGATTGAAAACAATATTGAAAGAACATTTACCAGAAGAAGCAGGGGTAATAATTAGAACTGCTGCCGAAGGTGCAAGCCCAGAAGAAATTGAGCATGATGTTTTAAGATTAAAAGCACAATGGGAAGATATTGATAAGAAAGCAAAAAATTCTAGTACCTCAGCTCCATCATTACTTTATAGTGAACCAGATTTATCAGTTAGAGTAATCAGAGATATATTCAATGAAGATTTCCAAGAATTAATAATTCAAGGGAATGAAGCCTGGGAAGATATCAATAACTATTTAGGCTTTATTGCCCCGGAGTTAACAAACAAAATGCAAAAGTGGAGCTCTAATCAAGATCTATTCACCGAAAATAAAATTGATGAGCAATTGGCAAAAGCATTTGATCGTAAAGTTTATTTGCCTTCCGGTGGTTCTCTAGTAATTGATAAAACAGAAGCGATGATAGTAGTGGATGTGAACACCGGAAAATTTATTGGAAAAGGTGGAAATTTAGAGGAAACAGTTACCAAAAATAATCTAGAAGCTGCAGAGGAAATTGCAAGACAATTGCGCCTTCGAGATTTAGGTGGAATTATTGTAATTGACTTTATTGATATGGCTTTGGAAACAAATAGAGAATTAGTTTTGCGAAGATTAATTGAATGTCTTGGTAGAGATAGAACAAAACATCAAGTTGCAGAGGTAACTTCTCTAGGATTAGTTCAAATGACTCGAAAGAGAGTTGGTCAAGGATTAATTGAAGCCTTCAGTACAGTATGTGAACATTGCAATGGTCGTGGAATTCATATTCACACTGAGCCGGTGAAAAAAGTTCATTTGGATAAAGATTTTGATAAACCTAGGTATTCTCAAAATAATGATCAAGAAGATGATCAAGAAGAAAATCAAGAAATTGAGGAAGAACTTCAGGCTACAGAAGTTGAAGAGGTGGAGGCCATCGAATCCCCGCAAGAACCTCCAGTCCGCCAAAAACGAGTGCGCCGAGTGGTCTCCTCCGGAGGGGTTGTTACCCCATAATTAAACTTGAGTTTGACCGAAGGCAGGTGGTCACCGTAGGCTACTGCCTCCTTAAAAGATAAGAAGGAGCTAAAGAGAGTGTACGCAATTGTTAAAGCTGGCGGTCGCCAGGAGAAGGTAAGCGTCGGAGATACCTTATTAGTGGATCGAATTGATGCTGCCGTTGGAGACAATGTTTCTTTTCCAGCTCTACTTCTAGTAGATGGTGCAAATGTAACTTCAGATGCAAAGGCATTGTCGGGAGTTAAAGTTACAGGTGAAATTCTTTCGGAAGAAAAAGGCGAAAAAGTTAGAATCTTGCGTTACAAAAACAAGACTGGTTATAGACGCCGTCAAGGTTTTCGTGCTTCTCTTACTAAAGTCAAAATAACAGGAATTAATAAGTAGATTTAATAAATATAAAAGAGGTGAATGATGGCAAGTAAAAAAGGTGTCTCCTCGACTCGAAATGGTCGCGATTCAAATCCTAAATACCTTGGTATTAAAAGATATGCTGGCCAAATTGTAAAAAGTGGCGAAATCTTGATTCGTCAGCGGGGCACAGTTTTTCACCCAGGAGCTAATGTAGGTATTGGTAAAGATGACACTCTTTTTGCTCTCGCAGCAGGTGAAGTTTCATTTGGTCGTGCTCGCGGACGTAAAGTTATTAACGTAACCCCTAGCTAAAAGACCTGGATAATTATTACGGGTCCGATTTAATTGCGGGCCCGTTTTTATTTTCAAAAAATTTTGAATAAGAAATTTTGAATAAGAAATAAGGAGGGAGAAATGACAACATTTGTTGATCGTGCCCTCCTCTATTTAAGTGCAGGTAAAGGTGGAGATGGTTGTGTATCTATTCACCGAGAAAAATTTAAACCTTTAGGCGGGCCAGATGGTGGGAATGGTGGACGCGGGGGCGACATTATTTTAGTAGTTGATCGAGATACTACTACTTTATTGGATTATCACAGATCTCCACATCGAAATGCTACCAATGGTGGATTAGGTTATGGTGATTTTAGAAATGGAAAAGATGGTTCTGATTTAATATTAAAAGTTCCAAATGGAACTGTAATAAAAGATGAAAAAGAAAATGTAATTGCAGATTTAGTTGGTATAGGTACAACTTTTATCGCAGCTAAAGGTGGTAAAGGTGGTTTAGGAAATGCTGGTTTAGCATCTTCCAAAAGAAGAGCGCCCGGGTTTGCTTTAAAAGGTGAACCTGGTGAAAGTACTCGATTAGTTTTAGAGTTAAAGAGTGTGGCAGATATTGGTTTAATTGGTTTTCCTAGTGCCGGAAAATCCTCTTTGATTGCAGCAATTTCTGCAGCAAAACCAAAAATTGCAGATTATCCATTTACTACTTTAATACCAAATTTAGGCGTGGTGCAATCAGGTGATTTGAAATTTACTGTTGCAGATGTGCCAGGCTTAATTCCAGGGGCCAGTGCTGGCAAAGGTTTAGGTCTGGAATTTCTTCGACATGTAGAAAGATGTGCCGGACTAGTTCAAGTTTTAGATTGTGGGACTTTAGAAACTGAGCGAGATCCAATAAGAGATTTTGAAAGTATTGAAAAAGAGTTAGCTCTATATGGTGGTTTAGCCAATCGTCCGAGGATTATTGCCTTAAATAAAATTGATTTACCAGATGGAAAAACAGTTGCAGATATGGTGCAACCACATTTTGAAAAATTAGGATTTAAAGTATTTCAAATTTCCGCAGCAGCACATTTAGGGTTGCGAGAATTAAATTTTGCAATGGCGGGGTTGGTCCAAGAACAAAGAGAGATTGCAGAACAAAGTGAAAAACCAAGAATTGTAATAAAACCAATGGCAGCAGATGATGCTGGATTTAAAGTAATTGCAAATGAAAATGGGTCCTTCTCGGTTCTGGGGAATAAACCAGTGCGCTTTGTAAGACAAACCGATTTCAATAATGCGGAGGCAGTTGGGTATTTAGCAGATCGGCTAGCTAATTTAGGCGTGGAAAAAGAATTATTGAAGTTGGGGGCGGTCGCTGGCAGCGAAGTAATAATTGGAGAAGGTGATGATGCGGTGGTATTTGATTGGGAACCAACAATCGAAGCAGGCGCTGAAATATTAGCCGGACCACGTGGTAGTGATTTAAGATTAGATCAACTTTGGAATAGAAATTCAAACCCAGATGAAAATTCATTAAATGAAAATGAGATGAATCAGCAATGGGAATATAAATCAGAAAATCCTAGTGACCCCGCAAATACAAGATTAAAGGATTTATCTGATGAACAAAACTAAAAGAATAGTAATCAAAATTGGTTCCTCTTCTTTAACTGGTAAAGCTGGCAGTGGAATTAATGAAAATGCATTACAAAGATTGGTATTAATAGCGGGAGAAGCAAAAAAGAATGGAAATGAAGTATTAATTGTTTCCTCCGGAGCGATTGCAACAGGCTTACAACCTTTATCTTTAACTGCGCGGCCCAAAGATTTAGCAACTGCCCAAGCCGCCGCTTCAGTAGGACAAGGAATATTGATAGGAAAATATATTCAGTATTTTGCTTCCCAAAAAATAGTCGCTTCTCAGGTATTAATAACTTTGCAAGATGTGATTAGAAAATCCCATTTCCAAAGTGTGCAAAGAACATTACTGAAGTTATTGGAATTAGGTGTAGTCCCAGTCATTAATGAAAATGATTCAGTGGGAACCCATGAAATTAGAATGGGAGATAATGATCGCATTGCTGCTTTAATTGCACATCTAGTTAATGCAGATCAATTGATTTTAGTATCAGATGTAGATGGTCTTTATGACCGGCCCCCAAGTCAACCTGACGCCCAAATAATTAAAGTAGTTAATGATCCAAAACAAATCCAAGATTCTAATATAACTGGACCGGGAAGTTCTGGAGTAGGTAGTGGTGGAATGAAAACAAAAGTAGAAGCCGCCCGAATCGCCAGTGCTGCCGGAATTACTACTAACTTAATCAATTTAGCGAAACTAGACCATTTAATGCATGGTCATGAAGTGGGAACCTTATTTGAAGCAAATCCAGAGAGACAATCCTCTCGATTATTCTGGCTGGAACATGCTTCTATAATTTCGGGTGACTTAAAAATTGATGAAGGTGCGGTCAATGCATTGATTGAAAGAGGTAGCTCATTGTTACCGGTAGGAGTAATTTCAGTATCAGGAGAATTTGAGGAAGGTGCCACCATATCTATCTCTAATCAAAGCGGGAAAGTAATTGCACATGGAATTGTGGCTTATTCTTCTGATGTGATTCCGCAAATGATTGGTAAATCCACCAAGGAACTGGTTGCAAATTTTGGTGGAAATTTTGAAAGAGAATTAGTACATAGAGATGATTTGGTATTACTTAAATGAATGAAAATAATTCAACCCAGTTAGTAGAAAAGTTAGCAGGTGAAGCACGGTACGCTGCTCGAACCTTGTCGCACAGTCCATATGAAACTCGAGTAAAAGCACTACACCTAATAAGTGAACAATTGATTTTAGATTTGCCTGAAATCTTGCAAGCAAATGAAAGAGATATGCAGGAAGCGGTCTCTCAAAATATGCCAACAGCGATGCAAGATAGATTGTTATTAAATGAAAATAGAATTAAATCTATTGCACAAGCAGTTCTAAAAGTAGCTGCTCTTCCAGATCCGTTGGGAATTGTATTGCGCAGCAGAAAACTAGAAAATGGTTTAGATTTACAACAATTAACTGTTCCTTTTGGAGTTGTGGGTATGGTTTATGAAGCTCGACCAAATGTCACTATTGATGCCGCCATAATTTTATTAATGAGTGGAAATGCCGCTTTACTCAGAGGCTCGGCCAGCGCTGCAAATAGCAATGAGATATTAGTGAAAGTTATGAAAAGAGCTTTAGCAAAAAGTGATATTAGTCCAGAGGTTATTCAATTAATACCCAGTAATGATCGGGAAACTGTAACTGCACTATTACATGCGCGAGGAAAAGTAGATTTGGTAATTCCTAGGGGAAGTGCAAATCTAATTAGAACAGTAGTAGATGAAGCAAAAGTACCAACAATTGAAACTGGGGCTGGAGTTTGTCACGTGTACGTGGATTCAGAGGCAGATTTAAGCATAGCGCTTCCAATATTAATAAATTCCAAAACTCATAGACCAAGTGTTTGTAATGCGGCTGAAACTTTATTAGTTCATCAAGAAATCTCGGAGCAGTTTCTACCTGTAGCCTTGAAAGAATTGAATAATGCAAAAGTGAAAATTAATGGGGATGAGAGCACATTAAAAGTTGGCAAAGAATTAGGTATAGAAATTAATGCTGCTACTGAGGCGAATTATTTCACTGAATACAACGCTTTAGAAATAAATGTAAAGGTAGTACCTGACTTAATTTCTGCTATTGATCACATTGCAAAATATGGCACTAAACATACGGAGAGTATTATTACTCAATCTAAAAAAAATGCTGATCAATTTATTGCACTTTCTGACTGTGCAGCAGTTATGGTAAATGCTTCTACCAGATTTACTGATGGGGAAGAGATGGGCTTTGGTGCAGAAATTGGAATCTCTAATCAAAAGTTGCACGCCCGCGGTCCAATGGGATTAGAGCAAATGACCACTACTACTTGGGTAGTAAGAGGCAACGGTCAGATTCGGATATGATTAGATAATGGAGTTAAAAGAAGTCAAACACCTCGCAAATTTGGCCCGAATTGAAATGTCAGATGAAGAGTTAATTAAAATTCAAAAGGAACTAGATTTGATTTTAAATTCCGTAGCCCGGGTACAAGAAGTAGCGAAAGATGATATCCCAGCGACCTCACATGCAATTGAAATGGTTAATGTTTTTCGCAAAGATGAAGTCAAGTCAAGTTTGAGTAATCAAGAAGCACTTTCTGGGGCGCCTGCACAAGAAGAAGCTAGATTTAAAGTTCCACAAATTTTAGGTGAAGAGTAGTAATTTAGTTTTTAAAGAAAGAGATTTAAATTGACTTCAATTTTTTCCACTGCCAGTGAGATGGCTGAGAGTTTAAAGCAGAAAGAAATTAGTTCAGTAGAGCTAGTTCAAATGCATTATGATCGAATTGAAAAAGTTGATTCAGGAGTTCATGCCTTTTTACATTTAGATAAAGCTGGTGCGCTTGCCAAAGCTAAGATTATTGATGATAAAAGAGCGGCTGGGGAAAAATTATCTCCACTTGCAGGAATTCCACTGGCGCTAAAAGATGTATTAACTCAGAAAAATCAACCAACAACCTGTGGTTCTAAAATTTTAGAAAATTGGCGTCCTCCTTATGACTCCACAGTTGTAGAGAGATTGAATGCAAATGATGTGGTGATATTAGGTAAAACTAATATGGATGAATTTGCCATGGGTTCCTCTACTGAAAATTCAGCATATGGTCCAAGTAGAAATCCATGGGACTTAACACGAATTCCAGGTGGATCCGGTGGAGGATCATCTGCCTCACTTGCCGCTTTTGAAGCACCTTTAGCTATTGGAACAGATACCGGTGGCTCTATAAGACAACCGGCAGCTGTTACTGGGACTGTGGGAGTAAAGCCAACTTATGGAACAGTTTCTAGATATGGCTTAATTGCGTTTTCCTCAAGTTTAGATCAAGCAGGACCTTGTGCACGAACTGTGTTGGATGCAGCCTTGTTGCATCAAGTAATTGCAGGTTATGATGAAAAAGATTCCACCAGTATTAATCAACCAATTCCAGATGTAGTTGCTGCAGCTAAAAAAGGTGAAGTTAAAGGAATAAAAATAGGAGTAGTAAAAGAGTTTCAAGGCGAGGGTTATCAAAAAGGTGTATTAAATCGTTTCCAAGAATCACTTGATATATTAGTAAATCTGGGAGCAGAGTTAGTGGAACTTTCTTGTCCTAGTTTTGATTATGCCTTGGCTGCTTATTATTTAATTGCACCTAGTGAAGCCTCTTCAAATTTAGCAAGATTTGATGCCATGCGTTATGGCCTTAGAATTTCTGAGACTGCCGGACAAAGCGCAGAAGAAGTTATGCGAATTACCCGTGGTAAAGGTTTTGGTCCTGAGGTAAAAAGAAGAATAATGCTTGGAACATATGCACTTTCATCTGGATATTATGATGCTTATTATGGAAGTGCGCTAAAAGTTAGAACTTTAATTAAAAGGGATTTTGAAAAAGCTTTTTCTCAAGTAGATGTTCTTGTTTCACCAACTGCCCCAACCACTGCTTTCAAAATTGGTGAAAAAGCCAATGATCCTTTAGCAATGTATCTAAATGATATTTGTACAATTCCAACTAATTTAGCTGGAATTGGTGGAATGAGTTTACCTGCAGGCCTAGCAGAGGAAGATAACTTGCCAGTGGGTTTTCAAATTATGGCTCCAGTAATGCAAGATGATCGTTTATACAATGTAGGCGCTGCATTAGAAAGAGCATTGCATGAAAAATGGGGCGGAAATATTTTGAAACAAATACCAGATCTAAATAATTTGGTAGGGATTTTCGCAGGGAAAGGTAGCAACTAAATGGCACTTTCCTTTGATCAAGTTATTGAAAAGTATGAACCTACTTTAGGTTTAGAGGTACATGTCGAGCTAAATACTAAATCTAAAATGTTTTGTGGTTGTGCTACTACTTTTGGAGCAGAACCCAATACTCAAGTTTGTCCAGTTTGTTTAGGTTTACCTGGAGCACTTCCAGCAGTTAATGCAAAAGCAATTGAGTCCTCTATAAAAATTGGATTAGCTCTTAACTGCAAAATCTCACCTTTTAATAGATTTGCTCGTAAGAATTATTTTTATCCAGATATGCCAAAGAATTTCCAAACCTCTCAATATGATGAACCTATTTGTTATGACGGTTATTTAGATGTAGAGATTGATACTGATGAAGGTAAAAAAACTTTTCGGGTAGAGATTGAAAGAGTCCATATGGAAGAGGACACTGGTAAATCACTACATGTTGGTGGTGCAACTGGTCGAATTCATGGAGCGGATTATTCATTATTAGATTACAACCGAGCTGGGATTCCTTTAGTGGAAATTGTTACCAAAATGGTTAAAGGTACAGGCAAATACGCTCCAGAAGTTGCGAAAGCTTATGTAACAGCACTTAGAGATATTTTGCGTTCCTTAGAAGTTAGTGATGTGAAAATGGAACAAGGAAGTTTGCGCTGCGATGCAAATCTTTCTTTAGCTCCAATTAATTCCAACACTTTAGGAACTAGATCTGAAACAAAAAATGTTAACTCTTTGCGCTCGGTTGAAAGAGCGGTGCGCGGAGAGATGATTAGACAAGGTAATCTTTTAGAATCAGGTGGAAAAGTAATCCAGGAAACCAGACACTTTCTAGAAGAATCTGGGGAAACTAGACCAGGTAGATCCAAGGAACAAGCGGAGGATTATAGATATTTCCAGGAACCGGATTTATTGCCGGTTGCACCAGAAAGTAAATGGGTAGAAGAGATCAGAAATTCCTTGCCGGAGAAACCTGCAGTTAGAAGAAAAAGATTACAGGCAGAATGGCAAGTTCCAGATAAAGAGTTTGATGCCATGTTAAATGCTGATTTACTAGAAGAAGTTGTACAAACAGTTGCCGCCGGAGCAGACCCTACCCGTGCCAGAAGTTGGTGGTTAGGCGAAATATCGCGCCTGGCAAATGAAGCGGGCAAAAGCCCGGCGGAATTAATTTCCACAGTTGATGTTGCAACTGTTATTAAATTAATTGAACAGGGCGAACTTACCGATAAATTAGCAAGGCAAGTTGTAGAAGGAGTTATTAACAAAGAAGGTACTCCGCAAGAAGTAATTGTAAAAAGAAATTTAAAAGTAGTTTCAGATGATTCCGCACTAATGAAAGCAATAGAGGAAGCGATTGCTGCCCAGCCAGATACTGCTCAAAGAGTTAGAGATGGAAATATTCCAGCTGCTGGTGCATTAATTGGTGCGGTAATGAAAAGTACCGGTGGCCAGGCAGATGCTGCCAAAGTAAGACAATTATTGTTAAAACATTTAGGTCAAGGTTAATTTTTTAGAAAACCCAGAAAGGTAAACCAATGTCTAATCCACTAAAACCCAGATCTGGTTTAGTAACCGATGGTTTAGAAAGAGCACCGGCAAGAGGAATGTTGCGTGCGGTGGGAATGAAGGATGAAGATTTTGCTAAACCACAAATAGGTATTGCTTCTTCTTGGAATGAAATTACACCTTGTAATTTATCTTTGGATCGACTTGCCAAAAGTGCTCGTGAAGGTGTGATTACTGCAGGTGGTTTTCCCATGCAATTTGGAACTATTTCTGTTTCCGATGGAATTTCAATGGGACATGAAGGAATGCATTTTTCATTAGTATCAAGAGAGGTAATTGCAGATTCTGTTGAAACCGTAATGCAAGCTGAAAGATTAGATGGGATGGTTACCTTTGCAGGTTGTGATAAATCATTACCGGGAATGATGATGGCAGCGGCACGAATTGATGTGGCTTCAGTATTTGTTTATGCAGGATCAACTTTGCCAGGAAATGTAGAAGGTAAAGATGTAACAATAATTGATGCATTTGAAGCAGTGGGTGCTTGCGCCCGGGGCTTAATTACTCAAGATGATGTAGATAAAATTGAAAGAGCTATTTGCCCGGGTGAAGGTGCTTGCGGCGGTATGTATACCGCTAACACTATGGCAGCGGTTGGGGAAGCAATTGGATTATCACTTCCTGGTTCAGCATCTCCCGCAGCAGTAGATCGTAGAAGAGATTATTATGCAATTGAATCTGGTAAAGCGGTAGTAGAGTTAATTAAAAAAGGAATTACTACTAGAGATATATTAACTAAGAAAGCATTTGAAAATGCTATTACAGTTGTAATGGCATTGGGTGGTTCTACAAATGCGGTATTACATCTATTAGCAATAGCAAATGAAGCAGAAGTTCCTTTGACTTTAGAAGATTTCCAAAGAATTGGGGAGCGAACTCCATTGTTGGCTGATTTGAAACCATTTGGAAAATATGTAATGACAGATGTAGATCGAGTCGGTGGAATTCCAGTAGTGATGAGAGCTTTATTGGATGCTGGATTATTACATGGAGATACTTTGACTGTAACTGGTAAAACTATGGCAGAAAATTTAGCTGAGATTAAACCACTTGATCCAGATGGTGATGTGTTGAAGGCAATCAAAGATCCACTTGCAAATTCTGGTGGAATTACTATTTTGAAAGGTACATTGGCAAGTGAAGGAGCGGTTTGCAAAACTGCTGGTATTGGAATTGATTTATTTGAAGGACCTGCCAAAGTATTTGAAAGAGAACAAGCAGCTATGACCGCTTTAGAAAATGGCGATATTGTTGCAGGTGATGTAATTGTGATTAGATATGAAGGGCCCAAAGGTGGACCTGGGATGAGAGAAATGTTGATGATTACCGGTGCTATTAAAGGAGCCGGTTTAGGTAAATCAACATTATTACTTACTGATGGCAGATTCTCTGGTGGTAGTACTGGATTATGTGTTGGACACGTTGCACCGGAAGCAGTGGATGGTGGTCCAATCGCATTTGTGAAAACAGGTGATCGAGTAAGAATTGATATTAAATCCCGTACTCTGGATTTGTTAGTAGAGGAAAAAGAATTAGCAAGAAGAAAAGAAAATTTCACCCCTTTGCCTCATAAATTCCGCAGAGGTGTATTAGCAAAATATTCCAAAGTTGTAGGAAGTGCCTCCCAAGGTGCGGTCTGTAGTTAACCTTGAAAAAAGGTAAATTTGATCAGTTCATATATTGAGATGGTCGTCTTGCAGCGGAATTGACCTTTGCCTTGAATTATTGGAGAATAACGCTATGACAATCACAACCGTGCTCTCAAAAGTATCAGTGGTGATTAGTTGGCGTGCGCTCTAGAGCATCTAGATCGTGCGCTACCCCCTAGTGGAAACTGGGGGGTTTCGTATTTAATCAAATGAAACAGAATTTAAAAGAAGAAGGAGGTAAAGATGGGCGAGACTATGACTGGGGCTAAAGCACTTGTGAAAGCGTTAGAGCAAACCGGAGTAGATGTTATGTTTGGAATTCCAGGCGGCGCTATCTTGCCTGCTTATGATCCAATTTATGACAGTTCAATTAGACATATATTAGTTAGACATGAACAGGGTGGCGGACATGCTGCCTCTGGTTATGCGCATGCCACTGGAAGAGTTGGAGTTTGTCTAGCGACCTCTGGTCCCGGTGCAACAAATTTAGTTACTCCATTAGCTGATGCTCAAATGGACTCTATTCCTATAGTTGCAATCACTGGACAGGTTGCAGCTGCTGCTATCGGAACTGATGCATTTCAAGAAGCAGATATTCGTGGCATTACAATGCCAATTACTAAACATAATTTCTTAATTACTGATCCTAAAGATATTTCAACTGCTATTGCACAAGCATTTCACATTGCACAAACTGGTCGCCCGGGAGCAGTATTGGTTGATATTGCCAAAGATGCCTTGCAAACACCTACTGAATATTCATACCCAGATAAAATTAATTTGCCAGGATATAAGCCACAAATTTCTCCAACTGATCAATCCATTAAAGATGCAGCTGCTTTAATTGTTCAATCTAAAGCACCAGTATTTTATGTTGGCGGTGGAATTATTAGAGCGGGTGCTAGTAAAGAATTATTGCAATTAGTTGAATTACTGGGCGCACCTGTTGTAACTACTTTAATGGCGCGCGGTGCATTCCCAGATACTCATCATCTAAATCTTGGTATGCCAGGTATGCATGGAACAGTAGCAGCAGTTACTGCACTACAAAAAGCAGATTTATTAATTACTTTAGGTGCACGATTTGATGACCGAGTTACCGGAAAACTTTCTTCCTTTGCCCCAAATGCCAAAATTATTCATGCAGATATTGATCCTGCTGAAATCAATAAAAATCGCAGAGCTGATGTAGCGCTATTAGGAGATTTGAAAAACTCTTTAATTGCTCTATATCCAGAGCTAAAAACTCAATTGCAAAAGCACCCGGTTGATTTAGCCCCTTGGGTAGAGCAAACAATTTCCTGGCGCACTCGCTTCCCATTAGGTTTTGATTTGCCAGCAGATGGTTCAGTCTCGCCGCAAGCAGTTATCCAAAGAATCGGTCAGATAGCTGGACCAGATGCAATATATGTTTCAGGTGTGGGTCAACATCAAATGTGGGCTTCACAATTTATAACTTATGAAAATCCTAAGACCTGGATTAATTCTGGTGGTCTTGGAACTATGGGTTATGCAATTCCAGCAGCGATGGGTGCAAAAGTTGGAGCACCAGATAAAGTGGTTTGGGCAATTGATGGCGATGGTTGTTTTCAAATGACTAATCAAGAATTAGTTACCTGTGCTTTAAATAATATTCCAATAAAAGTTGCGGTAATTAATAATGAATCATTAGGCATGGTTCGCCAATGGCAAGCACTTTTCTATAATGAGAGATTTTCCAATACTGATTTACATTCTAAGAAAATTCCAGATTTTGCTAAGTTGGCAGAAGCGATGGGATGTGTAGGTTTGAATTGTGATCGCCCAGAAGATATTGATAAAACAATTGAAGCAGCGATGGAAATTAATGATCGTCCAGTAGTAGTTGATTTTTCAGTTCATCGAGATGCAATGGTATGGCCAATGGTGGCAGCAGGAACTTCAAATGATTTAATCACTACTGCTAGATCTCTAGCGCCACTTTGGGATTCACAGGAGTTATAAATATGGACCAATTAAATCAAAATCCAAATTTACATTCCTGGACATTATCAGTATTGGTAGAAAACTCACCGGGTGTATTAGCACGTATCGCTTCATTATTTTCTAGACGTGGTTACAACATTGATTCCCTAGCTGTTGGTCCAACTGAGGATCCACATATTTCTCGAATGACTATTGTAATTAATGTGGAGCAACTAGGTTTAGATCAAGTAGTTGCGCAGTTGGATAAATTAATTAACGTGATCTCAATTTCAGTATTAGCTCCGCAATCATCGGTGCAAAGAGAGTTGTTATTAGTAAAAGTGGCAACTGATGAGCGGACTAGATCTCAAGTGCTAGAAACAGTGCAGTTATTTAGGGCCAAAGTGGTTGATGTAGCTCAAGATGCAGTAACTATTGAAGCCACTGGAAATTCCGAGAAAATTGATGCACTGCTTCGAGTATTGGAACCTTATGGCATTAAAGAGATGGTGCAATCAGGTTTAGTGGCGATGGCCAGAGGATTACCAGCAAAACAAAATTAAAAAGTTAGAAAACAAATATAGACGGGAGAAAAAGTGGCTACTACATATCATGATGAGGATGCAGATTTATCCATCATTCAACAAAAGAAAGTTGCAATTATTGGATATGGCTCACAGGGCCACGCCCATGCTTTAAGTTTGCGAGATAGTGGAGTTGATGTGCGAGTTGGTTTAGCTGATGGTTCTAAATCAAAAGCCAAAGCGGAAGAAGAAGGCTTAAGAGTTGTAAGTGTTGCAGATGCTGTGAAAGAAGCAGATGTTGTAATGATATTGGCACCAGATCCAATTCAAAGAAAAATTTATCAAGAATCAATTGCACCTAATCTAAAACCAGGATCTGCAGTTTTCTTTGGACATGGATTTTCAATTCGGTTTGGTTATATTAAACCAGCAGCTGATATTGATGTATGTATGGTTGCACCAAAAGGACCTGGTCACTTAGTTAGAAGAGAATATGTAGCAGGTCGTGGAGTTCCAGTATTAGTAGCGGTAGAACAAGATGCATCTGGAAATGCCTGGGCATTAGCTCTTTCTTATGCCAAAGCAATTGGTGGACTTCGTGCTGGTGGAATTTTGACTACCTTTACTGAAGAATGTGAAACAGATTTATTTGGTGAACAAAGTGTGCTTTGTGGTGGGCTATCACAATTAATTATGTATGGATTTGAAACTTTGATTGAAGCAGGTTATCAACCAGAAGTTGCTTATTTTGAATGTTTGCATGAAGTTAAATTAATTGTGGATTTGATGTATGAAGGTGGAATTGCGAAACAAAGATGGTCTGTTTCCGATACCGCTGAATATGGAGATTATGTCTCAGGTCCAAGAGTGATTGACCCACATGTTAAAGAAAATATGAAAGCAGTTTTAGCTGATATTCAAAGTGGTGCATTTGCTAAAAGATTTATTGATGATCAAGATGCTGGTGCGCCTGAATTTAAATCTTTGCGAGCCAAAGGTGAAACACACCCAATTGAAAAAGTTGGACGCGAATTGCGCAAGATGATGTCCTGGGTTCGTGGCGGAGCTGCTGATAAAGATTACCAGGAAGGATCTGCTGCCCGATGAGTAAGCCAGTTGTACTAATTGCAGAGGAATTAAGTCCTGCCACCTTGGCTGCACTTGGTCCAGATTTTGAAGTGCGCAATGTAGATGGTGCAAATAGAGATGCGCTATTGCCAGCGTTAGCAGCAGGTGTGGATGCAGTATTAATTCGTTCTGCAACTAAAATGGATGCAGAGGCAATTGCAGCTGCAAAGGGTTTAAAAGTTATTGCTAGAGCTGGTGTTGGATTAGATAATGTTGATATTCCAGCGGCTACTGAAGCTGGGGTAATGGTAGTAAATGCTCCTACTTCAAATATAGTAAGTGCTGCAGAGTTAGCGATTGCTTTATTACTTGCTTGTGCTCGCTTTGTTTCACCTGCACACGCTGCATTAAAAAATGGGAAGTGGGCAAGATCAAAATACACTGGTGCAGAAGTAAGTGAAAAGGTATTAGGTGTTATTGGCTTTGGTCGAATTGGTCAATTAGTTGCAGCCAGAATGCAAGCATTTGGTATGGAGGTAATTGCCTATGATCCATATTTACCTGCAGCCAGAGCAGCACAACTTGGGGTGCAATTAGTAGATCTAGATAACTTACTTGCAAAAAGTGATTTCATTACAATTCATTTACCAAAAACTAAAGAAACTGCTAATTTAATTGATGCCAAAGCTTTAGAAAAAGTAAAACCAACTGTTCGAATCGTGAATGCTGCACGTGGTGGAGTTTTAGATGAAACAGCTTTATATGAAGCTCTGAAAGCTGGAAAAGTTGCAGGTGCAGGATTAGATGTTTATGCAACTGAACCTTGTACTGATTCCCCTTTGTTTACTTTAGATAATGTTGTAGCAACTCCACATTTGGGCGCATCAACAGATGAAGCTCAGGAACGTGCTGGTATAGCGGTAGCGGTATCAGTTCGCAAAGCATTAGGTGGAGAATTAGTGCCAGATGCGGTAAATGTTAAAGGTGGATTTATTCATGAAGAGATTAGACCTTCTTTACCACTGGTAGAAAAAATGGCACAAATTGCAACTCATTTAGCAGGGGAAAATCCCACCACTATGGAGGTACAGGTTCGTGGTGATATCAGTGTGCATGATGCATCCATATTGGCAACCAGTGCATTAAAAGGTGCATTAGCTGCAACAAGTGATGAAGATATTACCTATGTAAATGCTCCTAATTTGGCACAAACTCGGGGCATGAGTTCTTCGGTTAATAATGATCCAGACTGTCCAGAATTTCGAAGTGCTATTACTTTAAAATGTGGTTTTTCTTCTGGAAAATTCTTAAATATTCAAGGCACATTAATGGGAATTCGCAAAGTTGAAAAGATTGTGAAAATTGACAACTTTGATTTGGATTTACCAACCAATAATCATTTAGTATTTTTACAGTACTCTGATAAGCCGGGTGTAGTTGGAACTGTTGGTGGATTACTTGGAAAAGCTGGGGTAAATATTGCCTCTATGCAGGTGGCCCGAAACCAAGAAGGTGGAACGGCCTTGATGGCTTTGAATGTAGATTCACCAGTTAACTTAGATACTCTAAATGCATTATCAGCTGAGGTAGGTGCCGGTATTGTCAAAGCGGTAACTTTAGTTTTTTAATAAAACATAGTTAAGAAAAAACATCAAAAAGTTAGGTAAATTTTAATGAGCAAAAGTTATAAGTTAGCAGTTATCGCTGGGGATGGAATTGGCCCAGAGGTAGTTACGCAAGGTCTTCGGGTTCTAGATAAAGTTGGTAGTAAATATGAAACTAGCTTTGTTAAACAAGAATTTGAATTAGGCGCTGCCTATTGGCATAAAACTGGGGAAGTGCTACCTGATGAAACTTTAGCTAAGTTAAAAACTTTTGATGCAATTCTTTTAGGAGCGGTGGGAGATCCTTCTGTTCCTAGTGGAGTTTTAGAGCGGGGATTATTGCTAAAAATTAGATTTGCTTTTGAGCATTTTGTAAATTTAAGACCTGCAAAATTGTTCCCGGGAGTAAATTCTCCTTTAAGCACTAAGCAGCCTATTGATTTTGTAGTAGTTCGTGAGGGTACGGAAGGTCCTTATGTAGGGGCAGGCGGTTTTCTCTCCAAAGAAACTCCAGCTGAGGTAGCAATTGAAGAAAGTATCAATACTAGACGTGGCGCAGAGCGAGTAATCAGATATGCATTTAATTTGGCAAGTACTCGCACCGATAAGAAACTAACTTTAGTGCATAAAAACAATGTATTGGTACATGCTGGAAATCTTTGGTTTCGCACCTTTACTGAAGTTGCCAAAGAATTTCCCAACGTTAAAACAGAGTACTTGCATGTAGATGCTGCTGCTATGTTTTTTGTAACTAATCCGGAAAAGTTTGATGTAGTAGTCACTGATAATTTGTTTGGAGATATTTTGACTGATATCGCTGCAGCGATATGTGGCGGTATTGGCTTAGCAGCCTCGGGAAACATAAACCCGACTGGAGAATTTCCTTCCATGTTTGAACCGGTTCATGGATCAGCACCTGATATTGCAGGCAAAAATTTGGCTGATCCAACAGCGACAATCCTTTCGATTGCAATGTTATTTAGACATTTAGGAAATAATGAGGCAGCGACAGAAATTGAAAATGCGGTAGCAAAAGATTTAATTGCTCGCGGTGATAATAAGAGAAGTACTAACGAAGTTGGAGATGCGATACTCGCATTGCTGTAAAAAAAGTTATTTTAAAGCAAAAACAATAGTGAAAGGTAAGGGAAATGACTCTCAAAGTGGTAGCTAAACCAAATCCCAATCCAGTTCCAAATGAGGTAAGAGATGGCTATGTGGCCAATCCTGGTTTTGGAAAATATTTTACTGATCACATGATTGTAGCTAATTGGAGTGAAGAATCTGGTTGGCAAGATGCAACTTTGCAAGCCTATGGTCCTTTGAGTTTAGATCCGGCAACTATGGTTTTTCATTATGGTCAAGAAATATTTGAAGGTTTAAAAGCTTATAAACAACCAGATGGCTCTATTAGTTTATTTAGACCAGATGCTAATGCGGCTCGGTTTGCAAAAAGTGCAAAAAGAATGGCGCTGCCAGAAGTACCAGAAGATTTTTTTGTTGAGTGTGTAAAAGAATTAGTGAAAGCTGATAAAAATTGGGTACCTGGTAAACCAGGAGAAGCTTTATATATCCGCCCATTTATGATTGCAACTGAAGTTGCCATTGGGGTACATGCCAGTAAGCAAGCTTCTTTTATTATTATTGCTACTCCAGTTGGTGCTTATTTTGATCCTTCAAAAACAGTATCAGTTTGGATCTCAACTGAATATGTCAGAGCAGCACCTGGTGGAACAGGTGAAGCAAAGTGCGGTGGAAATTATGCTGCTTCTTTGGTTGCCCAAAAAGCTGCGGCTGCACAAGGTTGCGATCAAGTAATTTGGTTAGATGCGGTAGAGCGCAAATGGATTGAGGAAATGGGTGGAATGAATCTTTGTTTTGTAAAAGGTAAAGGTAAAGATGCCACTATCTTTACTCCAAAATTAACTGGAACTTTATTACCAGGTATTACCCGTAATTCAATTTTAAATGCAGTTTCTGAATTAGGTTTCAAAGTTGAAGAGGGAATGATTAGTGTTGATCAATTAAAAGCAGGATTAGATTCTGGTGAAATCACCGAGGTCTTTGCCTGTGGAACAGCAGCTGTAATTTCTCCAATTGGCACAATCAAATCTGAAATGGGAACTTGGAAAGTTGGAGATGGTGGTGCTGGTGAAATCTCCATGCAAATTCGCAAATATATTTTAGATATTCAACATGGCTTAGCTTCTGATACTCATGGTTGGAATATAAAGGTTTGTTAAATGTTTAAACCGGATGATTCCTTTCATATCTATGACACCACTTTGCGCGATGGCGCGCAACAGGAAGGTCTAAATTTAAGTGTGCATGATAAATTAAATATTGCACGCCATTTAGATGATTTAGGGGTAGGTTTTATTGAAGGTGGTTGGCCAGGTGCAAATCCAAAAGACACCGAATTTTTTCAAAGAGCTAAAAAAGAAATAAATTTTAAAAACGCTCAATTTGTTGCTTTTGGTGCTACTCGCCGACCAGAGGTGAAAGCAGAAGATGATCAATTACTACAAGCATTGGCTAACTCTGGTGCACCAGTAGTTACATTGGTTGCTAAATCTCATGATCGTCATGTAGATCTAGCGCTTAAAACAACACTTGCAGAAAATCTTAAAATGATAGAGGACTCAGTTAAATTCCTAATTAAAAATGGACAAAGAGTTTTCTTAGATGCAGAACATTTCTTTGATGGTTATATTTCAAATCGCGGTTATGCGTTAGATGTAATAAGCGCTGCCATGAATTCTGGTGCGAGTTTAGTTGCACTCTGTGATACTAACGGTGGCATGCTGCCTGATCAGCTAACTCAAATTGTAGATGATGTATATCGCACTACCGGTTCTAGATTAGGAATTCATTGCCATAATGACACAGGGTGTGCAGTAGCAAACTCTATTGCAGCGGTAAGTGCTGGCGTTACCCATGTCCAAGGAACTTTAAATGGTTATGGAGAGCGAACTGGTAATGCTGATTTAGTTACCATTGTTGCTAATTTAGAGTTAAAGAAAAAGAAATTAGTTTTGCCAGAAGGAAAACTTCAAGAAGCATTTCGCATTTCACACGCAGTTGCCGAAGTTACCAATGTGGCTCCATCTATGCGTCAACCTTATGTTGGCTTGTCTGCTTTTGCACATAAAGCAGGATTACATGCCAGTGCAATTAAAGTAGATCCTGCAATGTATCAACATGAAGATCCATCTACTGTGGGTAATGATATGAGAATGTTAGTGAGTGATATGGCGGGCAGAGCCTCAGTGGAATTAAAATCCAAATCACTTGGTATTGATTTAAGTACAAATAAAGAGGTAGTAAGTAAAGTAGTTGATAAAGTTAAAGAGTTAGAAGCTAGAGGTTTCACCTTTGAAGCTGCAGATGCTTCTTTTGAATTATTACTGCGAGAAGAGATTGATGGAAAAAAGAGTGAATTTTTCAAAGTCTCCCGTTGGGAAATTACTGTTGCTAAAGATGAAACCGGAAAAGTGACCTCGCGCGCCACTGTGGCAATTCAAGCCAATAATGAAGTTATGGTTTCAGAAGGTGAAGGAAATGGACCAGTTAATGCATTGGATACTGCACTTCGCCGGGGACTTGAAAGAATTTATCCGCAGCTTGCAAAGCTTGAGTTAGTAGATTACAAAGTTCGTATTCTAGAAGGAAGGCTTGGAACTGGAGCGGTTACTAGGGTATTAGTAGAAACTAGTGATGGCCAAGCACATTGGAACACACTTGGGGTACATGAAAATGTAATAGCAGCATCTGCAATGGCTTTAGAAGATGCAGTTACCTATGGCTTACTTCGACAAGCTCAATAAATATTTTTAGGATATTAGATGAATCAAGAATTACTTGATCTTTATCAAAAGTATCTAGTTCAGGTGAGAAATTTATCTGAAAACTCAGTTCGCGCTTATGTAAAAGATGTAGAGGATTTAATAGTATTTTTAGAAAAGGAAAAAATAGAGGAATTTTCCCAAGTAGATCTCTCAGTGCTAAGAAAATGGTTAGCTGATTTATACCATCGGGGAATTTCAAACCAGACCCTAAGTCGGCGGATTGTTGCGATCCGTTCCTTTACACATTTTGCTTATAGCAATGGATGGATAGAAAAAGATCTAGGTGCAGCGTTAGAACTTCCTAAAAAAGAACATTATCTTCCAGAACATTTAACAGAAAGCCAAACAAAATCAATCTTTGATTTACTCTATCAAGAATATGAAGTTGAACCTAGCCCATTAAAACTTCGAGAAATTGCAATTATGGAAACTCTTTATGCCGGTGGAATTAGAATTGCAGAGTTATGTAATTTAAATATCTCCGATTTAGATTATGAAAGAAATTTAATTAGGGTAATTGGTAAAGGGAATAAAGAAAGAGTTGTGCCACTTGGAATTCCAGCTATTAAATCCTTGTCCAAATGGATAAATGAAGGTAGAAAAGAATTTGCCAATCAAGATTCTAATAACGCAATTTTCATAGGGACCCGCGGCAAAAGAATTGATCAAAGAGCTGCACGGGAAGTGGTTTATCAAATTACTGAAAAACTTGGTTTCAAAGTTAGCCCACATGCACTTCGGCATACCGCTGCAACTCATCTATTAGATCATGGTGCAGATTTAAGAGATGTGCAGGAAATATTGGGCCACTCTTCAATTGCAACCACTCAAATTTATACTCATCTTTCTACTGAAAAATTAGAACGTGCCTACAAACAGGCACATCCCCATGCTTAAAAAAGTATCTAGCTAAATCAACTTAACCCACAAGTTACTAAAATCTCACCACCATTTGTACCTTTTGTCTAACTTCGACACCTTTTTAAGTGTCCCCTAAATTGACTACACAACTAAACATTTCGTATGGTTCTGCTAAGACTTTTTGTATAGCGGAAAAGCGGAAATCGAAATGTTTAGCCTTAAAAAGATTGTAGCCACCCTGACCATGGCTTTTTCATTGCTGGCCTTCTCCAGCACCGCAACAAATGTTGCAGCGATTTCACCAATTAGATTAGAAAATTTGGGAAAAGTTCTAGTAAACCCAACCCCATATTTGATTTTCTATGGAAATTTCACTGCTAAAAATACCTCTGCCAATAAATTTACGAGCCTTTTAAAAGATTATTCCCAAAGTACCCGTTGGAATAATTTGGTTAATAAATACTATGGTCAAGATCCAGTTGATGGAAGTCAATACAAAATTGGTAGTTTAAATATTTCTAATCTAGATTCCAACTGGACCACTATCTCCTATCAGGAAGGGGGGAACCTCGGAAAGAATTCACCTATTGGAACTGACCCAATTTCAGAATCACTTGGAATAGATAAGATTGTAAATCTTGCAATCACTTCCCATTTTCAAAGTTTTGATCCCACCGGTGTTTATCTAGTAATCACTGATCCATCGGTAAAAATGTTTAGTTGGAGCAATAACCAGGTGCTTTCTTGTGGGTGGAATAGTTATAACAATTCCCCTGATATCTCATCAAATCAATATATATATGGATGGGTGGGAGAAGCTAATTCCGGTTTAGCTAAAGATATTTGCCAATATCATCCCATCACCACAAGTGGGGAAGCAATTAATTTTCCTAACGGACAATCCACTTTGATTGGCTCCACTCAAAATACTCTAATACATGAGTTAGAGGAGTCTATTACCGATCCCTGGCAAAGTGGCTGGGAGGTAGCGCCGAAGCAGGCTTCAAATACCCAAGGTGCAACTCAAATAGCAGATCTTTGTAATTGGGATTTTGGTGCGGTAAAACAAAAACATTCCACACCCAAGACAATTGTTCAATACAATCAAATCTGGAATGGAGTTCCATATCTAATTCAACAGGAATATAAACTTCAAACTGTTGACAATCGTTTTATTGGTTCTTGTTCTAACAACTAATTTAATTTATTTAATCTAGTCCCCAAAAGAGGGGACAGCAAATTCTCATTTACTTTATTGTATATTCATTTCACCAGGAGTAATTTTCAACTATTGCAAATGAATTTTTGTCTCCCAATTAAACAAATTTTATCTTGGTTGCAATTTAAAAGTGTAATAGTCGTCCTCTTGAGAGCAACTGTGTTTGTAGATAGTGACTTATCGCTTAGAGTTAGTTTGTCATTCACTCCTACTTTAAATGATAGTCAATTTTATCAATATTGCTCTTAACAATTTATTCTTAACAATATATATTGTGTCCCTGATTGAATCCCACCCAAAAAAAGATAATTATCCTAATAGGCAGTTCGATATGGTGGAGTTTTAGGATTTACTAACTCGAAAATGGATATTTCAGCACTGCTTTTGTGATTATGGCCAGATTGGCCTAAACTCCACCCTGCACCAGACCTTGGTCTGGTGACTTCAGGCGTCTTGTGCACTTGAACCGATCGCAAGGTTTAGATAAGCAAGCATCACCTCGGTCTAGCTAAAAACTAGTCGATGTCAGGACGCTGGGATCTAACAAATCGTTAGATCAAACCGAGCGCGATTAAAAAATAATCGCAGGAATGGAGCACGCCAAAATGGCTGTTGTAACAATGCGCGAACTTCTAGATAGTGGAGTTCATTTCGGACATCAAACCCGTCGTTGGAATCCAAAGATGAAGAGATATATCTTCACTGAACGAAACGGCATCTACATTATTGATATCCAACAATCATTAGGTTTAATTGATCAAGCCTATGAATTTATTAAAGACACTGTTGCTAAAGGTGGCAATGTTTTATTTGTGGGAACTAAAAAGCAAGCCCATGAACCTATCAAAGCAGAATCTGCTAGAACTGGTATGCCATATGTAACTGAAAGATGGCTAGGTGGAATGTTGACTAACTTCCCGACTGTTTATAAGCGAATTCAAAGATTGAAAGAATTAGAAGCGCTAGAAGCAGCAAATGATCAGCTATTAACTAAAAAAGAATTATTGACTTTGCGCCGTGAGCGCGAGAAGTTAAACCGTAACTTAGATGGAATTAGAAATATGACTAAGTTACCAGCAGCACTTTGGGTTGTTGACACTAAGAAAGAACATTTACTGTCTCTTATACACATCTGACGCTGCCGACGATCTACTCTGT
>OMHY01000029.1 GCA_900298985.1 Streptomycetaceae bacterium
CCAAAAAAGAAAGTAACTTCTCTTTCAATTAAAATGGAGGTATGCGCCTTGGAACCTGGAATATTTTGCATGCCACTTTGCTAGACCCGAGTAATCAGAGCGCCGGGTTTGAACCTCTGGTTGCACTTCATAAATTTGCTGAAAAAATCTCTAGCTTAAATTTAGATTTACTAGCGTTGCAAGAAGTAGATGAAGGGCTTGCCAGATCAGGTCAAGGCCATCAATTGAAATATCTTTCTAATGAAACCAAGATGCTTTTTTGGTCATACGCTAGAACAATTATTGGCGCCCCCGGTGAGGATTGGAGGGAAGCAAAAAAACATGAATCTTTAATCAATCATCATGATTATCATTTGCGAGCCACTTTACCTGCTTATGGAATTGGAACTTTGAGTAAATTACCAATTGCAGCAACTGCAACTTTAGAGTTAGGTAAAGCTCCATTCGGTTTGCCACTTGCAATTGCTACGGGTGAATTAAACAAAAAGAGTCGAGCAAAGACAAGGTTTATTTATGTACCTGACGAACCTCGTTTAGCTTTGGCAACAATCTTAGAAAATGAATGGGTAATAATTAATACCCATCTTTCTTTTGTACCTTTTTATAATCATTACCAATTACAAAAAATCAAAAAATGGGCAAAAAAATTAGGAGATAAAATAATAATATTAGGAGATTTTAATATTCCGGGAAAGATTCCAACTTGGGGTAGAGGTTGGAGGGAATTACACCCGGGCAAAAGTTATCCCGCTTGGGATCCCAAAATTAAGTTTGATCACATTATTACAAATCAACCTTATGCGGTGAAAATAATTCCAACAGATACAACTGGTTATAGTGATCATTTGCCTTTGATTATTGAAATCAATTGATCTATATCTGCTAATTCTTCTCCAACTATTATTTGTTCATCTCCCAAATAGAAAAATTCTGCACTTATTTGAGAAAGTGGTATTCCCTTTAAACGATGTAAAGCTATTTTATGAATTGCTAATTGTAAGGATAGCTTCTTTAGCTCCTCCCCAGTTTTTGATTTACCTGTCTTCCAATCCACTACTAAATATTGATCCCCATTTTTATAAACTGCATCTATTCTGCCGCGTAATACTAAATTTTCTACCGCTAAATCAAAGGGCATCTCGACCTCTACCGGCTCCCAAGTGGCATATTTACTTGCCAGCCATTTTTCTTTAAGTACTTCTAAAGGCTCATCATTTATCAGTTGGTCTTGGGTAAATAATTCATCATCACCAATTAATGTAATTTGTTTAAATCTTTTTTCCAGCCAGAGATGGAAGGCAGTTCCTCGTTTGGAATATGGATCAATCGGAGCAGGCATTGGGCGTCGTAAATTCAAAGCAAATTTTTCTAGGTCCTTTGAAAGGTTAATCAACCCAGAAACTGATAAGCGATGTGGCATTAAAACTTCGATATCTTGGTTGCCCGATAGAAACTCTTCTAACAGAGCAACCAAGATAGGCTGATTTTTAAGTTGAGTTTCACTAAGGCCTGTTGCTTCAGACACTAGTCTTGCCCAAATTTGTGTTTGCGTGACAATATCTTGGTTTACTGGCCAGGAGATAGTTTTTACTGTTCTTTCAAATTCCTGATTTTCTAACTCTGCCTCTGCAAATTGTTTTGTCTGATTAAAATTAACTACTAATTCCGCAATTTCACTTTGGTTTATTGGTTTAGTATTAGTTTCGTAAAAATGAGCGGAGGTAATTAATAGATGCCTTTTTGCTCTGGTAAAAGCTACATAAGCTAAGCGATATTCCTCTAGTTTTTTTCGTTCCTTCCAATAATCTTTTAAATCCTCTATCGCTTTTTTAATACCGGCGCTGGTTAATTCAGAGGGAAATTGAAAATGTTGAAAAAGGTGAGAGTCTCTACGAAGCTGCGATGGAATTGCTCCGGGGGTACTTACCCACAAACCATATTTGTGAACTTTATCTGGAAATTTATCAACCGCCATTTCTGGAACAGCTACAAAATCCCACTCTAAGCCTTTAGCAGCATGTACTGTCATAATCTGAACTTTTCCTGGCTCGGGAGTAACTGATTCAGCCTTTAATCCTCGTTCCTCTTTTTGAACTACCTCTATCCAAGAGAGAAAATCAAAGATATTTCCCCCAGTTCTAGCAAAACGAGCTGCTTCACTTAAAAAGTTATCAATATATCTTTTCTTTGAATTAACTCCATCGCGAACCATAATTTCAATATCAAGGTTCAACACTCTTATTAGATGCTGTAGGCAATCAGTTAAACTGGCAAAATTTTGCCTTCTAACTCCTTTGACTAAATTCGCAAACTCAGTTAGACGAGTGAAAGCCACTTCAGAAAAGTTTTTTGGATTTGCTTTATCAAACTCATTCAAAGCCTCAATTACTGAACCTGAATAAAACTCCTCCGGATCTAGATTTTCAAAATCAACCTCAGCTAAATTAGCAGTTAAAGTACGGGATAGGTTTGGTGCTTGGGATTTATTGTAGGTAGATAAAAATCCTCCTAAAGCTGCTATATCTCTTGCTCCTAAATTCAAATAAGGGCCGGTGGCAAATCTCATAAAATCACTGCCACTATCAGGCAAATATGCAATTCTGGCTAAAGATAAAACGTCCGCTATTTCGGGAAGATAAATTAAGCCATCAAATCCAATTATTTCTACCGGTAAATTTCTGGCACTTAATTCTTTTTCAATCGCTGGAATTAATTTTTTATGTCGAGCTAGTACCGCAAATGATTTCTTAACAGAAAGCTCTAACTTATCATTTTCATATTTTTTCCAGACCTCTAATATCTCATCCGCAATTGAGGCTGCTTCTTCTTCCCAAGTGAAATATCTACCATATTTAATTTCTCCAGTTTGTGCCCGGGGCGATGGCAATAAACCACTTACCTCTATCCGCTCCATGCCAAGATGTTCCCGCATCTGATCAATTTGTGTAATCAATATATTTGCTAAATCTAAAATTGATTGGTCATTTCGCCAGGATTTAAGCAATGTAAATTTCTTGCACTGCCCACCAAAAGCAGCTGGAAATGCATTTAAAGTTTCCGCTCCCGCTCCCCGCCATTCATAAATTGCTTGGTTGGGGTCTCCCACCGCAGTTACTGGATATCCATCCCCGAAGAGCGCTGCTAAAAATCTAGTTTGATTTGGAGAGGTATCTTGATATTCATCTAAGATAATAAATTTATATTTATTCCGCTCTCTTTCTCTGATATCAAGACCATGCACGCCTTCCATTGCAACTAAATCACTTGCTAGATTCATCTGGTCATTAAAGGTGTACCAACCACGCTTTCTTTTTTCCTCTAAAAACTCAGGTATTCGATCTAAAAGCTCTAAACGTAACTTTAGAGTCTCAACAAATTTTCTAGTTTCTTCATTTGTGGTATTGCCTCTACTAGGAGCTACATTTTCTAAAATCTCTAAATGATTTTGAGTTTCTCTCCTCAAGTATTCAACAGTAAGAGAATTTTCAATAATTGCATCTGAAAGGTCTAACATTTGCTCTAATAGAGTATTCAAAGAAAAATCTAGATCCTTTGGAAAAGGTTCCCCTCTATACAAAACTTCTCTAGCTAATTGCCAAATCGCTGCATCGCCAATTGGTTCATTTGAAACATCTAAACCAATTCGTACTCCATCTTCTTGCAAAATTCGACCAGCATAAGAATGATAAGTAAATACATCGCATCTACTTCCCGATATTTCCTTTGAAATCAATCCACTTTTAGCTAATTGGCGAAGCCTTTTTTTAATACGGGCACTTAACTCAGAGGCTGCTTTATTGGTAAAAGTAAGTCCAAGAATTTGTTCAGGAGTTGCAAACCCATTTGCTACTAACCATAAAACTCGAGCAGCCATAGTTTCGGTTTTTCCCGAACCTGCTCCTGCAATCACAATGGTAGGTGCAAAATGTAATGATTCAATAATTGCACTCTGCTCTTCTGTTGGGGGATGTACCTGTTGATCATATTTAGCGAGTGCAGTTGCAATTTCAAGTGCTGAATATTTCACATTCAAATTACCCACCTGCCTTCAGGTTGAAGTGGGCAGGAAGAGCGAAGGGAGCAATTAGAACAATCTTTATTTGCTTGTGCTATTAAATTAATTCCACTTACCCCATCTGATATCTCATTTAGTTGTGTTTCTAAGGCAGCCCGGGATTCTTCATTCAACTCCGGCAAGGGCGCTTCATAAGTCTTAGGTTTAGCCTTCTCTTCTCTAAAAAATACCAGAGCTCCGCCAGATACTTCACTTGGTAGTGTTTCAATTAACTCTTGATCTAACCATTTTTTTTGTTCTGCCGCTAACTGATATACCTGAACCTGTAGGGATTTTTTTAACAATTCCCCATCCCATTTTTTACCGGTCTTTAGATCAACAATAAATAACTTACCATCTGCATCTTTTTCTATTCTGTCTATTGAACCATTTAAGATTGCTCTTCCAATTTCCAAACGAAACTTTCTTTCAGTTGCTACAAGTTTTCTACCCAAACTTTGGTCATACTCCAACCAATCAAATAATCTTTTAAGCACTCCCTTTGCTTTTGCCAATTCATAATCTCGCACCCAGCCTTTTTCTTTACTTAACAAAGAAAAATTTCGCTCTAAATTCTCAGCAAAATCTTCATAATTTTTATCAGGATTATTTACTAAATCAGCGGCCAAAGCATGGATTGCAGTTCCAATCAACGCTGGAGCGGAATCCCCATCACTTCCACCATTTTTTTGTAAAAAGTAAAAGAGTGGACATTTATTTATTCTATCTAACGCTGAAGGAGAGAGGAATATGTTTTCTCCATCGGCAACAATCTGTTCGGAACTGGATACATCTTTATTACCCAGCCAATCTTTTGGGTCTGCTCCCCGCACTCCAGCACTAGCTAAAGTAGCTAATAATTGTGCTGCTGCAACAGATTTTTCTTGGTCCATCAATTCCCGGCGTGCAGTAGCAACTATTGCTGGTAAGGTGAGTGGAATTTCTAACTTATTAAATTCAATTTCAGTTACCTCTTTATCAAAGAGTGTTTCACAAATTTCAGAGGCATATCTTGAGGGTTGAGAATTTTCCTGAGTAAATACTGAAAGGATTAATTTACTTTTTGCTCGGGTAATTGCTACATGCAACAATCTTCTTTCATCATCCACCAAAGCATCATTTTGTGCGGAAATAATTTGATCTCGGGCAGATAAACTTGAGCGCATACTTTCTGCTAACCGCTCAGAACCTAGCAAAGAACCTCTAACTTTATAATTTGGCCAAACACCATCCTGTAAGCCAAATACCGCTACTAACTCCCAAGACTTACCTTGGGTTGAATGAACTGTAAGTATTTCAACTACTTCCTCTTTTTTTCCAAAATTAACAATGGCATCTCCCACTACTTCTTGAGAGTTAATGTAATCAATAAATGCCTGTGGTTTTGAATGTGGGGTTCTAGTCAAATATCGAAGAGCACTTTGAAATAAATACATCACTGAATCTAAATCTTGGTCTGCACGAAGTCCTGTAACTCCACCTTTTAAAGCGGTTTCCTGCCAATGGGCGGAAACTTTTTTCCGAGAGATATCAATAGCGTTATCCCAAATCTCCCAGATAATTTCATAAATATCTCCCTTGCGGGAATTTACTTTTTTAGCTCCCGAAATCAAATTACCTAATTGCACCAATGAAAAATATTTATCTGGGTCGCTAACTAAATCAGGCTCTTTAATTACATTAAGCAATAAGTTAGTAGTATTTGACGCAACTTCATTATCTTTATTTTCCTGTGCTAGCCAAATTCTCATTTGCCGAAGTGAAATTGAATCTGCCCCACAATAAGCAGAACGCAATACCTCTTCAATTTCTCCCCAATTATCTTCTGCTAATAATTTTGGATTTAATGCAAACTCCGCAATCTTAAGCAATGGCTTGATTACAGGATTTTGTGCAATTGCCACCGCTGTTGGATCTAGTGATATTGGAATTTCATACTCTAAAAATGCCCTATGTAACGCTGAAACACTTGAACCAGGTGAGCGCAATATAACTACCATTTGCGACCATTTAATCTTGTCTACTAAATGAGCGTGCCTAAAAGTTTGCGCAATATAAGAAGCGGCATCTGCTTCTGACTCTAAATGTGCAAAATTAATTCCTTCATTAGAAACCTCCGGCATTAAACTCCTTCTAGCAGGAGATTTCGCTTTCCCTCCTAACCTAGAAGTTATTACTGAATCTAAGTACTCTATCCCAGCGCTCTTGCCTATAGATTTACTAGATACAAACTCTTCAAAACCCTTAGTCCACTCTCGAACTCCATCCGGGTCTGCCCCACGAAATCTTCCCACCGCCGAGTCTGGGTCGGCGGTAATAAATATTTCTTTTACTGATAACGCTTCTACTAATTGTCTTTGTGCCAAATCACTTTCCTGAAAATCATCTATTAATAAATATTGGTATCGTCCAGAAATCTTTTTTGCTAACTCTGGTTTTTCTTTTAGCGCATATACCGCTTCTTGAATTATTGAAGAGGTATCAATTGGAATCGGGCTTTCCAAAACATTGTGACTAGCTAATTCTCTAGTTGCTAAATATTCCTCAAAAAAATCTGCGGCATAATTCCACCAAGGCTCTTTATTTGTAATCGCCATTTCTTTCATTTTCTTTGGAGTGATATTAAATTCACTTGCCCTAGAGATTAACTCTCTTAACTCCTTTACAAATCCCCGAGTCTTTAATGCAAGTTGTAATTCATCAGGCCACTTAACTTTTGTAGTTGTTGAATCCAACAACTCTCTGATTAAAGCTTCTTGTTCTGCTCCAGACATTAAAACAAAACTTGGATCATCTGGTTCTATTTTTTCATTCAATATTGAAAATGCGACAGCGTGAAATGTTCTCACTAATGGCTCATATAAATCTATTCCTGCACTTATTACTATTTCATCTCGCAATTCATTTGCGCGCTCTCGCCCATAAGAAATTACTAAAATATTTTTAGGATCTACACCTCTTTTTAATAACTCTAAAACTCTCCCAACAATTGCACTTGATTTTCCAACTCCTGCATTCGCCCACAAAATGGTCTTAGGCGAATTTGAATTAATCGCTAACAAAATATTTTCATCTAAGTTTTTAATCGACGCTACTTTATGTTTTCGATTTTGTGCAGCACTACTTCCCAATTCAGATGAATCACCGGGTTTAACTAACTTAACGCGCACAGGGAAAATTTAGCCACCCCGGGTGACATTTGCCGGAAACACTCGCTTATCCCCTACCCTTTTGCTTATGACACATACCTTCTTTAACCACATAAATTACTGGAGCATATTGATGGAGTGATACTTACCTCTACTAAAGATAAAGACAGGAGATTAAAAGTATTGTTGGATTTGAAATTAACAGCGGTAACATTTGGCAGACATTGGCAATATTCGAATAGCAAATCTCCTTATCCAAATTTATTGTGGGTAGATGTTGCAGGTAACCTTGGAATTGAACAATGTGTCACTGGTTTTTATGAAAAAGGTGCAAGAAATATAGGCTTTATTGGGTGGCCAATTTCAAATCAAATCACTCCAAAAAATGTAAATGATGATCGATACCTGGGTTGGAAGCAAGCCACAAATCAATTGAATCTTCCACAAAAAAATCTAGCTTTTTTTGGAAATGAATCAATTGAAACAGGCCAAGTAGGTTTGCAAAAACTTCTAAGAATAAATCCAGATTTAGATGCGGTAGTTTGTGTGAGTGACAGTATTGCCTTTGGGGCAATATTAACAGCAAAAAGTTTAAATTTAAATAATTTACTAATCTCTGGTTTTGACAACAGCCCAATCTCCAAGGAATTTAATTTCACTTCAGTAGATCAAAATTTAGATCAAGTAGCTGGGCAAGCACTCAACTTACTTTTGAAAAAAGAAATTAAAAGCTCTTTAATTGAGCCGAAAGTAATTTTCCGCTATTCCTAATTACTCTTCTTAGCCCTGGCAGTTAAGCGAGCGCGCTCCCCCGCATCAAGAATTACTTTACGGATACGAACAGACTTGGGTGTGACTTCAATACATTCATCTTCCCGGCAAAACTCTAACGCCTGCTCCATATTTAGATTCTTTGGTGGAATTAAACGCTCTAATTCATCTGCGGTGGCAGAGCGCATATTGGTGAGTTTCTTTTCACGAACTGCATTTACATCCATATCTTCGGGGCGAGAATTTTCGCCCACAATCATGCCTTCATAAACTTCAGTGCCAGGTTCAACAAACATCGCACCTCGCTCCTGTAAGGAGAAAAGCGCGTAAGAGGTAATTGCACCTAAACGATCTGAAACTAAAGAACCGGTAGGACGAGTGCGAAGTTCGCCATGCCAAGGCTCATAACCATCAAATACATGGTGCAAAAGACCGGTACCGCGAGTTTCAGTTAAGAACTCGGTTCTAAAACCAATGAGACCTCGTGAAGGAACTTTATAGTCCATGCGAATCCAGCCAGTTCCGTGATTTACCATCTGCTCCATACGACCTTTGCGAAGCGCCATTAATTGAGTAATAACGCCAAGATAATCCTCAGGCGCATCAATAGTTAAGCGCTCCATAGGTTCATTTAATTTTCCGTTTATGGTTTTAGTAACTACTTGTGGTTTTCCAACTGTTAATTCAAAACCTTCGCGGCGCATAATTTCAACTAAAACTGCGAGTTGTAATTCACCGCGACCTTGAACTTCCCAGGTATCTGGGCGATCTGTGTTTAAAACTCGGAGAGATACATTTCCAATTAACTCTGCATCTAGACGGTTTTTTACTAGGCGCGCAGTTAACTTACTTCCTTCTCGGCCAGCAAGTGGAGAGGTGTTAATACCAATTGTCATAGAGATTGAAGGTTCATCAACAATGATTGGAGGCAGCGCAATTGGATTTTCGGGATCAGCCAAAGTCTCACCCAAAGTAATAGTTTCAATTCCTGCAACTGCGATGATGTCACCAGGACCAGCTTCTTGTGCTGGCACTCGCTCTAAACCATCAGTCATTAATAGCTCTGAAATTTTTACTCGCTCTATAGAACCATCTTGTTTAATCCATGCAACCATCTGACCTTTTTTAATAATTCCTTCATGAATTCGACAAAGTGCTAATCGACCAAGATAGGGAGAGGAATCAAGGTTTGTAACGTGGGCTTGTAGTGGTGCGCCTTCATGAAAAATTGGTGCAGGTATAGTTTGGAAAATTGTTTCAAATAAAGTATCTAAGTTTTCTTTATCTGGCATACCAC
>OMHY01000030.1 GCA_900298985.1 Streptomycetaceae bacterium
AAAAATCAAGGTTGAATATTCAACAAAAGTGACTTTTTTAAAAGCCTTATTTAATTATCAATTAAAGAAGAGATTGGATAATTTTGAGATTTGACTTTATTTTCCTGAATTTGTCTATTCTTGGGATTGAAATTTGAGTGCGTTGTGAGGGACTCGTTGTAAATCACTCAAAAAGGACACATTAAGAACGTATAAGTTCTTGACCTACATCCCATTTTGTAGGAATTTTGGTCAAAAATCAACGGTTTGTATAAATTTTGGGTGATATTCACTAAAGCTTTCATCTCCATAGGAGAATATGGAAGTGAAGAAAGTTGGAAGTTTTGTAATTATTTTTGTTTTAGTCACATCTTTAATGCCAGTTTGGGGAAATGCCGCTGATCTCAGTTATGGAAGTTCGTGTCCAAAAATAAAACTAACTAAAATCTATAATTCAAAAAAGTATGTTTGTTTGAGAATAAATAAAAAAATGATTTGGACGGTAGAACAAACCCAAGGAATTGGTAATTCAGAAACGAATGGCAAAAATTCAAACAGCCTTGAAGATTTTGTAGATTTTAGAAGGAGACTCACTTATGGCATCAAAAATGACAAACTTACTAGACTTTCAAGTAGTGGAATATTTTTTGAAAAAGATTCAAGAAAAATCGCCGAATTTGATCCAATTAGAGTAAATGCTTATAATCAACTTCATAAAACTCTTAACAATATAACCCATCCAAATGTTGATTTTACATATGTCATCCCCAATAATTTTCCAAAGAATCTAATTGATTATAATAAAAGAGAACTTGATGAGGCTGCTGCTATATGGAACCAATACTTCAGGAATAAAATAAATGTTAATGTTTATTTTGTAACTGAGAAAGATAGAATTAAGATCAAAGAAAATTCTTGGATGGATAGGAATCTTCAAAATACTTTAGATAGATTAGAAAATAAAGGGGAGAGACCTTTCATAGCAGGGGGAGCTGATTATTGGGATCACAATGGATCATTGTATGGGGAATTGTATTTAGCCACAGCTTCTGATTTAAATTTAAATTACGTTAATTATGAATGGCCAGAAGTTGCGAAACATGAATTCACACATATAGTACAAGGCTATTTTTATAGACTAAATGGTGAGCCTAGTACCGTTAACGAAGATGTTTTTGGAATCAGGCGCCCATTAAATTTTATCGAGGGTTCAGCAAATTCAATTGGGTACCTATCAGGTTTTGGGAATATAGGATGGTCTTCTGATGCGTTGGATTGGGAACTCTGGCAATTATTAAAAGATAAACAGAAGTTTATAAAGGTTGATTCAGCCTTAAACATGAAAAAATTAATTTATTTAACTGAAAAAGGTATGCCTCAGGAAGCATTTGAGCTTTCGTACGCAGTTGGCGGAATATTATATGAATATTTCTTAGGAAATTATGGTTTGGATAAGTACGTCAACTTATTAGAACAAACAGGAAGTGGAGTTAATTTTGATACTGCTTTAAAAAATACAATTGGTATAAGCCGTGATGAGTTTTACACAAATGCCTCAGCTTATATTTACTCTGCAATCTTAAGAGTAAAACCTTACGCTTGAAAATAAGACCTGTTGCTTAATTCGGAATTCGTTAATTCAAGTGCGTTGTGAGGGACTCGTTATATTTGAGCCCTCTAGGACACATACAGAACGTACAAGTTCTTGACCTACATCCTATTTTGTAGGAACATGGGTCAAAAATCAAGAGTTTTGGATGGATTTTGGATGATTTCACCTGATTATTCTATTCAAATCTAAATCACCTATTAGTCTATACTTGAAGAGATCATTATAAATGTAAGAATTTATTATTCTCTTCCAATATCAAAGTTACAGAAACTTTATATATTTACACTCACACATATATATTTGAGATATTTGTTAAGAATATATAATGGATTTTATGTTCTTTCCAAGAATCACTAAATTATTGGTGATTATATTTTTTCTATGTAATTTATTATCAAATAAGGCATTTGCTTCTTTTGAGTTATCCACCAAAGTAAATTCTGAATATTTCTCTGGATCCACTAATTCTGTAATTGTGCCTGGTGGTAAATATGTTTATGCTGATGTAGCTGGAAGTGGATTAATAAGATATGACGTTCTAACTCGTACATTTGATAAGGCAATAGATTTTGGATTTGGTGACTTAGTTGTGGATTCAACCGGGACATATTTATATGCAGCTAGCGGAAATGAAGTTGTAAAAATATTAATAAGTGAAAACAGAATTGTTTTTACATACAAACTTGATTTAGATAAGGATATTGGAGCAATAAATATAACTCCAGACAATAAATTTCTATATATTGCCTTAGGTACAAGTGTTGAGCTATTAAATTTGCAAATTGATGCTGTTGACACTCAAAATATTTACAATCAACATGTAAATTCTATTGCAGTTCAACACGATGGCCTTTTTGCTTATTTTTTAGTTGATCGTGGAGAAATTGTTAAAATTGATACGATCAATCACAATGTGTACGCTACAAAGACGATTGGCACATCGGTTGCTTGTGGAATTGGACAACTTACTCATTCGTTAGCAATTTCAGATGACGATACCTATTTGTTATTAAGTTATCCTTATTCTGAAGATGAATCGTGCTTGAATGCGAATAAAGTTTACAATTTTTACCTACCAGATTTTTCTCAACCTCCCGTTGTATATACGGTCGGTTCGGGGCCAAATGGTCTAAGTATTTCTCATGATAGAACGTTAGCTATGGTTGCTAATTATGGTGATGCTTCAGTCTCATTAATTGACTTAATTCATGATTCAGTAACTGCAACAATCCCGGTTGGATTTAAACCTTCAAGCGCTCTCTTTTTGCGAGGGGGTCAGCTTGCAATTGCATTTGCTACAGATCCATATTCATCAATGTTAACGGCATATGAAATTTACAACTTAAATCCAGAGATTAAAAACCCATCGGCAGTGGCAATTTCACATGATGGAATTTATGGAAGTCCAACAACTGGAGATGAACAGAAAAATGCATCCTTCGCACTTGTTGCCGACAATATAAATAAAGTTGTAAGAAAAATTCGCACTACTTATGTACCTGAATTAGCTCAAGTAGATGAATTTCCTTTAAGTGATTTAACTTCCTCAATTGTAATTTCGCCCAATGATCAAATTGCATTCATAGCCCTAACTGGATATAAAGAAAACCCAGGAAATTCAATATTAAAAATTGACGCCAGCACCGATCAGGTACTTGCTTCAATCAAAGTAGGCGTCCAGCCACTTGCTATGCATTTTTCCAGCACTGGGGAATTCATTTATGTCTTGGCCTTTGATGGAACTTTAACCAAGATTGATGCCAATACCAATGAGATTGTTAGCAGTATTAATATTGGAAATAATTCATATGATTTTGCATTATCGCCAGACGGAAATTTTGCTTATGCTGGATTTTTGAGTGGAGAATTTACCTCTAAAATCGCAAAAATTGACTTGAGCAATGATTCGGTAAGTTATTTTGATCAGAATTTTGGCTTAGTCCAGTCCATTGCTGTTTCAAAAAATGGTAGTTATTTATTAGCCGCAGATTCGGACAAATATATTCACAGAATTGATTTAAAGTCTCAATTGGAAACTTCAAAAATTTCCGTCGGTCTATCTCCAGCATGGATTTCCATTTCACCAAGCGGCGAATATGCATTTGTTGGGTCTGGTGCTGACCCAGGAGTATTTGAAATTGATTTACAGACTAATGAAGTTATTAAAAGTTTCTACGAAGGAACTCAGGGTTTTGTGCAGATTTCACCTGATGGAAATTTCACACTTGTAGGTAATTTGGATGGAAATACAATGAAAACTCTAGTAGCCAATCCAATTTTCTCAATCTCATATAACGCAAGTAACCAGAAATTCGGGCCACTTAATACGGGAGGTCCAATTCCAGTTGGAAATTTCAGCATTGATGCAATAGACGATCCAAATATTACTTTTTATCCAACCACCGGAGTGGGTATATTCCATCCACAAGCTCCTTTTAGAGATTCATATAAATATGAAATTACCGAGACAAATATCCAAGGTGATACTGGTACAGCGTCAATTAATTTAACTCTAGAAAATGGCGCAGTGCCACATATTGCAAATATAAAAAGTGAAAATGGTGGTTGCAGTTTTGATATAACTAATTATGATTCAAGTTTCAAATATTATTTTAAAAGAGACGACGCAAACGTAAATATAAGTAATTCTGGCCATGTTATTTTAAGTGGCCAAGAGGCAGGTACTTCGCAGTCGGATTATCCATCAAGTGTCAAAAATGGAATGTATATAAATAACACAACTGAGGAATTTGTATGTACCTCTTTAAATACAATAGCTGCACCTAGAAACTTTGGAGGCCGAGGTGCAATTTCAACGCCACCTGAAGACAAGCCAACCTCAAGTCCTCTAATTCCTACGCCAAATCCATCTCTCCCTACAAGCAAAGTTTCAGACCCAAAGACTACCAATCCAGAAAAGACGCAAACAAATTCTCCAACTAAATTAGCAGATGGAATATTTGTTTACAAAGAAACCGAAAGCAATAAAAAAGTATCTGCATTTCCATCCAAATCACTTGAAACTGCACCAAAACTTCAAGCTCCCATAGGAGTCCCTTTTCAGCCAGTTCTAAAGGCACTTCCGCCAAAATTGGAATTGAAAGCTTCGTTGAGTCTGGATGGAAAAACTATTGATCTTGGTAAAGTTAAAGTTGATGTAAACGGAGTTGCGAGATTGCCTGTTCTACAACTTACTCATAGTGGAACATATTTAATTAAATTAATGGATACTTCTGGAAAGCCATACTTACTAAAAATCAATGTGAAGGGCACGGCGAAGGCAAAGAAATAGTTTTTGAACTGAGTGGCTTGTGAGGGGCCAGAACTACAACTCATGAGGGGCTATGCCTAAATTCTGATTTAGTCATAAATCGGACATTTTGACAACAAATTTTGAGGCATGGGATAATAGTGGTATAGGTCACAAAAACATGCCTTTTTGGGGAATAAGCCCTTTTTGAGGGGGATTGTGGCCACAACAAACGAAAGGAGGTGAAATGAACGGATACGAGGGTACAGAAAAGCTCCAAGCCTTGGAAGATGGGACAACCTATTTTCAGATGGTTAAAAAAGTGAGAGAAGCCAGGCTTCATTCTCTGGATAAGCATCTTTTGAACTTCTACGTTGGCGTTTACAACTGGTCAGATAACACCCCATCTTTCTATGAAGAGGAGCGGGTAGCCGCATATACAGGTATGTCTGTTAGCACAGTACATAGGAAACGCAAGAACTTAGAGAAGCTTGGGTGGATCAGCGTGGTCGGAGGAGGATTTAAAAAAACTCCTTTCATATTTGTCCACGTTGGGGAAGATGATCCTACCTTTGAATCAAAATGCTATTCAGTTTGGGAACCTGAAAATAAGGCACTTTCAAACAGTGAACTGGCAAAGTTGACTCCAGAGGAAATAACTAAATATCAGGAACGACGCAAAGCAAGAAGAAGGCGCTCAGAC
>OMHY01000031.1 GCA_900298985.1 Streptomycetaceae bacterium
GTTGAAATAATCCCCATGTATGAAGAGTTAGCAATAAGAATTGAGATGTTTGGGGATGAGATTGAAAGAATTCTAACTTTGCATCCGCTAACTGGCGAAATTATCAGCGAACAACCTCAGGCCTATATTTTTCCTGCTTCTCATTACACCGCGGGTGAAGAAAGTATGAAAAGAGCAATCTCAGCGATAGAAGCAGAGATGGAAATAGAATTTAAAAAATTTGAAAAACAAAACAAATTATTGGAAGCACAGCGCCTTCGTATGCGCACCACCTTTGATTTGGAAATGATGAGACAACTTGGATTTTGTTCTGGAATTGAAAATTATTCTCGTCACATAGATGGCAGAGAAGCGGGTTCACCACCAAGTTGTTTATTAGATTACTTCCCAGATGATTTCCTTTTGGTAATTGATGAATCCCATGTGACTGTTCCGCAAATAGGAGCAATGTATGAGGGAGATGCATCCCGCAAAAGAACCTTAGTTGAACATGGTTTTAGGTTGCCTTCTGCGCTTGATAACCGGCCATTGAAATTTGATGAATTTTTAGGTCGGATCGGTCAAACACTCTACCTATCTGCTACTCCTGGAAAATATGAATTAGAAAAAGTAAAAGGAGATGTAGTTGAACAAATAATAAGACCAACTGGTTTAGTAGATCCGCAAATAAAGGTGAAACCCATATCAGGCCAGATAGATGATTTAATGCATGAGATTTCTTTGCGCGCAGAGAAGAATGAAAGAACCCTAGTAACAACTCTCACTAAGAAAATGGCAGAGGATTTAACAGATTACTTCACCAATGTAGGAATGAAAGTACGGTATTTACATTCAGAGGTAGATACGCTGCGGCGAGTAGAGTTGCTTCGACAATTGCGCTTAGGTGAATATGATGTATTAATTGGTATCAATTTATTGCGTGAGGGATTGGATTTACCTGAAGTATCTTTAGTATCAATATTAGATGCTGATAAACAGGGCTTTTTAAGATCTACAACATCATTGATCCAAACTATAGGTAGAGCAGCTAGAAATGTATCGGGTGAAGTACATATGTATGCTGATAATGTCACGCCCGCTATGAGTGCTGCAATTGATGAAACTAATCGGCGAAGGGCAAAGCAAATTGCTTATAATAAAGAAAAAGGTATTGATCCAACTCCGCTTCGAAAAAAGATAGCAGATATTACTGATTTGATTATTAAGGAAGAGGTAGAAAATGAAGAGCTTATTGAGCAGATGGGAGATTTGGAAAAATCTACCTTAGCCAAAGCCAAGAAAATAAAAGGTAAATTATCTGCTTCCACATCAGCCCAAAAAGAGCTATTGGAATTAATCAACCAAATGACTGACCAAATGCGGGCAGCAGCAGCCGAACTGCATTTTGAACTGGCAGCCCGGTTAAGAGATGAAATCAGAGAGTTAAAGAAGGAGTTAAGACAACTTCAAGAAGCCGGTATTTGATTTCTCCAGATAGGATTTGGCAATGCTCGCGGATGACAAAATAGTAATTAGAGGTGCCAGAGAGCATAATCTCAAAAATATTTCCCTCGAAATTCCGCGAAATTCATTGGTAGTTTTTACCGGCCTTTCTGGTTCTGGAAAATCTTCTCTTGCTTTTGACACTATTTTTGCTGAGGGACAGCGCAGATATGTGGAATCTTTATCTGCTTATGCAAGACAGTTTTTAGGGCAGATGGATAAACCAGATGTAGATTTCATTGAAGGTTTGTCTCCAGCCGTTTCTATTGATCAAAAATCTACCAATCGAAATCCGCGCTCTACAGTTGGAACCATTACTGAGGTTTATGATTATTTAAGATTACTTTTTGCCCGTGCTGGAACACCACATTGTCCAAATTGCGGCAAAGCAATAACACGTCAATCACCCCAAAATATTGTGGACCAAATTTTACAAATGGAAGCTGATACTAGATTTCAAGTTTTGGCACCGGTAGTGCGAGAACGTAAAGGTGAATTTGTAGATTTATTTAAAGAGTTAGCGGTTCAAGGTTATTCTAGATTAAGAGTTGATGGTGAGGTTTATCCCATCAATGAAGTTCCTAAATTAAAGAAACAGGAAAAACATTCAATTGAGGTAGTAGTTGATAGATTAACAGTTAAGCCAGATAGTAAGACCAGGTTAACTGATTCCATTGAAAATGCCTTGAAATTAGCAAATGGAATTGTGATTTTAGATTTAGTTGATGTCAAAGAGAAAAAGGATAAAGAAAAAATTTATTCTGAGCATCTAGCATGCCACTCCTGTGATTTATCTTTTGAAGAATTAGAACCTCGATCATTTTCTTTTAACTCACCTTTTGGTGCTTGTCCAGAATGTACCGGTATCGGTACAAGACAAGAGGTAGATGAAGAGCTTGTTATTCCAGATCCAGAGTTAACTCTAAATGAAGGTGCAATTGCTCCTTGGAATTTCAAGACCGGGGAATACTTCCTCCGGTTAGTTGAAGGTTTAGCCAAGGAAATGGGATTTTCCATGGATAAACCTTTTAATAAACTACCGCAAAAAACCCAAGAGGTTTTGCTATATGGTTCAGAAACTCGAATTCAAGTTAAATATAAAAATAGATATGGCAGAGCGCGCATTTACACTACTGAATTTGAAGGTGTAATTCCCTATATTGAACGCAGACATGATGAAACAGATTCTGATCAAGCGCGGGAAAAATATATAGCATTTATGAGAGAGGTCCCATGTCATGTTTGCCTGGGAGCAAGATTGAAACCTGAAATATTGGCAGTTAAGTTAGGTGGAAAATCAATTGCTCAAATATCTCAGTTGAGCATTGGGGAATGTGCAAAATTTTTGAAAGAAATAAAGTTAGGAGCCAGAGAGCGTAAAATTGCAGATCGAGTTTTAAAAGAGGTACATGCTCGCCTAGGTTTTCTATTAGATGTTGGCTTAGATTACTTATCTTTAGATCGTCCTGCTGCAACTTTATCGGGAGGAGAGGCCCAAAGAATTAGATTAGCAACTCAAATTGGCTCGGGTTTAGTTGGGGTGCTTTATGTTTTAGATGAACCAAGCATTGGACTTCACCAAAGAGATAATAGAAGATTAATTGACACTTTAACCAAACTGCGCGATTTGGGAAATACTTTAATAGTTGTGGAACATGATGAAGAAACAATTAGAACCGCTGATTGGATTGTAGATATTGGACCAGGGGCTGGGGAACATGGAGGTAAAGTAGTTTCTAGTGGCACATTAGAAGATTTAATAAGTGCCAAAGACTCCATTACTGGCAATTACATCAGCAAAAAAACAACTATCGCTACTCCGAAAAAAAGAAAAGCTATTGACATTAAACGAATAGTCACAGTAAAAGGAGCGCGAGAAAATAATTTAAAAAATATTGATGTTTCTTTTCCACTCGGGGTTATGACCGCTGTTACTGGAGTTAGTGGTTCCGGTAAATCCTCATTGGTAAATGAAATCCTTTATCAATCTTTAGCCAATAAATTAAATGGCGCCCGTTTAGTACCTGGAAGACATAAATCAATTGTTGGAATAGAACATTTAGATAAAGTAGTACATGTTGATCAATCTCCGATAGGTAGAACCCCTCGATCAAACCCAGCAACTTATACCGGTGTTTTTGACAAGATTAGAGCGCTTTTTGCGCAAACTAGTGAAGCCAAAATTAGAGGCTATGATCAAGGAAGATTTTCCTTTAACGTCAAGGGTGGTCGTTGTGAAAACTGTGCTGGTGATGGAACTATTACCATTGAAATGAACTTTTTGCCTGATGTTTATGTTCCCTGCGAAGTATGTCACGGTGCAAGATATAACAGAGAAACTTTAGAGGTTCATTACAAAGGAAAAACTATTTCCGAAGTCCTCGACATGCCTATTAGTGAAGCTGCAAAGTTTTTTGATGCAGTACCCACAATTGCTAGGTTTTTAAAAACTTTGGAGGATGTGGGGTTAGGCTATGTCCGCTTGGGACAATCTGCGCCAACCCTTTCTGGTGGTGAAGCACAGAGAGTTAAATTGGCAACTGAACTTCAAAGAAGATCAACTGGTAGAACTATTTATGTTTTAGATGAACCAACTACTGGCTTGCACTTTGAAGATGTAAGAAAATTATTAATTGTTTTAAATAGATTAGTGGAAACTGGAAATACTGTTGTGGTAATTGAGCATAATTTAGATGTCATAAAAAGTGCAGATTGGGTCATAGATTTGGGCCCCGAAGGGGGAGCAGGTGGTGGAGAGTTATTGGCGACCGGCACTCCGGAACAAGTTGCAAAATCACCCACCTCCTTCACTGGTAAATTTATAGCTGAAGTTTTGAAATAGTTATTTGTAAAAGATAAAAGGCGATCTAAAAAATGACTGACCCCCAAAGTTATCGACCTCAAAATATACCAACTGAACCTGGGGTGTATCGTTTTTTTGATGGAAATGATCAAGTTATCTATGTTGGTAAAGCTAAAAATCTAAAAAATAGATTAAATTCATATTTTGGTAGCAATCTTTCCCCAAAAACTCATCGTATGGTTCATCATGCGGTAAGAGTGGATTGGACTATTGTAAAAACGGAATTGGAAGCTTTGCAATTAGAATTTACATGGATTAAAAAAGAAAACCCCAGATATAACATTCAATTTCGAGATGATAAATCTTATCCCTATTTAGCAATTTCTTTAGGAGAGTTATTTCCCCGAATGTATATCTCGCGAAATCGAAACCATAAAATAACTAAATATTTTGGCCCATATGCCCACGGCTGGGCGCTGCGATCTACTTTTGAAGTAGCTCAAAATACTTTTCCGATTAGAACCTGTACTGATGTTAATTTTCAACAAGCTACTAAAACCAAGAGAGCCTGTCTACTTGGCCATATTGGAAAATGTGCCGCTCCTTGTATTGGAAAAGTAACTGTTGAAGAACATCTAGAAATAGCTAAAAAACTAGTGAAATTTTTAGATACCAATCCAGATGAAGTAAAAAAAGAATTACAAACTCAAATGATAGAGGCTTCACAAAGTGAAGAATTTGAAAAAGCAGCGAGATTACGGGATCAATTAGCGGCCTTAGAAAAATCAGAACAAACTGCTGGTACTTTCTTAAGTGAAGGATTTAGTGGTGATTTTCTGGCAGCTTATGAAGAAATAACTCATATTGCACTTACAGTATTTATGGTGCGATCTGGTCGAATTATGGGATCGCGAAGTTGGATATTAGACCGCAAGGAAATTCTAGAAGAAGAGGGCTATTTAGCTGCTGCCTTGAACAAGATTTATTTGGAAAGTGAAATCCCCAGAGAAATTTTGATAAATGAATTGCTAAGTAAAGAGGCTGAAATATCCCTGCTAGAAAATTATTTAAGTGAAAAAGCGGGCTTCCAAGTAAACCTAATTCAACCTCAACGGGGCGACAAATTTGAATTAATGCAAACTGTGCAAAGAAATGCCCATGAGGCTCTTGTGCAATATCTGTCAAAGAGAATGGGGGATTCTGCGGTTAGTGGAGAAGCAGTCTCGCAATTAGCCCAATATTTGGATTTGTCCCAGCTGCCGCTTCGAATTGAGTGTTTTGATATTTCAAATACCCAAGGTACAAATATGGTGGCTTCTATGGTCGTATTTGAAGATGGTAGATCCAAAAAATCTGAATATCGCAGATTTTCCATTGATGATGAAAAGAAATTTGATGACACCAGAGCAATGAATGAAGTAATTACCCGAAGATTTAAAAGATACCTAGCAGCTGCTCAGGAGAATTTGACTGAGATTGAAGAGATGGGTGGTTTAGGGGTATCAGGTGCTAAAGTTTCTAAATTCGCTTATCCACCACAATTAATAGTGGTAGATGGTGGACAACCACAGGTTAATGCAGCTATTAAAGCATTAAATGATTTAGGTATTACAGATATACCAATAGTTGGCTTAGCAAAGAGAATGGAAGAGGTATGGCTCCCAGGTAGCCCAGATCCAATTATTCTCCCAAGACATAGTGAAGCACTTTATTTGTTGCAAAGAATTAGAGATGAAGCACATCGCTTTGCCATTACCTTTCATCGCTCCAAACGATCTAAAGTAATGCTGGAATCTGCTTTAGATGAAATTGATGGCTTAGGTGAGATTCGTCGAAAAGCACTTTTAGAGCATTTTGGCTCCTTGGCCGCAATCAAGAAAGCCACTGAATTAGATATTTCCAAAATACCTGGCATAGGTGAGGTATTAGCCAAACAAATTTATGATGGGCTTCATAATGGTCTTCATGATGGTCTTCAAGATAGTCGAGATAAAAATGATGACTTTATTTAAATTCTAGTTAGAATTTAACCATGGAAAAATTAGCTAGTAGCAAATTAATTATTGTTACCGGCATGAGTGGTGCAGGTAGATCAACTATTGCACATGCTCTGGAAGATTTAGGTTGGTATGTGGTTGATAATCTACCTCCAACCATGATTAATAAATTGGTTGATGAAAGTAGAAGTGTTGCCTCTAAGATTGCTGTGGTTGTTGATGTAAGAGGCAGACATACTTTTGAACATTTATCTGAAACTTTAGAGTCCTTGAAAAAAAACCATATTCAAACCCAAATACTTTTTGTAGATTCAAGTGACGAGGTATTAGTAAAGAGATTTGAATCCACTAGAAGACCACACCCCCTACAAGGAGATGGTGTGATTAGTGATGGTATCGCTCGAGAGCGAAAAGCACTTTTGCCAGTTCGTGGTTTAGCAGATATGTTAATTGACTCCTCCGCATTAAATATTCACCAACTTTCACTTCGAGTAAATGAAATGATTGCCACCGAGGATGAAAATAGATTAAAGGTAAATGTACTTTCCTTTGGCTATAAATATGGTGCACCAATTGATGCGGATTTAGTGGTGGATTGCAGATTCATTCCAAATCCCCATTGGAAAACTGAACTTCGCCCATTAACTGGATTAGATAACTCAGTAAAACAATATGTTTTGAACTCTCCTAATGTGCCGGAGTTTGTGGATAGATATTTAGAATTGTTGCAAATAGTTGCTCAAGGATTTTTTAATGAAGGTAGAAAATTTTTAACAATTGCTGTGGGATGCACCGGCGGAAAACATAGATCCGTAGCCATTGCCCACGAAATTGGAGAAAGGTTAAACCAATTAAAAAAAGGGAAAAGTGGCGAGATTTCTGCTCATGTAATTGACCGTGATGTCGCTAAAGAGTCTTAATTCTTCTAAACCCTAAACCTCAACTTTAAATATCTCTCAAAATAGGTTTGGAAAACCACCACCTCTTACTTGCTTTTTTGATTTAATTTGCATCGTGGCAATGACAATGGCGGTAAAAGATGAATTGGCGAGATTGACGACCACAAAAGCTTGTTGTCGAAAAGCTGAGGTCTCAGCTCTTCTTAGATTTGCTGGCTCTATACATATTAATCAAGGAGTAATTTCCATTGAAGTGGAATTAGAAAAGGTTCACGATACATTGTTAAAGTAAATGAGGGGGCAGCTACTTTGGCAAAACAAACTGGGCTGGTTGACAATAATGGACGCCCAGTACGTGGATTACCGCCACAAGTAGTTTCCGGTTCAATTTGTGATGCTCAGGCAGCATGGCGGGGCGCATTTCTTGCACATGGCTCTCTAACTGAACCAGGTCGCTCTTCCAGTATGGAAATAACTTGTCCCGGACCAGAATCAGCGTTGGCATTAGTAGGAGCAGCGCGAAGAATTGGAATCACAGCGAAATCACGGGAAGTAAGAAATATAGATCGAGTTTTCTTGAAAGATGGCGATGCTATCTCTGCAATGTTAACCAGGCTGGGTGCACATGAATCAGTATTGGCATGGGAAGAAAGAAGAATGCGCCGGGAAGTAAGAGCGACTGCAAATCGCCTTGCTAATTTTGATGATGCTAATTTGAGAAGGTCTGCAAGGGCAGCGGTTGCAGCTTCGGCTAGAGTATCTCGGGCATTAGAAATATTACAAGATCAAATTCCTGATCATCTGCGCCAAGCTGGGGAGTTACGTATTGCACATGGCCAAGCCAGTTTAGAAGAATTAGGTTCCTTAGCAACTCCTCCGATGACCAAGGATGCTATTGCTGGCCGGATAAGGCGTCTCTTGGCGATGGCTGATAAGAGAGCCCAAGAATTGGGTATTCCAGACACAGAGAGCACTTTGCCCCCTGATTTAGTTGGTGAATAGGCTTAAAATCAAATCTATTTGCTGTTCGGTTTACAATGCTGATGTTTATTGATGATAAGGTACACCGGTATTTGAAAACTATTAGTTTTCAATTTCTTGGAATTCATTTTCCAGAAAATCACATTGAAGTGAGATTGACATTTATAACAAAAGTTATGACTTAGATGAAAGTTGAGTAAAAGTGGTTAAAGTTGGAATTAATGGTTTTGGTCGAATTGGTAGAAATTTCTTTAGAGCGGCGCTCGCTAGCAACGCTCCCTTTGAAATTGTAGGTATTAATGATCTAACAGATAACGGCACCTTGGCCCATCTTTTGAAATATGACTCAATTTTAGGACGCCTAGGACTTCCAGTAACTCATACCGCTGATTCCATCACAGTTGGCGGAAAAACCATTCGAGTTTTTGAACAAAGAGATCCAGCTGCTCTTCCTTGGAAAGAGGTAGGCGCTGATATCGTGGTGGAATCAACTGGTTTTTTCACAAAAGCAGCAGATGCTAAAAAGCATATTGATGCTGGTGCTAAAAAAGTAATTATTTCTGCACCTGCAACTGATGAAGATATAACTATTGTGATGGGTGTAAACCACAATGATTATGATTCTTCTAAGCACCACATTATTTCTAATGCTTCCTGTACTACTAACTGCTTAGCTCCCATGGCAAAGGTTTTAGATGAACAATTTGGAATAGTAAAAGGACTGATGACAACTATTCATGCATATACCAATGATCAATCTCTTCAAGATCAACCACACAAAGATTTAAGACGCGCTCGCGCGGGAGCTCTTTCCATTATTCCAACTTCTACCGGAGCTGCCAAAGCAATCTCCTTAGTACTTCCAAATCTAAAGGGTAAATTAGATGGCTTCGCACCTGTCTCTTATACACATCTGACGCTGCCGA
>OMHY01000032.1 GCA_900298985.1 Streptomycetaceae bacterium
AAATCATTTGAGTGATGGAAGAGGTGATGTAAGTGGTGAACATGTAAGTGAATCTGGTGATGTAGGTGGTGATGTAGGTGGTGATGTAGGTGGTGATGATAAACATTGGGCAAAAAATCTAGATTTTGAAAATGAGATTGAAGGGGCTCTTAATCTAACTTACTTTGATCGAAAAACAGAAACCCAAGAAATCTTTTTAGAAAGTGCATCCGGAATAGATGGAGCTAAGCCAAGAACTATTCATGATGATTTTATTAATCGAGATAAGGAGTATGAATTTTTTGAATATGAAAGGGCCGCTCTCCCAACCCTAGATCAACTTCGGGCCGATGCTTTTGGAGAAATTGCACATAGGTACCTTGCAGAAAATATAGATGAACCGATAGTTCACAATAAAGCATTAACAGTTAATGTGACAGTTGAATTAGATACATTAACTGGAAAGAATGAAAAACCTGCCAATTTAGAGGGATATGGCCCAATCCCCGCTTCAATAGCAAGAGAGTTAGCGATTGATGCAAACTGGCGAAATATGGTGGTAGAAAAAGGAACAGGTAACTTATTAAATTTCGGGCGCAATTGTTATCTACCTCCAAAAAACTTAGTAGATTTCATTATTGCACGAGATCAAAGATGTAGGTTTCCAGGATGCAGACAACTTAGTTATCGAAATGATATTGATCATGCTCAGCCTTGGGAAAATGGAGGTGAAACTAATCCAGATAATTTAGGTTCTCTTTGTAGAAGACATCATCGCTTAAAAACTTCCTATGGATGGAAACTGAAGTCTGAGGTTGATGGGTCATGCACCTGGACTTCCCCTAGAGGCAAGATATATTCAGTATCAGCAAGGTCAGTATTTAGTGAAACTTAGTTAATCAATGTTTTGATATTAAATTAATTAAGCGGTGCTACCCTAATATATCTTCTTAGATATTGCGGCTTAGATATTGCGGCTTAGATATTGCGGCTTAGATAAGACTGTTTAGATAAGACTGTTTAGATAAGAATGCTTAGATAAGACTGCTTGGAATAAAATAATCAGAATCCTAGTTATTAGTAATGCGATAAACGTCATATACACCAGGTACATTTCGTACCGCAGATAAAACAGAATCAAGATGGGATGCATCTGCCATTTCAAAAGTAAAACGGGAAATTGCTACACGATCTTTTCGAGTAGAGACCGAAGCGTTTAAAATATTTACTTGTTGTTCACTTAATACCCGTGTGATGTCGAGCAAAAGTTTAGCTCGATCAAGTGCTTCAATTTGAATATTTACTAAGAATAGAGATTTAGCTCCTGAATTCCATTTAACTTTAACAATGCGATCTCTTTGGTGAATTATCAAATCTGCTAAGTTAGTGCAGTCTTGTCTATGTACGGAGACGCCATTTCCTTTGGTAACAAACCCTTCAATCTCATCCCCTGGTACTGGAGCGCAACACTTGGCTAGCTTTACATATGTATCACCAATGCCTTCAACTGAAACATTGGATGCCCCTTTGCGATATTGATCTGCTGTTCCATCAGAGACAATAATCTTCCCAGAGGATTGACCCGCCAATAAAGAAGAGAAATGGGTTGATAAGGGGCTATATTCATCTGTTAGTGGTTCAATTTCTTCATGCAAATCATTTTCCAAAAATAGAACTAACTTTTCCACCACCATTTGCGAAGAGATATGTCCATTTCCAACAGCAGCATACATAGATTCAATCTCTGGATAATGTAAATCCTGCGAGATTCTAAGAAGTGTTGGTCCTGCCAAAATTTGTTGTAAAGGCAAACCTGCCTTTCTCATTTGCCTTGCAATAGATTCTTTTCCAGCTTCAATTGCCTCTTCTTTTCTCTCCTTGGAAAACCATGCTTTTATTTTTGAACGAGCTCTGGGAGATCTAACAAATGAGAGCCAATCTCTGGATGGTGCGGCATTGGGACTTTTATTTGTCAAAACTTCAATGACATCACCGTTGCTCAACTGTGCTTCCAAAGAAACTAATTTGCCATTCACCTTGGCACCAATACACCTGTTACCTACTTCCGTATGTACCGCGTAGGCAAAATCAACTGCTGTAGAACCGGCTGGCAATGCGATTACACTTCCTTTAGGAGTAAATACAAATACCTCTGGAGTATTCAGCTCATAGCGCAAAGTATCTAGAAACTCCCCTACATCTGTGGTTTCCTGTTGCCATTCATGCAATTGCTTAAGCCACAAGATTTCAGGATTAGCACTGCTTTGATCTTTGTTTTTATATTTCCAGTGAGCTGCAATTCCATATTCAGCTCTGGCATGCATCTCAGTAGTTCGAATTTGAATTTCAACCGCCTTGCCATTTGGTCCAATCACCGTGGTATGCAAGGATTGATATAAATTAAATTTTGGCGTAGCAATGTAATCTTTAAATCTACCTGGAATTGGATTCCATCTAGCATGAATTGAACCCAATGCTGCATAACAATCTCTAACACTATCCACAATTATTCGAATCCCCACCAAGTCATAAATCTCATTGAATTCCCTACCCCGCACTACCATCTTTTGATAGATCGAGTAAAGATGTTTTGGGCGCCCATATACTTTTGCTTCAATATTTTCCTCTGCTAAATCTTCCTTTACAGCTTCTATAACCTCTAGGGTAAGTGCATCTCTAGCTGGAGATCGATCTAAAACTAATCGATCTATCTCCTCATATTTTTTAAGTTCTAATGTTTTAAAGGAAATATCTTCTAACTCCCATTTAATGGCACTCATACCAAGTCGGTTAGCAAGTGGTGCATAGATATCTAAAGTTTCTCTGGCTTTAGTGGCGGCAGATTCTGGTGAAACAAATTGCCAAGTCCTAGCATTGTGCAATCTGTCTGCCAATTTAATAACTAACACCCTTATATCACGGGACATAGCTATAACCATTTTTCGTAATGTTTCAGCTTGGGCATTAGGGCCATATATCAATTTATCTAATTTTGTAACGCCATCAACTAATAACGAAACTTCTTCCCCAAATTCTTTTCGTAAAAAATCTAAGGTGTATGAGGTATCTTCTACTGTGTCATGTAAAAGTGCAGCAGAAAGTGCATTAGCATCCAGCCCAATCTCTGCCAATATCTCAGCGACCGCTACTGGATGTGTTATATAGGGATCACCTGATTTTCTAAACTGACCATCATGGGCTTTTTTCGCTAATTCAAAAGCATGGGCCAATTGTTTTTCAGATTTTGCAAGTTGTTCTTTAGTTAAATCTTGATGATGTGCTTTAAAGATATTTATTAGGGGTGGCAATAACTCATCGAGTTCAATGCTGACAGACACCGGAGAATTTGAATCAGTCATCGCCCCTCCAATTCCATAAGACAAGAATGCACTTTACTTACGAGAAATAATCCTAGATTGGGCTTCATTTCACCCACCTACCAAAAGAATAAGTGCGTCACTTGGATTGCAGCAGAGGCAAAATCTTAGTTTGCGCATCATTTCACCAACTTACAGTTAGAAGTTAGCGCTATACACATTAGAAACTTTTAACGACGGCGACGGCGGGTATTTCTACGTGGTTGATTTCGTGGACCGCGATCCCAATCTTCACGTGCATCCCCAGATTCAATTACTGGAACTGATGCGGTTCGCTCACCAACATTAGATGCAATTCCTTCACTCTTACCTGCTAAACCGCGAGCAACAACTTTCTTAGCAAGAGCTTTCATGGCACTTTCTCTTTCGCGAAGTTGCGCAAGTAATGGAGTCGCTACAAAGATAGAGGAATAAGTTCCAATTGCTAATCCCACAAATAATGCCAATGATAAATCTTTCAATGTGCCTGCGCCTAGTAATCCTGCACCGACAAAAAGAATTGAAGCTACTGGCAAAAGTGCAATCAAAGAGGTGTTAAAGGATCTAACTAAAGTTTGATTTATAGCTAAATTTGCAGCTTGAGAATAAGTTACTTTTCCATTTGCCACAATGTTTTTAGTATTTTCTCTCACTTTATCAAAAACCACCACTGTGTCATAAAGGGAATAACCTAAAATAGTTAAAAATCCAATTACAGTTGCCGGAGTAACATCAAAACCTACCAATGCATATACACCTACTGTAATAACTACGTCATGAATTACAGCCACTATTGCAGAGAGTGCCATTTTTGGTTCAAAAGCTAAAGCCAAATACAACATCACACAAAGTAGAAATCCAATTAAACCTTGTACCGCTTTATGGGTAATATCTGAGCCCCAAGAAGGCCCAATGATTTGGTTATCAATATTATCTATACTCACACCAAATTCACTTGATAAAGAATTTTCTACCGCTGTCACTTGTGCATTATTAAGCGCACCAGTTTGTATCTGCAATTTATTATTGCCAATTTTTTGCAAAACTGCTTCTGCGGTATAACCCGCTTTGTTCAGCGCAGTTTGACCTTCGGCAATGGTAATTCCAGGTTTAGTTACAGTGAATTGTGCTCCACCCTTAAATTCAATACCTAATTTCAATCCAGATATGGAGAGTGAAACTATAGAAACAATGATCAATAATCCAGATAAGGCATACCAGCGCTTCTTATTTCCGATGAAGTTAAAGGATTTTTCTCCTCGGTATAAGCGGCCACCTAAAGAGGTTTTATATTGCTTTGAAGTATCAATGCTCATGATTAAATCTCCCCCTGGCTGCGATCAATTTTTATTTCATCCTCTTTTGCAGAATTAGAATGATTTATGGCATCTGCAATATAACTTGATTTTGATGAACCAGAATTTCGATTCACAAATTCACTTCCTAATTCAGTTCCAGTTAAATTTGCACCATTTGCGAAGGCCGGTAAGCCCAAGCTTTGTCTGGAAAATCCAGATAAATTGCTACCATGAGAGTAAAACTTGTTTCTAGCAAGTAAAGTTACAAGTGGTTTAGTAAAGGTGATTACTACTATCAAATCCACAAGCGTGGTTAGACCAAGTGTAAATGCAAAACCTCGAACACTTCCCACTGCAAAGAAATACAAGAGAATAGAACCGATTAGAGAAACAAAGTCCGCTACAAAAATAGTTCTTCGAGCTCTCACCCAACCAGACTCAACAGCGCTCTTTAAAGATTTACCTTCTCGAACTTCATCTCGCAGACGTTCAAAATAAACAATAAAAGAGTCCGCTGTGATACCAATAGAGACTATCGCTCCGGCAATGCCCGCCAGGGTTAAAGTGAAACCAATTCCTTTACCTAAGAGATAAAAGGAAAGCAAAGTAATGATTGAAGCAACTACTAAAGAACCAACTGATACTAATGCCAAGCCACGGTAATAAAGCAAGGAATAAAGAACCACTAACAGCAATCCAATCGCTCCGGCAATTAGTCCTGCATGTAATTGATCAGCTCCCAAAGTTGGTGATACTTGTTGAATCGCATCTCTAGTAAAAGCAAGTGGAAGAGCACCATATTTCAATACATTTGCTAGGTTTGAAGCCTGGGCTTGGGTGAAATTGCCTGTAATTTGAGCATTACCAGTTTTGATTGCTTCTTGAATTACTGGTGCACTTTGAACTAGACCATCTAAAACAATTGCACCTTGATTTTGTGGTGATGCTTGACCAGTTACTCTGGAAGTGAAATTTCCAAATTTTGTTGTTCCGGCCCCATTGAAACTTAAAAGCACATACCAACCTTGAGAACCTTGTTGATCAATTGCAGCCTGAGCTGCTTTGATATCTGTACCTAAAACTTCGGCAGGTCCCAGAATATATTTTGCAAAACCATTTTGATCACAAGTAACTAATGGGGCAGTTGGATCATCAGTGCTTCCACCTTGTCTTGCTGCAGCTTTTGTACAATCTAACGCTCCAAATTGTGTATTCAATGCTTGAGTAACTCCAGTAGGAAAAGTTGTAACTGGAGTTGCATTGCTTGCTGTAGCAGAACCTTTCGCAGAACCATTTGTGGCTTTATTTCCAGTTGCTGTGCTGCTAGATGATGTATTGCTAGAAGAAGTAGTACTAGAAGACGTAGATGGCCCAGATTTGGTTGTAGTAGTTGAATTAGTTTTTGCTGGAGTTGAGGTGACACCTGTCGTTTTCGAGTTAGGAGTGCCGACAGCTAAGACCTGTCTGATTCTCAATTCTGCAGTTTGACCAACAGTATTAACTACATCTTGTCCAGTCTTTCCTGGAATTGAAATTACGATTGTGCTATTTGCACCAACACCTTGCGAAGTGACTTCTGCTTCCGAGACACCAAAAGAGTTAACTCTTTGGCGAATAATTGAAACCGCTTGTGCAATTGCAGCACTGGTAATTTTTCCACCTTGGCTTTGAACTGGTTTCAAAGTAACACTTGTGCCACCTTTTAGATCCAAACCTAATTTAATTGTGGTTGCACCTTGCGCAAATGCCAAACCGGTGAAGGCTAAAAGCACTCCAATTAAAACAAAAATGCGAAGACCAGGTCTAGGTGCGTTTTTCTTCCTCTTTGGCTTATCTCCAGAGTTGCCCCCGGAGTTTCCTCCTGAGCTTGGAATAGCGCTGTAATCTACGTTAGCGGACATAAGGGCTTAGTTTAGGGTAATTTCAAAATATTTTTTCCACTTGAAAGGCAATATCAGGTGGCTAATCAAACAGGGTGGCTCCCCCATTTTCACCGGTAAATCCAAAAATATGGGCGGGAGGTACCATATTGAAATAATTGAAAGCTTTACTGGTAGCCATTCTGCCCCTTGGTGTCCTAGCTAAAAAACCCAAGCGAACTAAATAAGGTTCACACAAACTCTCTAAAGTCTCTGCTTCTTCTCCAACTGCCAAAGCGATAGTGTTCAATCCAGTTGGCCCACCAGCAAAATTATTAATTAAAGCTGAAAGATAATTTCGGTCCATTCGATCCATTCCAAGTGGATCTACTTCATACAAGGTAAGGGCTTGATCTACCCAATCTTCAACTGCTCCATGAACCTCTAAATAATCTCTAACTCGACGCAATAATCTATTTGCAACTCTAGGAGTTCCTCGAGAACGGGAAGCGATTTGATTCAAATCATTATCATCTATTTCTATACCCAATACTTGAGAAGAGCGGTTTAAGATCTCCTTAATTTCTTTGTCTTCATAAAATTCCATCTGCGCGGTAAATCCAAATCTATCTCGCAGCGGTGACGGAAGAGCGCCCGAACGAGTTGTGGCTCCAACTAATGTGAATTTTGGAATTTCTATTGGTACCGCTGTAGCACCTGCACCCTTACCTAAAACCACATCAACTCTATAATCCTCCATCGCTAAATAAAGCATTTCCAATGCCGCGCGAGAAGCTCGATGAATTTCATCTATAAAAAAAACTTCACCTACACTTAAGGTAGTAAGGATTGAAGCCAAATCACCTGCATGAACTATCGCTGGACCACTAGTTATACGAAGTGGTGCATTTAATTCATTAGCAATTATCATCGCTAGAGTTGTCTTGCCTAACCCGGGTGGACCGGCTAATAGAACATGGTCGGGGGTGCGTGAACTTTTTTTAGCTGCTTGTAAAATTAAAGAAAGTTGCGCAACTACTTTTTGTTGACCAATAAATCCGGTGAAATCCTCCGGCCGCAATGCACTTTCAATTTCTCGCTCTTTATCTAATGTATCGGCAGGAAGATTTTCCAATCTCGCATCCAAAATATCTTCTGACATTACTTTTCTCGAATCATTTGGCTAGATAAATCAAAATTTCTCGTATAGTTTTTGAAAGATCTAAATTAGGAGAGTCAGTGCGGACTTGATTTAGTGCTGCAGAAGCGGCTTTGGCAGAGAAACCAAGTGCCACAATGCCGGCAACAATTTCCTCATCTCCCGCACCCTTTGTTGATTGAACAATGCTGGGTTGCACTTCCGGGGATTTACCGGAATTTCCTGCAACTTCCGGGTGTTCTTGCAAATATTTTTTAGCCTTTTCTCCTAACTCTAAAATTAATCG
>OMHY01000033.1 GCA_900298985.1 Streptomycetaceae bacterium
CCGCAAAGTTTTCCAGGGCTTTATGGTATAAATATTTTTAATAATTGCTGGATTAACAAAATATTTCCAGGTTGCATCCAGTTCATTTTCAATAAAAGGGGTGCGGGAAATATCCCAAATTTTTTCCCCTTGTGCTATTAGTTGGGCAAACTCCTGACTCTCTTTTTTGCCTAACTTACTTTCAATCTCTGCCAAAATCCCATTCAAGGATAAGTTTGGAAATTGCAAATGTGTACCATCAGCAAAGTAATAATCAAATGCAGGCTCGACTGGTTTTAACTCTGCCATTAATTCAAGTCTTTTTCCAGTTGCTAGAAATAAATCTCTAAATACAGCAGGCAAAGTTAAAAGAGAAGGTCCTCTATCAAAGGAAAAATTCCCAATTTCGACCGTCTCACATTTACCACCTGGCTTGTCTCTCATTTCAAAAAAATGAACTTCATATTTATTTTTAGCAAGTCTCATTCCAGCACTAAGTGCACCAATCCCGGTTCCAATAATCAAAACTTTTTTCATTTTTATGACCTAAATTGTGCGGCCCTTCCATTGGATCTTATTAGTATATTTCTTATACCAAGATAGTTTCATTAGCAATATAAACATTAAGATAGCCATTGGTTGAAAAATTGGTGAAATTAAGGACTCGCCAAATCTAAGTGCGCAAATATATCTACTAGCTACTATTGCTAATAGAGATACTAAACTATATTTCCAATTGAGAATTATTCCAAGCACTGGCAAGATTGAAGTAGCAAAATAAAATACTGAAACCATAAATGCAGCAAATAAATTTGGCAAAGAAGACCAGAGTGATTTGCTGTATCCGCCAATCAACTCGCTAAAATTTGAATACATACGGCAAGTAATATATTCCAAACCATCTGCCAAAATTACATTCAAATTGTTTCTGCGAAGTAATCGGCCTAGCGCAATATCATCTAAAACTTGAGTTCTAATTTTTTCATGACCGCCACAAGTTTCATATGCAATTTTTCTAACTGCCATGAATTGACCATTAGCAACCACAGTAGAAGGTCTTTTTGATTTCTCGCTTTTGCGAAGCAATAATGTTGTCATCCAGGACCAATGTAATAGCGGTTGAAAAAGTTTCTCCCTCCAGGTGAGTGCTATTTGTTTGGGGTAAGGGGAAACTAGATCTAACTCTTCTTTTTCCATCATGTTTATACAACTAGAGATGGCAAATTCATTAAATTCAATATCAGCGTCTATAAATAATAGAAATTGAGTATCGGAAGATACCTCTTTAAATCCTTGAAAATTAGCCCAACTTTTGCCAACCCATCCCTCTGGTTTATCAGAACTGCTAATTAATTTTGTCCGAGACCTCTTGGAATCATCCCAACTATTCACCAGTTTTGTTGTTAATTCTTGTGAACCATCAGTAGATTGATCATTAACCAATACCGCTGAAAGATTTTCATTTTTTAGAGATTTTTCTAAAGATTTTAAAATATTTGGTAAATTCTTAACTTCATTTCGGTAGGGGAGAATAACTGTTGTAGGTAATATTAGCCTTAATTCTTTAGGTATCTTTCGAAAAGAGTAGCTATTTACAAAAGCAATTAATGCTAGTAAAAGATTAATGTAAAAAATATAAAGCATTCTAGATTTCGCGCTGTCCAAACTGTACTTGATAAAGCAATGGAAGAACCCAAATAATAAATAGCAAACCTGCTATCAATGCTAATTTAGCATGATGAAAGAAAAACAAATTTCCGATGATCGAGGAAAAAATAGTCCAGATTATAAGCAAATAAGGAACCCAGAAACTGGGATTTGTTTTCCTCCTTTTCATTGGAAATTTAGATATTAAAGCCATCAAACCAATTCCTGAAAGTAACCAACCAACCGGATTGGAAAGTGGAATTTCCTTGCTGAAAAATAGTGCAGGCTTGACTTTTAACCATTGCCATCTGCCCGCATCCACCATGAGTGGATCTAAAAATAAATCCCAAATTACTAATCCAATAGCACCATATAAAAAACTCCAATTAGATTTTATTCTCTTAATTAAAGTCCCAATTGGATAAACCATTACTATCCAAGCAGCTGGGACAATTAAAGGTAGTTTCCAAAGTGAATATCCCAAGGAACTGGAGTATTGATAATTTCCAAAAGGCCAGTGGGAATGTAAACCAATTAATTCAATGGCAAATGCATATAAATAAATTAGTAAGAAAAGCGATATCGAATATAAAAATCCTTGAGATAAAATACTGTGGTAGAAATTTAATGCTACACCTACAAATATTGTTCCAAAAGTTATTCTGAGCAATAGGTTTCCATGGACTAATGGGTAAGTTATTTGAAATGCAATATAAAAAACAAAAAGGGAAAACAAAATACTTCTTTGTGGGACTGTAATGCCACTAACTGCCCGCCGTTTTGGGGTGTAGTTTCGAATGGCCATAGGGAAAGTTTAGTCTGCGACTTCCGCTTCACTCGCTCCACTAAAATTCAACAACTCCTGGTAGGTCAAGGGAAATACTGCGTGGGTATGACCAGCCGCTGCCCAGAGCACCTCATAAACTGCAAGGTCTTTATCAAGTAATTTAACAGCAGGCAATGGAATTAAATCAGTATTTGGCTCCCAGCCAAAAGGAGATACCCCACCAATAGAAATACCGGTAGCATTTTTTACAAAATCGGCATCTGCTCTAAATAATTTTTCTACCCCAAGCAAATTCGCTACTTTCTCAGTGTTTACTCTGTGCCTGCCACTAGTAATAACCAATAAGGGAGCGCCACTAGGTAATCTAAAAATTATAGAGGAAGCTACCTGTCCTACATGAATTCCGAGAGCATCTGCTGCTTCCTGTGCGGTGCGTGCGGTTTCAGAAAGCACTTTGATTTCCTTTTTCAATCCAAGATTTTCTAATTCTTTTTCTACTCGTAGCACACTTGGATGGTTTCTGATTTGCTCATCACTCATTGTAATCGCTCCTCACTAATTTCTTACTAATACTGAACTCTCTCTTCCAAAACCTGGCGACAAAAAACTATCGCCCCGCACCAAATATAGTGGAGGGCGATAGTGGTTAAAATATATTAATTAGTGAAAAAGAGCGATGTGTTGGTAAATTGCCCAACCAAAAATCTTAATTGGTTGATGTAATTGATTACCTGTTTCCCACATTTTATAGGCTGCGTGTGCATAGCCATAGGTCATGATTGAAGCTCCTGCAAGGGACAAGTCTTTGAAAAATGCAATAGTTTCATTCATTTTAGCGGTGGCATCAGTTTCTGCCCAGAAGCCGTGGAAAATAAATGCTGCTAATACTAAGAAAATTGCTAACGCTAAACCTGCTAGATCTACCCAGAGACCAATAACAATTGCAATGCTTGAAAGAATCAAAAGGATTCCAGATAGAACCACACCCAACTTTGCAGCTGGTAGTTTCTTATATGTTGCATACCCGGTCATTGCTTCTAATTTTGTTAGGTGATTTAAACCTGAACTTAAGAAGAGTAGAACAAATGCTATTCTTGCTAATTCCAATATTAAACTCATCTATTTACCTATCCTTTGCTTGGCTTTATTTGTTTGATTGTCATATCTAATTTAGTTGCCCACTAAAAAGTGGCTTTTTCTTACTAATTAAAGATAAGGGAAGAAAGTTGAAGTTTCAACTATTTTGCCCCGCGTGGCGTATTTGGCACCCAATATTTAACCGAAGCTCTGGGTTAAATATCCCAGCAACATTGCATTTTTCTCTGGGGTGGAGTATTTTTCGAACATATGTTCGAAAACCCTAACCCCCTAGTTCCTAGGCCAGCACCTGCCAGTTCAATACCTGCCAATTCAGCAATGCCCCCTGCCTTTCCCCCTGCGGTATTAGCGCCAGAAGGGGAGCCAGTTGAATTTATTTATAAAGGAGAAAGGTTTCATATCTACAACATCCTTTCTTGCTGGAGAGAATCTGGAGGTTGGTGGAATCGGATGAGTGATGGCGTTTCTCACCTTCCAGATAGCGCTGATAGTTTTGAAATCGCGGATTATCTTTTCAATGATGGCGGTAGATCTTTGTGGCGAGTAGAAGCTGCGCCCCTTGGGACAATTAAAACTTTTGATATTGAATTTTATGAAGTAACTAAAACTTGGCGAATTACTCCAACTTCTCGGCCCCGCTCTTAAATAAAAATTGAAATGGAACTCTTTACTCATTTAAACACAGTCAGTGGCTACTCCTTTAAATATGGAGCCTCTCATATCTCGCAATTGGTAGAAAGTGCGGGGCAGATGGGAGCACAGGCTTTAGCTTTAACTGATCGAGACACAATGGCAGGTGCAATAGTTTTTTCTAAAGCAGCGGAACAAATTGGCATTAGCCCAATCTTGGGAGTGAATTTAGGATTTCTCCAGAAAAAACACCGAATAATTTTATTAGCCCAAAGTGGAAAGTTGGGCTGCCTTTACAGATTTTTAAGTGAAGTAAATTTTTCTAATGAAGAGAAATTATTAAATTATGAGGTAATTAAAAAAAATAGTGATTTAACCCAAGAGATTACTTTAATTCATACCTTTGAATCTCAAATAATTTCTCAAATCTCCCAAAGAGATTATGAAGAAGCATATTCAATTTATCACTCACTTAGAGATTTCTTCCCAAACCAGTATTTAGAAATAGTTTCCCACCGAGTAAGTGGCAATGGAATATTGAGTTCACCTTTAGCTGCTAGAGCTTTGGGCTTTGCTCGGGATCGAAAAATTCCAGTAATACTAAGTAATGCGGTTCGCTATTGTGAGCAAAACCAAGCAATGGTTGCTGATTTATTAGATAGTGCTCGAAATTTAATGCCCTTGAATGCTCGTATCGCTACGCGGCAAAACAATGAGGGTTATTTAAAGGATTTTCCTAAGATGCAACAGGTAGCAGATGAAATAGGTAGATTAGCCGGGGAGCGGGATGGTAAAAAATTATTAGCCCAAACTCAAGAGGTGGCACAGTTACATTATTTATCTGCTCGGGTAGATGTAGGAATTGGTGGAGTACATCTGCCTGAGGCAAAAGCAATTGGTTTTGCTAATCAAGAAGAGATGATTAATTATTTACATCAAAGAACTAAATCAGAATTAAAAAGATATCAAGGTCCAATTGCAAAACTAGCTAGTGAAAGATTAGATCAAGAGTTAGCCACTATTAGACAACTTGGATATGAAAGTTATTTTTTAACAGTAGCAAAAGTTGTTGATTTGACCCGTGCTAAAGGAATTAGAGTGGCCGCTCGGGGAAGTGGTGTTGGTTCAATAGTTAATTATTTATTAGGCATCTCTCAAATTGAACCCATCTCCCAAGGTTTATTGATGGAAAGATTTTGTTCGACTCTAAGAAGTGAATTACCAGATATTGATATTGATGTGGAATCAGAGCGCAGGTTAGAGGTCTATGATCTAGTTTTTGATTACTTTGGTGGTGATTTATGGGGGAATGGGAAAAGCAATTCCCGCACCGCAACTGTATCAATGGTAGAGCGATATCGCTCCCGGCATGCAATTAGAGATGTAGGAAAAGCGTTAGGTATATCTCCTAGTGAAGTAGATTATTTAGCAAAATCAATTCCACATTTGCGGGCCAGAGATATTTCAATAGCGGTAGCTTCCTTACCTCAGTTAAAGCAATTAAATATTACCGCTCCTAGATTGCGGGCTTTAGTGGAGTTAGCCCAAAAGTTAGATAATCTTCCTAGAAATTTAGCAATGCATCCTTGTGCTGTTTTGTTATCAGATTTACAGTTACATAACTTTGCTCCTTTTGAACCAAATCAAAGTAATTATCCAATGGTGCAATTTGATAAAGATGATGTAGAGACAATTGGGCTTTTAAAATTAGATATTTTAGGGGTGAGGATGCAATCTGCAATTGCCTACTCACTAAAAGAGATTGCCCGGGTAGAAGGTAAAAATATTGATATTGATGGTGTTGATTTAACTGATCAAAAAACTTATCAATTAATTGGTTCCACTAAAACTTTAGGGGTATTTCAAGTGGAAAGTCCCGGGCAACGGGAGTTAGTCGGAAAATTTTTACCTAGTAGTTTTACCGATATTACTATTGATATTTCTTTATTTCGTCCCGGCCCAGTTAAAAGTGACATGATTACCCCTTTTTTAAATACTAGACATGGGTTTGCTCCTAGGCTGCGGTTACATCCAAAAATAGATCCAATTTTGGATGAAAGTTCTGGTGTTTTAGTTTTTCATGAACAGGTAATTAAAGTTATTTCAGTTGCAGCTGGAGTTAGTTTGGCACAGGCAGATGAGGTAAGAAGAAATCTAGGCAAGTTAGAACAAAGACCTGCAATTGGTGAGTGGTTTTATTTGGCTGCTTTAAAAAATGGCTTTGAGCGAAAAATAGTGGACAAAATTTGGGAGATACTTACCGCTTTTGCTTCCTTTGGTTTTTGTAAAGCACATGCTGCCGCTTTTGCACTTCCTACTTTTCAATCCGCTTGGTTAAAAGCTCACCACACCGCTGCTTTTCTAGCTGGAATATTAACTCATGATCCAGGTATGTATCCACGCAGATTATTGTTAGATGAAGCGCGTCAATTTGGGGTACCTATACTGCCAGTGGATATAAATAATTCCCAAAGAGGTTATACAGTTACAAAAGTAACTGATACTAATAAAAATGAAATCTATGGAATTCAAATTGGTTTATCTGATATTTCTGGCATTAACCAAGCAGAGATAGATTGCATTATTGCAGCTCGCCCAATCATGGATCTGGCAGATTGTGTTTATAGAACTAAATTATCTTACCCAGTTTTAGAATCTTTAATTAAAGTAGGGGCTTTTGATCAAATTTATCAAGGCCAAGAATTTAATAGACGAGATTTAATTTTGCATTTGCGGGAGATTGCCCGAACTCTGGGAAAGCAAAATAGTGAAAAACAATTAACTTTAGAGTTATTGCCTCCACCTGCTAAAAGCAGTGGTTTGCCAGAATTTAATTTAATGGAAAAAGTAGATCAAGAATTGGATATTTTAGGTTTAGATGTTTCCGAACATATGATGCGTTTTTATCAAGAGTTTTTAGGGGAGATAGGAGTGGTTAAATCCTGTGATTTAATTAAAAAACGAAGTAACCAAACTTATTTAGTAGCAGGGGTAAAGGTAGCTTTGCAATCTCCACCAATGCGTTCTGGTAAAAGAACACTTTTTCTCACCTTAGATGATGGTTATGGTTGTAATGACCTAACTTTTTTTGAAGATGCTCAAGGGGTAGCCTCCGAGGTTTTATACCGCTCCCGTTTAATATTAGCCAAAGGGGTATTGCGCAGAACTGGAGAGCGAGGAGTATCTTTGAGAGCGATAAATGCTTGGGATCTACCAACTGCTTTCCAAAATTATCAAAAATCCATTGCTCAAAAATCCATTGCTCAAAAGGCTAGATCATGACTAACTCTGAAAACAAAAAATTTATGCATGTTGATATGGATGCATTTTTCGCTTCTGTGGAAGAACGAGATCGACCTGATTTGAAAGGCAAGCCAGTAGTTATTGGCGCTGGAATTAGAGGAGTAGTTAGTTCTGCAAATTATTTAGCTAGAAAATATGGAATTCATTCTGCCATGCCAGTATCGCAGGCACGACGTTTAGCACCCAATGCAATATTTATTTCCCCTAACCATGAAAAATATAGTGAAGTATCAGATCGAGTCATGGAGATCTTTGATTCCATTTCACCATTAGTGGAACAAATTAGTGTAGATGAGGCTTTTATAGATATTTCAGGTGCGGGAAAATTACTAGGAACCGCTCAAGAAATTGGACAGTTAATTAGAAAAAAAGTTTTTGAACAGGAAAAAATAACTTGTTCAGTTGGAATTGCCCCCAATAAATTTATAGCTAAGTTGGCATCCACCTCCTGTAAGCCAAATGGACTTAGGGAAATATCTTTGGATGGGATATTAGATTTTTTGCATCCACTTCCGGTAGGGGCAATGTGGGGTGTGGGGGAAAAAACAGAACAAGAATTACATTCACTCGGTCTTAGAACTATTGGAGATATTGCACATCTTTCCGAAAAAACTTTGATTAGAGCGTTAGGAAACGCTGCTGGAAAGCATTTATACCAATTATCTTGGGGTAAAGATGATCGCGCAATTGAATATGGAGAAGTAGAAAAATCAATTAGCGCAGCTGAGACTTTTGCTTATGACCTAGATCAAGAAGAATTAATATTGCGAGAGTTTTTGAAATTAACAGCTCGCTGTGCTCATAGAATGAGAGCAAAAAATTATGCAGCAAATACAGTGAGTATCAAAGTTAGATTTGCAGACTTTAGGACTATCTCTAAAGCTAAAAGTAGTGATTTACCATTATCAACAAATGCGCAAATTTATGAAGTAGTTAAAAAACTTTATCAATCTTTAAATTTGGATAGAGCTCGAATTAGATTGGTTAGTGTTTCTTTAGAAAAATTAGTTGATTCAGATAATTTGCCTCAGCAATTAACTTTAGGACAGAGAGAAAAAGGCTGGAATGAAGCTACTGCTGCTATGGATTTGGTAGAGGATAAATTTGGCGGGGGGAGTATTAGGCCCGCATCTTTACTTAAAAAAGGTCCGAGAAAAGACCGGGAACTATAAAAATCTAGAAAAAACACTCAAAACGCTAAAAGTTACCCACATTTAATCTTTTTCGACTTTCCACTCGGGGCAATTTAGTCTTATTCTTTGCTGGTGCCACTATCTGATCACGAAAAAAAGGTCTTACAGGAGATGGAAGCTGCCCTGGCAGCTGATGATCCCCGCTTTGTAGACACTTTGCGAAGTGAAAGACGCTCACCTCATCTAACTTATATTTTGGTAGGGGTGCTCTTAATTATTGGTGGATTAGGGGTAATTATCGGTGGACTAGTCTCCAAGGTGGCGCTAATTGGCATTATTGGCTTTCTGCTTGCCTTGTTTGGTGCATTTTGCATCATTCAAAGCAGCAGAGTAAAAGTCACTCAGAAAATCACAGAGGGTAAAGTTAAAACCAATCAAGCTAAAAGAAGTTTTTCCGCTCGCCTAGAAGAGCGTTGGGAGCGCAGACGCTGGCAACAGTAGTTAGTTTCTAAATTTAATATTTTAGGCCGCCCATTCCAGGCGGCTTTTTTGTTTTCCAGGTAATCAAAATAAACCAAGTTCCAATCAAAAATCATGTGGTTTAGTCGGGAGATTTTCGGTGAAAAAAGGCGGAAAATGGTTGAAAATGGAGAAAAGTGGAGTAAAGTGGGGTTATTAGCTTAAATCGGGGGATTTGAGCGTCTGTGGGGAGGGGTGGAGACGATGTTTCTCGGCACCCACGAACCAAAACTCGATGAAAAGGGCCGGATCATCTTGCCTGCTCGCTTTAGAGATGATCTCGCCAAAGGCCTGGTGATTACCAAAGGCCAAGAACGCTGCCTCTACGTCTTCCCAGTCAATGAATTTTCAGCGATCACAGATCGCCTCCGCCAAGCTCCCGTCACCGAGAAGGCGGCCCGCGATTACATGCGCGTGATGTTTGCTGGCGCCCATGATGAAGTCCCAGATAAGCAGGGGAGAGTCACTATTCCTGGAGGACTTCGCACCTATGCAGGCCTCGAGAAAGAGTGCGTCGTCATTGGCGCAAACACTCGCTTAGAGATCTGGGATGCGACCTCTTGGAATACATATTTAGTCGATCGTGAAAAAGGTTTTGCAGATGTTTCAACGGAGGTGCTCCCAGGGCTCTTCTAAATCTCTCCTTAGGCCATCGCCGATCTTCAGCTATCGACGCCTCTTCCCCGGCGCCGATGGACCCCCAAGATCCGTCGGTCGGCGATGACCTAAAGAGTGAATGTGAAGGGCCGGGAGCCCATAGAGAGAGAAAGGGGAAGCGGATGAAACACATACCTGTAGCACTTGACCGTTGTATCGACCTGCTCTCTCCAGCTATAGAAAGTGCGATATCTGAAACCGGAAGTGCAACGATAATCGATGCGACCCTTGGGTTGGGAGGACATAGTCACGAAATTCTTTCCCGTTACAGCCATTTAAATCTCATCGGGTTCGATCGAGATTTAGCTGCAATAAAGATTGCAGGTGAAAAGCTTCAGAATTTCTCAGATCGAATTTCGATTATTCATGCTGTCTATGATGAAATCGCAGAAGTTCTCAAAGATTTGAAAGTCTCGCATGTCGATGGAGTTCTCTTTGATTTAGGCGTTTCATCGATGCAACTCGATGAAGCTGATCGTGGTTTCGCCTACTCGCAAGAGGCGCCACTCGATATGCGTATGGACCAATCACAGGGCAAATCTGCATATGAAATTCTGATGACGTACGATCGAAGTGCATTAATCCGCATACTCAGAAATTATGGGGATGAAAAATTTGCCCCAAAGATCGTAGATCGCATCATTGAAGCTCGAAGCACAGGTGTCCTGAACAGTACAAAAAACCTTGCTGACATTGTGAAAGAGAGCATTCCAGCCCCTGCGCGAAGGACTGGTGGAAACCCTGCAAAACGGACTTTTCAAGCGTTGCGAATCGAAGTCAATCAAGAGTTAGAGGTGCTAGCGCGCGCAATTCCTGCTGCACTTTCTTCGATAAATGTTAATGGTCGAGTCGTTGTCATGTCCTATCAATCTCTCGAGGACAAGATTGTGAAATCAGAGTTTGCAAAGGTGTGCGCATCTCGAACTCCACGTGGACTGCCAGTCGACCTCCCTAATTCGGCCCCTAAATATCGGTTAGTCGTCACGGGAAGCGAAAGTGCAAGCGAGAGTGAAATTGCAGCAAACCCGCGAGCCCAATCCATGAGGCTTCGTGCTATCGAGCGGGTGGCCGCATAATGGCTATCGCACTTCTCTCACCAACGATTGCAAAATCCCGGGCCGCTGTCATAAATGGCTCGACAAGAGTCGTATTGCGACTAGTGCCCGAGCTTCGAGTTGAAGCAGGAGAAGAAGTTCAACTTCGAGCGCTACTGACGATCCTCGGAGGAGTTTTTGTCGTGAGTTTGATCGCCTTGTTGGTGATCAACACTTCCTTGAATCAAGATGCATTTACCTTGCAGAGAATGAAGCACCAGATGAATCTTGTGAATGATGAGCGAGATGCAATTTTAAGAATTACAGCAACAAAGGGCTCACCGGATGCACTTGCTGAAGCAGCCTCAAAACTTGGAATGGTGCCAAATGGAACCCCTTCATTTATTGATATGAGTAACTCAGGCAAATGAACGATATCCAACATACCTCGGAGAGGCTTCGCCAATTTGTCGCACTGTGTGCCTTTATCTTTTTACTCTTTGGGCTACGCCTCGTGGACGTACAGGCAGTGCAAGCAAATGGCTACACAAAGAGAGCAAATATCGAGTTAACCAACACATCTGTACTTTTAGCTCCTCGAGGCACGATCACCGATATCAATGGAGTTGAGCTGGCCCGAAGTGTTGCAGCGATCAATATTGTTGTTGATCAGGTGCAAATTGCAGATCCGGCCAAAACCGCTGCCTTTGTCGCCCCATATCTCTCAATGACCCCTACCCAACTCCTTCCACTCCTCTCCGGAAATAAGCGTTATCAAATCATTGCAAAACAAGTGGAGCCCGCCATCTGGAACGCACTGAATGATGCGTTAACGAAATACAACAACCATGTTGTGAAAACTCCCGGCGGACTTGAAGGTCGGTTGCTCGGCTTCTATTCAGAGAGGTCGTATGTGCGGGATTACCCAACGGGATCTTTGGCTGCCTCCTTGATCGGAAAAATCAATACTTCAGGAGTTGGGGCCGGGGGCTTGGAAGCCAGCCTGGATTCAACTCTGACAGGGATCAACGGGCGCTACCTCTTTGCCAATGGAGCAGGAACAATTATTCCCGGAACGAAGGAAGTGTTAACGCAAGCAAAGTCGGGTACTGGCGTTCAGTTGACGATCGACAGAGATGTTCAGTGGGTAGCGCAAGATGCGATCTCCGCGGCTGTGAAAAGTACTCATGCAGTTTCGGGAACTGTGATCGTTATGGATCCGAAGACTGGCGCGATTCTTGCACAAGCTTCAGCACCCACTTTCGATCCGTCGAAGGCAATCAAAGATATATCTGTCCTACGCAATCCTGCTGTAACTGATGCCTATGAGCCTGGTTCTGTCGGAAAAATTATTACATACTCATCTGCAATGGAGGAGGGAAAAATTACTCCTCTAACGACTTTGACAGTGCCATATACGTTAAAAGTAGGTGGAACTCCCTTTCATGATCACGAAGGCCACCCGACTGAAGTTTTGACAACGACCGGAGCACTTGCAATATCCAGTAATACCGCTGCCATAAAAATTGGTGCAATGCTTCCTAATCAAACTTTGTACTCATACCTTCAAAAATTTGGGATAGGTCAACTTACAGGTTCACATCTCCCGGGTGAGACCCAAGGAATCCTACATCCTGTATCGACATGGTCGGCAACCTCGGCACCTACCATTGCATTTGGCCAGGGTTATTCCCTCACTGCTTTGCAGGCAACTAGCGTCTTCGCAACGATCGCGAATAACGGTCTTCGAGTCACTCCAAATGTAGTAGCAGGCTACTTCGATCCGAGTGGAAACTTCACACCTTCAAAACCATCCTCAACGACTCAAGTTGTGAGTGCACAGACCGCCACACAAATGAGATTGATGATGGAGAGTGTCGTCAGCCCCGATGGAACAGCGCCTGAGGCAGCCATTCCTGGTTATCGAATTGCAGGAAAGACTGGAACTGCAATGCGCCCAGATGGACATGGCGGGTATAGCGGATACACAGCTTCGTTTATCGGCTTTGCTCCAGCGGATGCTCCTCGTTATGTTGTGAGCGTCGTTGTTCAAGCACCTCAAGGTCAACACTTTGGAGGAGTAGTCGCAGCGCCCGTCTTTAAAAAGGTAATGAACTTCGTCTTGCAATCAAAGCACATTGCGCCAACAGCCCCTTCTACAATTATCTATCCACTCACCGAAGCAGCTTTAAAGGCAACCCATGCGTCCCATTAGCTCGCACAATCAATCGCTTAAGGAGCTTGCCAGACTCCTATCTCTAAAAACGGATGAAGAGATTACATTTACTGGAGTAACAAGCAACAGCAAGTTGGTGCACCCTGGAGATCTCTTTCTCGCCATGCCAGGCTTCAACCAACACGGAGCGCATTATCTGGCTGAGGCGAAAGCCAAGGGAGCAGTCGCAGTGCTCACCGATGTTGAAGGTGCACGCATAATTGGTCCCACATTTCCGGTGTTGGTAACGAATAATGTGAGAGCAGTGAGCGGTGAAGTCACTTCGTGGTTCTATAACCACCCATTGCGCGCGATGCAAAGTGTAGGCATTACAGGAACAAATGGAAAAACTACGACTGCATCACTTCTCTTTCAGTACTGGCAGTTGCAGAGCCGAACAGTTGGAATGATTGGGACGATCGGCACGATCATTGACCACGAAGAGTTTTCTTCAACTTTCACCACTCCTGAAGCGAGCGAACTTCAGGCAATATTCGCTTCCATGAGAGAACGGGCTCTCACCCACATGGTGATGGAGGTGAGCAGCCATTCTCTAGCAGAAGGCAGAATTCGCGGATCACACTTCGATCTCGCTGCATTTACAAATTTATCTCAAGATCACCTTGATTATCACGAAACGATGGAGAATTACTTCAACGCGAAGAAGGCTCTCTTTACCTTTGAATATGCAGATGCTGGCATTATCAACATAGATGACCCATGGGGGGAGAGACTTGTCTCCCTAAGCGAAATCCCGGTTACGACGCTTTCACTTCTGAATCCCAAGGCAGACTGGCACTTCACATCCATCACACCTCTGGTGCGCGGGGGATATGAATATTCACTCCGAGGAGTTGGTGGAATGCTGATGGAAGGTCGAATCAGCCTCATTGGAGAACACAATCTTTTCAATATGTTGATGGCGGTAGCTTTGGGATATGCAACTGGACTAGATCCAATTGCAATGGCTCACGATAGTGCGAAGTTAGTAGGAGCACCTGGACGTCTGGAGAGTGTAGATCTTAGGCAAGATTATCTCGCTCTCGTTGATTTTGCGCATACTCCAGATGCCGTACAAAGTGTTTTGCGTGCAGTTCGTGCAATTACTGCTGGGAAAATTATTGCAGTGCTGGGCTGCGGCGGTGATCGCGATCCCGGAAAGCGCCCCCTCATGGGTCAGGCGCTTGTTGATGGAAGCGATATCGCAATATTTACAAGTGATAACCCGCGCAGTGAGGATCCAGCGGAGATTATTCGTCAAATGCTTGGAAACTTACATGAGAATCACAACCTCATCATTGATTCAGATCGAAGGAGTGCTATCGCATTAGCGATTGCTACAGCCGAAAAAGGTGACACAGTTATTATCCTCGGCAAAGGACATGAGAAAGGTCAAGAAATTCAGGGGATTAAAGTTCCATTTGATGATCGAATCGAACTCGCTAAAGCGATCGAGGCTCTCGCATGATCAGCGCAACAATATCTGAAATTGCCGATGCTATTGGCGCCAGTGTCCACGGGATCTCGGGCGATACTGTCATTCAGGAAAGAGCCATCATCGATTCACGTCAAGGGCAGACTGGCACATTCTTTATTGCATTGCCAGGAGAAAACTTTGATGGAAATGATTTTGCAAAATCCGCTTTAGATTCTGGTTGCAGATTTGCCATAACAACTCGGCTTATAGATGGCCCATGCCTTGTTGTTGAAGATTCTGTCGGTGCGCTGCGAGCGCTAGCTACTTTTGCTCGAAACAAGACGGTAAGAACTAGATTCATCGGTATAACCGGATCACAAGGAAAGACAACAACTAAAGAGTTATTGGGACACATTCTCTCGACTCAAGGGGAAACTGTTCTCCCTCAGGGTTCATTCAATAATGAAATTGGCCTTCCATTAACAATTCTCAGTTGTAGTGACTCCACAGAGTTCTGCATTCTGGAGATGGGTGCACGCCACAAAGGCGATATTGCTGCTTTGTGTGAGATTGCTAAGCCTGATATCGGGGCCGTCTTAGTTGTTGGTAGCGCACATATTGGCGAGTTTGGAAGCAAAGAGGATATTGCTTCAACGAAGGCAGAGCTCATTGACTCATTGCGATCAACAGGAATCGCGG
>OMHY01000034.1 GCA_900298985.1 Streptomycetaceae bacterium
GGTTTTACCTGTTAAGTCACAATGGCCAAAACTATGGCAGTGAAATATCCAATGAAATTCTACTTAAGTTATCACAACCAGATGATGCAAGAAATATTACAAAGAAAAAAATAGAAATTGAAATTAATTTAGATTTGCCACCAGAATCAGTAAGTGATGCATATCTAAGGTTGCATTTATTATCTCATCGTGCAATACAACCACACGGTGCAAATTTAGAGGGTTTATTTCCCTTGCTGCCAAATAATGTTTGGACCTCATTAGGTGTTTGTGATTTACCAACATTTGAAACTCAATTACCAATACTGCGAGCTTATGAGAAAAATTTCGCAATTTTTGGAGTAGATAAATTTCCGAGAATGATTGATTATGTTATTCCCAGCGGGGTTCGTATTGCAGATGGTGACAGAGTTCGACTCGGCGCTCACTTAGCTACTGGAACAACAGTGATGCATGAAGGTTTTGTTAATTTCAATGCTGGCACACTTGGAAAATCAATGGTGGAAGGAAGAATTTCTGCAGGTGTGGTGGTGGATGATAGCAGTGACATTGGCGGTGGAGCTTCTATCATGGGAACTTTAAGTGGTGGTGGAAAGCAAGTAATTTCAATTGGAAAAAATTGCTTACTAGGTGCAAATGCCGGGATTGGCATATCTTTAGGTGACAATTGTGTTGTGGAATCAGGTTGTTACATCACCTCAGCTGCAAAAGTTACTCTTCCAGATGGTCAAACTGTAAAGGCATTAGAATTATCAGGTGCAAATAATTTGTTGTTCAAAAGAAATTCCATATCTGGCAAATTAGAAGTCTCAATGCGCGCCGGTACTTGGGGCGGCTTAAATTCAGTATTGCACCACAATTAAAACACTTAATTGAATACACCTGTTAGTAATTGGGTTGTATTGAAAACCAAGATGATGGCAACAGCACACTAGTCTTAAAAGCAGAGATAGATAACAATTTCTTAGTGCCATCTGAACCATATACAGCTATTTTTTGATTAGCTCCAGCAGCGCTTTTCCCAATAGGATCAATCCGCACTACATCTTTCATCCCAAGCCAAGCAGCTATTTGACTTGTTTGATAGGTGCGATGCCAATGAGCATAGCCTGGATTTAGTTGATCATTAACACTATACGGATCAGATACATTTGTTAAATATGGTCTATCTAGACCCCAAACATCTTTCCCGGCCTGAGTAATTCCACCGTCAGAGGAAAAATAATAAATATCAATAGGTTGATTTTTATATTCAATTACTAAGCCTTGAGAGGGGCTACTATCAGTAGCAATAACATCTTGACGATATCTAGCTCCCCAGAGCATTAACTCTTTGTTGTATCCAACAAATACTTGATCAAATTTATTGCCATATAAATTACATTGACATTCCGGTTTAATGAAATCTTTTCTTTTATAAGCATAAGTGCGTGATGCAATAATTTGAGCTTGAATAGCTGCTGGTGGCCAACCATTACTTACTTCGCCTAATCCAAGTAGGTATTGATCATGGAGTGAAATATCATTTACAACTTCCAAATGATAATCTCCAGATTTATCCAGAACTGAATAGAGTTCAAGAAATCCATATTTTAGTAAGGTGATGATTCCGGAATTCTTTAATGAAACATTTGTAGTTTCATTAGACCAAGATATTTTCCAATAGCTACTGGTACCAAGAGAACTTTTTGTTCCATTTGTTGAAACTGTATATATTTGGATTTGGTTTTGAACTAAGGTAGCGTTTAAAGATTTTTGGTTGCTTAATAATGAATTATCGACAGCCAAGTTATTAGCATCAATTACTGAAAAAATATCATTTGGATTTTTAGCGGAAATATTAAAATCAACACTAGAGGTAAGATGAGCTACATTCACTTTCAATATGGCGGTATCATCTATCGGAACGACTTCAGTACCTGGGAAAAAATATTGCAAAATTTCAGTTGCATTTTTTCCTGCTAACGCCATTCCTTTCGCCCCAATCTGGCTCAAGCCCACTCCATGGCCAAAACCTGAGCCATTAAAAGTGAATGAATTAGGGGTAGTAGAACTAGCAATACTTGTTGTAGTAGAAAATAGAATTGAAAATATAAATAACAAAGATAATAACAACTTTTTCATTTTAATAATTTACGAGGTATGGTTCAATAATTTCTGGGTTTTTCCCAATAATCTAGGGGAAGAAGTTAGGTAACCCAACCCCCAACTCATATGCATTACAAAAAATATTACTGGCAATGAAACCCATTCCCAAATATTTCTTCCGATTAGCAGTCCAGTAATTATTAATGCTGCTAGATATAAAGTTGGGAAAATCAATAATTGTGGCACCCAGGCGGAAATTACAATCGAAATTAAATTGATAGAGAACATAGTAGGTGGAGCTAAATATCTGAAATTAACACTTCCTTTATGGGTGCGCACCACTACATGGCGCCACTTTCCATATTCAAAATATTGATTACTTAAAGCGGTTAGATTTGGTCGGGGCCGATAAGTTACTTCTAAATTGGGATTAAAAAAAATTTTTCCACCATTTTTCCTTAATCTAAAATTCAATTCCCAATCCTGTGCCCGAGTAAAATTCTCATCATAACCACCCACTGCAAGTAATGCTGCTTTATCAAAAGTACCTAAATAAACAGTATCCACTTCGCCAGCTTTTCCCCCGACATGAAATCTCGCGGCACCAACTCCAATCTTTGATCTCATGGCTTTTGCCACACTTTTCTCAAATTTTGAAATGCCATTTGCAGCCATTACTCCACCTACATTTACACTTCCAGTTTCTAAAAGTGTTTGCACCGCAAGTGCAAGGTAGTTATTTTTAACCTCTGCATGTCCATCAACTCTGCATATAATGGAATATTGGGAACTAGAAATTGCAAGATTTAAACCATTTGGAGTTCTTCCTGTTGGGTTAACCACCAATTTTAGATTTGAATATATTTGCGCTAAAGAATTTGCAATTTCATTGGTTCTATCTTTTGATGGTCCAAGTGCCAAAATTATTTCGATTTTTCCGGGGTAATTTTGTTCATTAATTGCTGTAATTGTTTTTTCCAAAAATCTTTCTTCATTCAAAATTGGTAATATTATTGATACCCCTGGCCAGATATTGTTTGAAATATCATTTTTAGTAATCATTCCATTTTCTAAAAATCGGGAATGAACAGCTAGTTGATTCAATGGTTTTAGCACATCAGATGCAAACTCTCTGCTTGTGCTCATAACCTGAAAACTTACCTAAAATTTTGAATTTAAGCAGTACCATTTGCCTTATGTCGCTCAAACTCTCAGTTATTGGAACCGGGTATTTGGGGGCAGTTCACGCCACTGCTCTGGCCAGTGTTGGTTTTGAGGTTGTTGGGATTGATCAAGATTTGAATAAAATCAAATCTTTGCAATCAGGGATCGCACCATTTTATGAGCCAGAATTTGATGAACTTTTAGAGGAAGAATTAAGGTCCCAGAGGTTAGTTTTTGGTAGTAATTATCAATTAATTGAAAATTGTGATGTGCATTTTATATGTGTAGGCACACCTCAAAAAGAAAATAGTAATTCCGCAAATCTTGAATTTGTAGAGAATTCCTTTACTAAATTGCTTAAACATGCAAAAAAAGATTCTTTAATAGTTGGTAAATCCACCGTTCCGGTTGGAACCGCAAATCGATTAACCAAATTGATGGCTCAGACTCGGCCTGATTTAAAGTTGTCTTGGAATCCAGAGTTTTTAAGGGAGGGCTTTGCAGTAGAGGACACTCTAAGACCTACTCGAATAGTAGTTGGTGTGCAAGATAAAAAAAGTGAGGAAATATTACGTACTTTATATAAATTCAATATTGATGATGGAATCCCATTCCTGGTAACAGATCTGGCTACCGCAGAATTAGTGAAAGCAGCCGCTAACTCTTTTTTGGCCACCAAAATTTCATTTATCAACACCATGTCCGAGATTTGTGAAGCTACCGGGGGTAATGTCCAGCAATTAGCAAAAGCAATTGGATTAGATCCTAGAATCGGGGAAAAATTTCTAGGTGCAGGTATTGGATTTGGCGGAGGTTGCCTTCCCAAAGATATCCGAGCTTTCGCTAATCGCAGTGAAGAATTGGGAATAACCAATACAGCTAAGTATTTGAATATATTAGATCAAATTAATATTGATGCAAGAAATAACTTTGTGAAAAAAATCAAAATTGAATTTGCTGATGATCTAAAAAGTAAGAAAATAGCGGTTCTGGGCGCTGCTTTTAAGCCAAATAGTGATGATGTAAGAGATTCTCCGGCCTTGGAAATTGCCTCCCAGCTTTCTGCCTTCGGTGCTGAAGTTTGGGTACATGATCCAAAAGCCTTAGCAAATGCAAAATTGAAATATCCAACTTTGAATTACTCTGATTCCATTACTGAGGTTTTGGAAGATTCATTTGCAATCTTGCATTTAACTGAATGGAATCAATATCAGGAGATTGATCCCAACTGGGCCGGAAAGTTAGTGAAAAATATGTGGGTTTTTGATGGCAGAAATAAATTAGATCGAACCGATTGGCTTAGCGCTGGCTGGAAATATTGGGGAGTTGGAATCTAAATTAGTAATAACCGCGCCAGCGATGTAGTTTCAAAGCTTGGCAAGGCGAACCATAACGAGCTTTGATATAACTCAACCCCCATCTGATTTGGGTGATTGGATTTGATTGATAATCAATAGCCACCGTGGCCATTTTGGTGGCGGGGTTTGCCTGAGCAATTCCTAGTGCCCCGCTATATCTATTTCGGGCTAAATAATTCCAATGACTTTCTCCATCCCAAAGATGTACTAAGCATCCAAATTGAGAACTGCCCCAGCTATATTCAGATTTGGCAATATATTTTGCAATATTTTTTGCGCCTTCTGCTGTTCGAGAAGTTTGCACTAAGGTTGAGATTTTACCTAAAATGGAAAGGTCGGAAGCATTATTTGCATTTAACTTATCTAGATTAAGTTTCAAAATTGAATATGGGCTTAGGTTTGCCACCACTGATTGGCTAGCTAATTTAGTAATTAAAGAAGTATTTCCATTCTGGTTCAGATTTTGATCATTACCAGTTTGTTCGGTAGTTGCCGAGATATTTGGTGGGTCCTGGGGATTTAAATTTGCAATTGCATTGGAAATATCACTAGGAAGGTTGGTTGGCTCGGTCTGAGCCAAAGGTTGAACCTCCTGGGAAGCAGAATTAGAGGTTAGATTTGTAGTGGGGTTTGGAATCAAACTAGTTTGATTACTTACCACTGAAGGGAGAGTTACTACCTCTAGAAATCCTTGCTCACCATGTGCCGCAGCTAAAGTGACTAGGGAAGAGAAGATCAGAGCACCAGATAACACTGTGGCACGTTTCTTAAAATGCTTTACTGTCATCTCTCACCCCTTTCTCTTTGAAACTACTTGAGTATCTAATTAGTACAACCAGACCAACCAGACCAACTGGCCCGACCTGGCTGTTTTATCTGGGAAAGGGTTACATTGATGTACTTCACCGGCAAATTATGAATGGCACTTTTGGAGTATTTATTGAAACTCGCAGAAAAGTGGGTAAAGAAAACCGCAGGTCGGCAACTTTTAAAGGAGAATAGTCCTAATTTTGAATTGGAGAAAAATTAACCTTGCTCAAAATTCATTGGGTCTTCCAGCATTTGGGTTACCAAAGCAGCAATTGGGGATCTCTCAGACCTGGTTAATGTAACGTGGGCAAAAAGTGGGTGTCCTTTCAAAGTTTCCACCACTGCCACCACGCCATCATGTCTGCCTACTCGAAGATTGTCTCTTTGGGCCACATCATGAGTTAAAACCACTCGAGAATTTTGACCAATTCGAGAAAGCACTGTCAGCAAAACTCCCCGCTCCAAAGATTGAGCCTCATCTACTATTACAAAAGCATCATGTAACGATCTACCTCTGATATGGGTCAAAGGCAAAACTTCAATTAATCCTCTTTCTATAATCTCATCAACGACTTGCCCACTCACCAAAGCACCTAGAGTGTCAAAGACAGCTTGGGCCCAAGGAGACATTTTTTCTCCCTCTGTCCCCGGCAAGTATCCCAACTCCTGTCCACCAACTGCATAGAGTGGCCGGAAAATAATTACTTTCTTCTGTTCTCTTCTTTCTAATACCGATTCCAAACCAGCGCTTATCGCGAGTGCGGATTTACCAGTACCGGCACGACCACCTAAAGAAACTATTCCAATTTCTTGATCCAACAATAAATCTAGAGCAACTCTTTGTTCCGCACTTCTGCCATGAAGACCAAAAGCAGTTCGATCTCCACGAACTAATAATAAATGGCGATCTGGAGTAACTCGACATAATGCTGAATTTTTTTCAGAGTGTAGAACCAATCCGGTATGACAGGGATAATCACCAGCTAAATCATGTTTTACTTTATGTCTTTCATAAAGTTCATCAATTAAAGAATGGGCCACATCAACTTCAATCATTCCAGTCCAACCACTGCTGGCAACTAATTCCGCTCTATATTCCTCACTATTTACCCCAACTGATGAAGCCTTCACTCTAAGCGGTAAGTCTTTAGTAACAAGTACTACATCTTTATTTTCCGCCATCAAATTTTTTGCTACAGACAAGATTCGAGAATCATTAGTTCCATCTCTTAGGAACCCAGAAGGCAGTGTCCCTGTATCGCTGTGATTTAGCTCTACTGTCAATGTTCCGCCTGCATCATTTAATTTAATTGATTTATCAAGTCTTCCATGAGAAATTCTTAAATCATCAAGAGAGCGAAGAGCAGATCTTGCAAAATAACCGAGCTCGGGATGATCCCGCTTGCTTTCTAATTCAGTGATAACCACTATTGGAATAATTACTTCGTGCTCTGCAAATCTAGAAAGAGCTAGTGGATCTGCTAAAAAGACGCTAGTATCTAAAATATAAGTCTTTCGGCCTTGAGACCGATTAAAATCTTTATTTTCATGGTTAATGGAGCTGGCGTTTCCCATCGAGAGAACGTTAAAAGGTTATAGTTAAAAAATCGATGCGACACGCCTGCTATAGACCATATCTCCTTTGCCTTTGTGCAAAAGAACGCATTGCTCTCAAAAAATCTAAGTGCCGAAAATCCGGCCAAAATGCTTCGCAAAAATAAACCTCAGAGTTTGCGCTTTGCCAAAGTAAAAAACCACCTAACCTCTGCTCGCCACTTGTTCTAATCAATAAATCTGGATCCGGCAAACCTGCGGTGTAAAGATATTTTTCAATTTGAGATGCATCAAAATTTCTAGCCAATTGCACCCCAGTTTGGTTTTGATTTTGTGGGTCATTCAAATAGCCCCGAAATGCATCTGCAATTTCATCTCTGCCACCATAGCCAACAGCCACGTTGACCAACAATTTGCCAATCCCAGAGGTGGAGGCAGCGGTTTGATTTAAGGTATTTTGTAATTTTTCTGGGAGTAAATTTATAGAACCTACAGGTCTAATCTCCCATTTACCTGCTTTAGCCAGCCCACTTATTGTTGATTCAATGATTTCAAGTAAAGGCTCTAACTCATTTTTATCTCTAGATAGATTTTGATTAGAAAGTAGCCATAAAGTTACAACTTTTACTCCAGCTTTTTCACTCCACTCCAATAATTCAACTATTTTATTGGCACCGGCTCGATGTCCTCTAGAACTAGAGGTGTCTCCAGATGGGTCAGGATTTTCTCTCGACCATCTCCTATTTCCATCCAGAATCACTCCAATATGATTTGGTATTGGTTTTCCTTTTAATAATCTTTCAATTCTTTTTTCATATAAAGGATAAATAATTCCTTTAGCAATTTTCTTCCCAGATTTAATCAATGTATTTGGCATGAAATTCCTGCATTGCTTTTCGCTCCGCTACAAAGGAAAGTACTGGCAAGGTTCCAGCTAAAATAAAAAGAAAGGTCAGTAATAAATTTTTTCCAGCTTTCAAGCAGTAGAAAAATGCAGCAATTACATAAATTGGATAAAGCATTCCATGCACAATCCCAATAAATGCTAAATTTTCATGTATACCTTTAGCGAAAAATTTTGTAGGTAGATCCACCAACCAAAGAGCAAGGGAAGAAACACCCATAATTACCGCCATTATACGAAAGCGTTTCAAAGCACCTGCTAAACCATTTGGCGCAATTGAGTTATTTTCCATATTTACTCCAATGTTTTTAAAATACTCCTTCAAATTATATTTGATTTATCCTGTATTTTTTCCTGTATTTTGCGATAAAAGGGTGCTGCCAATACTAAAAGCGCAAATAACCACCATATACCAACATAAACTAAGTGTTGCCAATAATAACCAGAGATAGCTGGCATTACTGGATCAATAGGAATTTGGCCGGTTGCGAAATTTGAATCAATAGAATTATTAGAATTTCTCTCTTGATAAATAACCAAATAACCTGGATAAAAAAGATATTGTTTTTGGTTTACAAATAAGGTCGGATCTAACCTACTAATTTGATCATTTGGCAAATTTAAGGGAGAGATTCGATTATTTCCTTCCGCTGGATAATATCTTCCCCAGACTGTTACTTTTCCAGTAATTTTTGGTAATTCTTGAGCTTTATTGAATTGGGTTCTACCCCTTACTACTAACAAAGCATTTTTGGAATTATTGATCTGTAAAATGCGAACATCATAATTAACGGGATTGCTTACATTTGAAAAATCACTCAAAGAGTTAGTTACATTTTGTGCAGGAGATACAGATTGCTTTGGAGCAACATAACTTTCTAAATAACTTCCCGATACTTTTATTAAGGCATTAAGTGCTTCAGAAGAGAATTCTCCTCCGGGCTTTGCAACTACTGCGAGGGGCTTTACCACCGTTGAGTAATGCTGATGCAACAATTTGTTTTCAAGTTTCGCTCGGTTTAATTGCCAGATACCTAGTCGAATAAAAGTTAAACTGAGTAATA
>OMHY01000035.1 GCA_900298985.1 Streptomycetaceae bacterium
TCAAAATCCCAAAAATATGAACCTTTACCACTTTTCACAGGTATGGGTGAAATTGCTTTTTGTGCCGACCAGGAATGAAATACAAACTCACGATCTAATTCAGATACATCACTATTAGTTTCTATACTATTTTTTTCAGAATTACTCATTGGATAAAGATAACAAATAAAGCATATTTGCCATAGGCTAGTCCAATGACCGTTTCTGTTTTAGACCCGATAACAATTGGAAAAATTTCAATAAAAAATCGAATTTGGGTTAGCCCAATGTGCCAATACTCTGCAAAAAATGGGGTGGTAGGACCATGGCATTTAGTTCACCTTGGATCATTTGCTAAAGGTGGATTTGGTTTAGTAATGATGGAAGCCACTGGTGTTGTGGCTGAGGGTCGCATCTCTACAGTTTGTCCCGGTATATATAGCGAAGAATCTGTAAATGCATTAAAACCTGTTACTGAATTTGTACATTCTCAAAATGCAAAAATTGGAATTCAATTAGCACACGCAGGTCGAAAAGGTTCAACTACACCTCCAAATTCAGATCACCCAATTGCAAGCATCGAAGAAGGTGGGTGGCAAACAGTTGCACCTAGTCCAATTGCATTTCATGGTATGCCATTGCCAAAGGAATTAACTGTTGCCGAAATAAAGGATTTAGTGATTGCTTGGGGCAAAGCAGCAGAATCAGCAGTTATTGCCGGATTTGATTTAGTAGAGATACATGCAGCACATGGATATTTATTGCATGAATTTCTTTCACCTTTAACAAATCAACGAAAAGATCAATATGGTGGGGAATTAGAAAATAGAGCAAGATTTTTATATGAAGTAATTCAAGAAGTTAGAAAAAACATTCCAGAAGGTATGCCATTATTTTTAAGAATCTCAGCTACAGATTGGAAAGATGGTGGTTGGGATTTGAAAGAAAGTATTTTAATTTCTGCTAAGGCAAAAGAATTGGGCGTAGATTTAGTAGATGTATCTACTGGCGGTTTGATACATGATGCACAAATTCCAGTAGTACCTGGTTTTCAAGTTCCTTTTGCAAAGGAAATTAAAATAGCTACTGGAGTTTTAACTTCTGCAGTTGGATTAATTACTACACCGCTACAAGCACAAGAAATAATTAGTGGTGGTCAAGCAGATGCAGTAATGATTGGTCGCGAAGCTTTGCGAAACCCACATTGGGCTTCTCAGGTTGCAGATGTCTTAAATGGATCTGATTTGCGCCCTTACCAATATGTCCGGGCCACAGTTCGCAATTAATTTAATTAACGCTTGAGCAAATTATCTAATTTCCCGTAGGCTTTACACATGGCTACCTTTAAAGAAGATAGAACGGAAACCCAGCAAGCAAAAGGGCAACGCAATTATGATGCCCCAAATCCGCAGGGTTTAGCGGAGTTTATGAAAACTGGTTGGGCACCATCTCCTTTACTTAACATTCAAAGCGCTGCATCTAATCCATATACAACTGAACGTCGAAAAAAATTAAGCCAAAGCTATCCTGGAATTAGATTAGTTATACCTGCTGGTCCCGCAAAGGTGCGAAGCAATGATACTGATTATCAATATCGTCCACACTCTGACTTTATTTATTTCACTGGCATTAATGCATTGGATGCATTACCAGATTCAGTATTAATTTTGGAACCAAACTTTTCCGCGCAAGGCATTGCTCATGATTCATATTTATATATTCCACCAAGACAAAGCAGGGAAACTGAAGAATTTTATCGAAATCCAAGGGATGGAGAGTTTTGGATTGGCCGCAGAATGACATTAGATGAAACTTCTGAGAAATATGGAATTGCTACAAGAGATATAAATAATCTTGCTCAAGTTTTTGAAAACAAATGTGAAACATTGGTCTTACGTGATGTAGACCCGACATTAGATTCTTTAGTGGGCAAAGCAAAAGAAAAAGATGAAGATTTTAGAACCCATCTCTCGGAAATGCGATTGATTAAAGATAGTTATGAAATTCTAGAATTACAAAAAGCAGTAGATATTTCCATTAAAGGTTTTCAAGATATGGTTCAAATCTTTCCCGCTGCTGTTTCCCAAAAAAGAGGTGAACGGGTAATTGAAGCCGCTTTCTTTGGAAGAGCAAGATTAGAGGGAAATGATTTAGGTTATAACTCAATTGTGGCTAGTGGTGCTAATGCTTGTATTTTGCACTGGACTAAAAACGATGGAGCCGTGAAATCAACTGACATGATTTTAATTGATGCAGGTGTAGAGGTAGAAAGTTTTTATACCGCTGATGTAACTAGATCGATTCCGGTTTCCGGTCGATTTAGTGACGCACAAAAAGAGATTTATACCTTGGTTTATGAAGCACAAAAAGCAGCGTTTCAAACAATTAAACCTGGTGCTAATTTCTTAGATGGTGCAAAAGCAGCCCAAAAAGTTTTAGCAGAAGGGCTAGAAAAACTGGGAATATTACCAATTTCAGCTGTGGAATCTTTAGAGCCGGACAATGGGCTGCATAAAAGATGGACAGTACACGGAGTAAGCCATATGTTAGGTATTGATGTACATGATTGTGCACACGCCCGAAATGAAAACTATCGCGATTGTGAAATTAAGGAAGGCATGGTCTTTACTGTAGAACCTGGTTTATATTTCCATGAAGATGATGTATTAGTGCCAGAAAAATATCGTGGCATCGGAGTCAGAATTGAAGATGATGTTTTAGTTACAGCGGATGGGTATAGAAATTTAACCGCTGCTTTGCCATCACATCCAGATGAAGTGGAAGTATGGGCGAGTAACTTACTTGGTAGATAACCAAATGCCTAAAGCAGCTGCAAGTAATCCAAAAATTAAAGTCAAAATAAGGTATCCAACTGCGTGTTGATGTCTTTTTTGTTTCACTAGATAGTGTGACTCTAAGGCAAAAGTTGACCAGGTAGTAAATGCACCAGCAAAACCAGTACCAAATAACAATAACAAACTCTTATTACTATGAATCACTAAACCAAGCACAAATGATCCTAAAGTATTTATAAATAAAGTTTGCAGTGGTAAATAAGAACTATGTTTAGCAGATAAAAATTTATCAATTAAATAGCGAGCGGGGGCTCCAATTCCAGCGCCAACTACAAGTAAAAATGAATTCATTTCTTAAATACTTTCCCAATTAATTCATCTATTAATAGCATAATTAAAAATGTCCCAACTATAGAAGCTGCTGGATAAGAAATAGCCAACCAGTATTTATGCGCGGAAATTGCTTGATCTACCTGTACTGCAAATGCGGAATAGGTAGTAAAACCTCCACAAATTCCAGTAGCAATTAATGGGCGCCACCACCATTTAGGATTGGAATGTTTTTCACTATATCTAATAAAAATAATCAAAATAGCTGAACCAGTTAGATTTATTAATAAAGTAGCCCAGGGAAAATTGTTGTTGGGAAAAATTCGAGTGCATATCCAACGACCATATGCTCCAATGATGCCCCCGAGGGCAACTATTAGAGTTTTTTTCACTTACGAAGTTTAGAACTTAACCTAACAAGTGGGTCAAATTTCACATCAACTACCCGCTCTTTTAATGGAATTAAAGCGTTGTCTGTAATGTGAATATGCTCTGGGCAAACTTCAGTACAGCACTTAGTAATATTGCAAAAACCTAATCCATGCTCATCTTGTGCCATTTCCTTGCGGTTTTTTACAGTATCAAGTGGATGCATATCCAACTCCGCCATGCGCATCAAAAATCTAGGACCAGAGTATGCTTCTTTATTTTCCTCATGATCTCTAATTACGTGACATACATTTTGGCAAAGGAAACATTCAATACATTTTCTAAATTCTTGACTTCGCTCCACATCTACCTGTTGCATTCTAGGTTCCCCAGGCTTCATATCTGCTGGTGGTTGAAAAGCTGGAACTTTCAAAGCTTTTTCATAGTTATAGGAAACATCAGTTACTAAATCTTTAATAACAGGAAATGCTCGAAGTGGAGTAATGGTAATTGTTTCATCCTCTGCAAAATTAGCCATTTGAGTCATACAAGCCAATCTTGGCTTGCCATTAATTTCCATGGAACAAGAACCGCATTTACCTGCTTTGCAATTCCAGCGAACTGCTAAATCATTCATTTGAGTTGCTTGTACTCGGTGAATGACATCCAGTACTACTTCACCTTCGTTGGCATCTACTGTGACATCTTGTAATCCACCATCTTTAGAAGTGCCTCGCCAGATTTTTAAGTTAATTTTGCGAGCCATTAGTGACTACCACCTTTCATATTAACCAACTCTGGTTCAGTCATATATTTTGATAACTCATCTTTTTCAAATAAATTCAATAATTCATTTGGCATATCAGGCAATTTTACTTTTTCTACTTTAATTTCACCAGAATCTGTCAATGAGCAATGTAAATTGACCAATCTCCAGTTTGGATCCATCTTTGGATAATCATCTCGAGTATGACCACCTCTAGATTCTTCTCTAATCAATCCAGCACCAGCAATACATCCTGCAACTAACAACATATTTTCTAAATCAAGTGCTATATGAAATGCGGGGTTAAAGAATCTTTCACCAGTAACCTGAACATCTTTTAGTTTTTCTTGAAAATCTTTGATTTTTTCCTTGGCTGCGGCCAATTCTTTTTCAGTTCTAATAATTCCAACTAAATCATTGGTTACTTGTTGCAATTCAGCATGCAATAAATATGGGTTTTGCGCTGGACCTTCACCTGCCTTAAATGGGGCAGCGATTCGGGCAGCGGCTTTATCAATCGAATCTTTACTTACTGGATTTTCTCCATTTGCTTTTACATAAGCAGCAGCACCCATTCCAGCTCTTCTTCCAAATACTAATAAATCTGAAAGTGAGTTACCGCCTAATCGATTTGAACCGTGCATTCCAGCTGCAACTTCACCGGCTGCAAATAATCCAGGTACACCTTCCGCTGCCGCAGTATCTGGATCCACACTAATTCCACCCATTACATAGTGACAGGTTGGACCAACTTCCATTGGGGTTTGAGTAATATCAACATTAGCTAGCTCTTTAAATTGATGATACATCGATGGTAATTTTTTACGAATTACATCTGCGGGTAGTCTCTTTGATACATCTAAATAAACACCGCCGTGCTCGGAACCACGACCTGCTTTAACTTCCGAATTAATTGCACGTGCTACTTCATCACGCGGTAATAATTCTGGTGGGCGGCGATTATTGGTTTGATCTGTGTACCAACGATCTGCTTCTGCTTCATTATCGGCATATTTTTCTTTAAAAACTTCTGGGATGTAATCAAACATAAATCTCTTACCTTCAGAGTTTGTTAAGACCCCACCATCACCTCTGACAGATTCAGTTACTAATAATCCGCGCACTGAAGGTGGCCAGACCATGCCAGTTGGATGGAACTGCACAAACTCCATATCTTTTAATTTACTTCCGGCACGAAGCGCGAGCGCATGACCATCACCTGTGCCTTCCCAAGAGTTGGAGGTAACCTTAAAAGTTTTTCCAATACCACCAGTTGCTAGTACAACCGCAGGTGCTTCAAATACTACTTCTTCACCTGTTTCTCTGCGATAACCATATACACCAGATACTTTTCCATTATCTTTCAAAATATCAGTAATAGTTATCTCTGCAAAAACCTTTAGATATCTTTGAGCATCACCAAATTCTTTTTCATCTTTTTGTTGCAAAGCCACAATTCGCTGTTGCATAGTTCGAATCATTTCTAAACCGGTGCGATCACCAACGTGAGCTAATCTTGGATATTCATGTCCACCAAAGTTTCTTTGAGAAATTTTTCCTTCTTTGGTGCGGTCAAATAAAGCGCCCCACATCTCTAATTCCCAAACTCGATCTGGTGCCTCTTTCGCATGTAACTCAGCCATTCGATAATGGTTTAAGAATTTTCCACCGCGCATAGTGTCTCTAAAGTGCACCTGCCAGTTATCGTTGGAATTCACATTTCCCATAGAAGCAGCCATACCACCTTCTGCCATCACAGTATGTGCTTTACCAAATAAGGATTTACAAATGATTGCGGTACGAAGACCAGCTTCCCTGGCCTCAACCGCAGCGCGCAAACCAGCGCCACCAGCTCCGATGATTACTACATCGTATTTAAATCTTTCCATATTTACTGGATTGCTCATGATTATTATTTATCCTTTGTAATCCTAGAAGAGGTAATAGTTATGAATAGTGTGGGATGCAACTAAAAGCACATAAAAATCTGTTAGCGCTACGATTATTAAAGAAATCCAAGCAAAGTTTTGATGCTTTGTATTTAAACGAGAAACAGCGGTCCAAGCTTTATAGCGAACTGGATGTTTAGAGAAATGCTTTAATCTGCCACCAATAGTGTGTCTACAGGTATGACAAGAAAAAGAATATAGCCAAAGTGCGGTGGCGTTTGCTACCAAAACAAATGTTCCCACACTTACATGGCCCCATTGTAATTTTTCATTTCGAAATGAAAGTATTGCATCCGCAGTTAAAATTAAATTAAAGATTAAACCTGCAAAGAAAAACCAACGATGACCGTTGCTTACAATCAAAGGTGGTTTAGTTTCACCAGAATATTTTGCATGTGGTTCCGCGACTGCACATGCAGGTGGTGACATCCAAAATGATCGGTAATAAGCTTTTCGATAATAATAACAAGTCATTCTAAATCCAAGTGGGAAAACTAATATCCAAATTGCCGGCGGCAAGGTCATTCCTAAAATTCGCACAATACCTATTGGCGCACCTAATAAAGAAGAACCTTCAACACATGATTTAGATAAACATGGGGAATAGAATGGTGAAATTAGTGGTGCCGCATAGTAATAAGCATTTTCAAAAACTCGGAATGTTGTATAAACAATAAAACTTAATAGCACTGCAACAGTTACTAATGGTTGCAACCACCATTTATCTTTTCGCAAAGTTTTTTGAGATAACTTAGCTCTCCCTGGCGAAAATACTCCGGTGCTCATTTATGCTCCTTTTATTCAAGGTTTCCTGGCCTCTTTTTATAATACTGAGGCTAATTTTCCTTGAATAACAAGAACGCCGCTATTGATTGGCTTACTCAGACAGTATGAACTCGCTCACAAGCAAAGGTAGTTTTTATAAATAGAGTGATGCAAGTTATCTGGCGGAGGGCAAGGGATTTGAACCCTTGAGACTTTCGTCTGCCGGTTTTCAAGACCGGTGCACTCGGCCGCTATGCGAGCCCTCCGTGGGCAAATTTACACAATTAATATGTTTTATCCAAAATTTATATTTGTAGGTAATAAATAAATTGAAATTGAAGTATTTATGTGGTTGGTAATTCCAACAATTGCTCAATAATTTTAGCAACACCATCAAGACGAACTGATTGAGCAACAAACTTGGAATGATTAGTTACCTCGGGATGTCCATCTTCAATTCCCCAAGATCTGGAAGCCCATTGCAACATTGAAAAATCATTTGGGTTATCTCCAAAAGTTACACAATCATCTGGTCCTAATTTATGACGAGACGCAATCTTTGCCAAAGTTGCACCTTTGCTAACTCCTTTAGCAGATATTTCTATTAGAGCTTCGATTGAGTTTGAATGCGTTACCTCTGCGAATTCAGAAATTTGTGATTGCGCTATTTCCATCATTTGATCTGAGGTGTATTCATTGTTGGAACATTTTGCTAACATTTTAAATGAACCTTGGGTCATTAACTCTTCAATGAAATTTACTCCCACATTATCAACACCAACATCCCAAAGAGGGTTGTAGTTTTTCTCTCGATGAAAATGATGGTCAAATTCAATAGCAAAATGAATACCTTGAATAGATTCTCTTAATCTTTTTACAATCTCTAATTGATCCGGGACCGGAATCAACCATTCCTCTATAACTTCTGCTTTCATTAAATCATAATGTTGTGCACCATTAGAACAGATCGCTCCACCAAAACCAAAAGTCTCTCTAATTTCAGCCATCCATCTGGGCGGTCTGCCGGTAACAAAATAAATAATGATTCCTAATTCTTTTGCTTTAGTAAGTGCAGCAATAGTTCGCTCACTGATTTCACCATAATTTGCAACTATGGTTCCATCTAAATCAGTAGCAATTAGTTTTGGTCTATTACCTGGAATCACGCAGGAGTCAACCGATCTGTTCCCATAAAAGGAACCAATGCTTTTGGCAAGATTACACTTCCATCTTTTTGTTGGTGGTTTTCTAAAATCGCCACAATCATTCTCGGAATAGCAACTAAAGTCCCATTTAAAGTTGCAGCAAATTTATTACCATCACTTGATTTATATTTAATGTTTAATCTTCGAGCCTGAAATTCAGTGCAATTAGAGGTGGAGGTAACCTCTCGATAAGTTCCTTGAGTAGGAATCCAGGCTTCGCAATCAAATTTACGCGCAGCGCTAGCTCCTAAATCACCCGAGGCCACATCAATTACTCGATATGGAATCTCCATTGCATTTAAAAATTCCTTTTCCCATTGCAATAGTTTTAAATGTTCAGATTTGGAATCTTCTGGTGCGCAATAAGAAAACATTTCCACCTTATCAAATTGATGTACTCGAATTATGCCGCGAGTGTCTTTGCCATAAGTTCCAGCTTCCCGGCGGAAACAGGAGGAGTAGCCCACATATCTAATAGGTAAGTTATCTAATATTTCATCTCGGTGATAAGCAGCTAGTGGCACTTCCGAAGTTCCTACTAAATAAAATTCATCTTTTTCTAAATGAAAAACATTTTCCGCTGCTTGTCCTAAAAATCCAGTTCCCTCCATAGCATGTGGTTTTACTAATACCGGTGGAATCATGGGAATGAATCCTGCTTTAGCAGCGGAGGTAATTGCATAATTGACTAAGGCAAATTCCAACATCGCTCCCGGCCCAGTTAAATAATAAAAGCGTGAACCAGAAACTTTTGTGCCGCGCTCCACATCAATAGCTTTTAATATTTTCCCAAGTTCTACATGGTCTTTAGGCTCAAAACCTTCACCCTTAAAATCTCTTGGTTTCCCAACTAATTCAATTTCTTTGAAATCAGCTTCCCCACCTACCGGTGCATCTAAATCAATTAAGTTATGCAGTAATTTGAATTGATCTTGAAAATCATTTTCGCACTGATCTTTGATTGCTTCTGCTTCTTTTACTAAAGCGGAGAGCGCTTTAGTTTCCACTAATAGTTTTTCTTTTTCTTCACCTTTAGCTGCCGCTACCTGTTTTGAAGCTAGATTTTGTTCCGCTCTTTTTTGTTCATAATTGCTGATAGCAACTCTTCTTTTTTCATCTAAAATAATTAATTGATCTACTAATTCCCCAGATTCATTTCTGGCAGATTGAGAATTCTTTACTAATTCAGGGTTTTCCCGCAGCACCTTAAGATCAATCACTTACTTATTCTACCTAACCCTTACTCTTTATTTTTCATTGGTGCGGGGATAAGAACCAAGAAACCTTACCTCATCACAAATTTCCTCTAAGCCAGCGACTGAATTTTTCACCGCAGCATCAGCGATATGGCCTTCAACATCAATAATAAAATGGTAATGCCCTAGTTCTCTGCCAGTTGGTCTGCTTTGAATAAAAGTTAAATTTACTTTTTCTTTTGCAAAAACTGTAAGGATTTCTAGTAGCGCTCCAGCATGATCCTGGTCAATAAAAACAGCAAGTGAGGTGCGGTCAAAACCAGTTGGCTTTGGCAAATTATTTGTTTTTTCCACCAATACAAATCTCGTGCGTGCATTTGAATTATCGCCAATATTATTTGCTATGACTTTCAAATTATATTTTTCTGCATTAATTGGTGCTGCAATTGCTAAATCCCACTGCCCACTTGCTAAACCTTCTGCGGCCGCAGAAGTAGAGGGAGTTGGAATAATTTCTACTTGTGGATAATTTTTTGCTATGTAATTTCTACATTGAGCTTCTGCGTGTGGGTGAGTAGCTAGAGTTTTTACATTTTTTAAATCAGTATTTTCTCTGCTAAATAAAGTAAAGGAAACTCCGACAGTATTTTCCGCAATGATATGTAAAGGTTCTCCCACTGCTAATTCATCTAAAGTTCTAGCAACTACTCCTTCAACTGAATTTTCAATAGGAACTAATGCGCGATCACAATTACCTTTTCGAACCGCATCCAAGGCGGCAGTAACATTTACCGCTGGATAGGTATCGTCTTCCGGTTTAAGAAAATCCTGCAATGCCATCTCAGTAAAAGTTCCAGAGGGACCTAAATAGGCATATCGACTCACTGCCCTAGCCTACCGAAAGCATTTAATTGCCATTACCTATTTATTTAAGTATTAGATATTAAAGAGAGTAAAACAATAGGATAAAGTGGTTCTTATGGCCTGGGCATTTGAATCATACGGTGTGAGTAATACCGGAATGGTAAGAAAAGTAAATGAGGATTCTGGGCTAATAACTGATAGCTGCGTTGCAATTGCAGATGGCTTAGGAGGACATAGCAGTGGCGAAGTAGCCTCTAAAATTGCAATTGAAAAAGTATTTGAGGCAAATGCCAATGGAGAAACTCTAAAAGAAATAGCAAAAGTAATAAATGATGAATTTATTACCCAAACTAAGTTAAATTCTAAAATTTCCGGGATGGGAACTACTTTATCCGCTTTACAAATAAAAGATGATTCGTTGGAGATGTTGCATATTGGCGATAGTAGAATTTATGAAGTAAAGAAAACCTCTATTAAGCAAATTACTCACGATGATACGGTAATTCAAGAATTACTAGAGCAGGGAAGATTAAATCCAGATGAGATTCCAAAACACCCTGCCAGATCTATTTTAACTAAAGCAATTCTGGGTGAAGATACTCCGGTTGCAAATTTTCTTAATCTGAAATTAAATAAAAATTCTCTATTTCTTTTAAATTCTGATGGTTTGAATGCCAGATTATCTGATTTAGATATCAACAGATTAATTGATAGAGATGATTTAGATAAATCATTAAAAAATTTGGCGCAAGCGGTAGATGCAAGTGGCGCTCCTGATAACTACACAATTATTTTAGCTAGACTAATTCAAAATAGAAACGATTCTAAATCCAGCAAGAAATTACAAAATTTTCTAGGGGCCGCAAATAAAGGTGGTTCTAAGTGAGTAGCACATTAGGTAAAAGATATAAATTATTTGAAATGGTTGGCACCGGTGGGATGGCTGATGTTTATGTAGGGGAAGATATAAGGCTGGGAAGGAAAGTTGCCATAAAAATTTTGCGACGTGACCTAGCAAATGACCAAGGTTTTAAAGCAAGATTTAGAAAAGAAGCAACTGCTGCGGCTGCTCTCTCACATCCAAATCTTGTATCTATCTTTGACTCCGGTGAAGATGGCGCAGATTCCTACATAGTTATGGAATTAGTAAATGGAGTAACTTTAAAAGAATATTTAGAAAACAATGATTTAACAATTGAGCAGAGCCTTTCTATTATGGAAGGAATATTGCTAGCAGTGCAATATTCACACCAAGCAGGAATTGTGCATCGGGACTTAAAGCCCAGTAATGTGATGATTACGCAAGAGGGTGTCGTAAAAGTTATGGATTTTGGCATAGCTCGATTATCAAATGCCCAAGGAGAGACACTAACAAGTACGTTAAACATTGTAGGAACAGCACAATATTTATCACCGGAACAGGCAACTGGCGAAGGTAGTGATATTAGAAGTGATATCTACGCTTTGGGCTGTATTTTTTATGAATTAGTAACTGGAAGACCACCTTTCTCAGGGGAAACACCAGTATCAGTTGCTTTCCAGCATGTCAGTAGCCCTTTAATTTACCCCTCCAAGATTAAAGAAAATCTAAATAGAGAAATTGAAAAAATTATAGTTACTGCTTTAGCAAAAAATCCAAGTGATCGTTATCAAAGTGCAAACCAAATGCTTTCTGATTTGGAAAAAGTTATTCGGGGAGAAAAAGTACAAACGCAAATTAAACCTGCCAATTCTAAAAATAATTTGCGCAATATTTTTATCGGGGTTACTCTTTTTATTTTAATTGCAGGTGGATTTGGTATTTACGCAGTTGGTAAGTTGAGTAACGATAGCGCTTCCATAATTGTGCCAAATTTCATTGGTGAAACTTTAGATCAGGCAAAATCTTTTTTTACTGGGTTAAATGTCACAACTCAAAATTCTCCAAGTTCCAATGTTCCAGTTGGAAAAATTATGGACCAGAAACCTCTTCCTTTAACAAAAACTAAAAGAGGAAGTAATGTTTTATTAACTATCTCTACTGGTCCTGGAACCACAACAATTCCTGCAGATTTACTTGGTTTATCTTTGGTAGATGCAGAATCAAAAATTAGAGCTACTGGATTACAGATTGGCCAAATAACTCAAGCTAATTCCAACGCAACACCGGGAACTATTATTGGTTCCGATCCACAACCTGGAAGCGCAGTCCCGGCCGGAACCTCTATAAATTTAGTAATCGCAAATGGTCAAGTTGCAGTTCCTGGAGTTATTGGAAATGACAAGGTTCAAGCAGCAACGACATTAACTCAAGCAGGGTTAATTGTTACAGAGAATACTGGCTCAGATAGCAACGCACCTGATGGTTCAGTTCTAACCCAAACTCCTGCTGCTGGAACTTCAGTACCAATTGGAAGTACCGTAACTTTGGTAATAAATCAGTTAAATACCGATGCAAATTCCAACAATTCAAATTCCAACAATTCAAACTCAGGTAATTAGTTCTAGTAATTAATTAAAGGTGAAAGAGTTTTAGAAATTTCTACAGCTTTAGTGTTGCCACAATCTTCTAACCAATTAGCTAAAATTAAATAACCGTATTCAGTTAATATAGATTCTGGATGAAATTGAACTCCTTCAATTGGCAAATTTTTATGTTTGACCGCCATAATAACTCCACTCTCACTTCTGCCGGTGACAATAAGTTCACTAGTCAAACTCTCTTCCTTAATAGCTAAGGAGTGGTAGCGAGTTGCAGCAAAGGAATTGGGCAAGTTTCTTAATACATTTTTTTGATTATCGTGATTTACCTTTGAAATTTGAGAAATCTTGCCATGCAGTAATTCCGGTGCTCGATCAACAATTGATCCAAAATATTCTCCTATTGCTTGATGACCCAAACAAACTCCAAACAAAGGTTTGTTATTTTCTGCTGCCCATTTAACTACTTGTAAGCTTTCACCAGCATTTGCAGGATTGCCTGGGCCGGGTGAAATTAATATGCCATCATAATTTTTTAGTTGGTTAAAATTGACTTGATCATTGCGCACTAAATCTACTTGTGCGCCGAGTTGTTCGAGGTATTGGACTAGGTTATAGACAAATGAATCGTAGTTATCAACCACCAAGATTTTGGTAGTGGAAGAGTTAACTTGATCCTCGGTTGTAGCCATGGCTAATTCTCCAATATATTTAAGTTGGCTTTCACATAATAAATATCCTGGAATATCTAGCTTGTTAGATTTAATTGAGTAGTTACCTAGTTCTGGTGTAACCTTTCACCTATGCCAAAATCTCGACTCCGCAAAAAACCACGTCAGCAGAACTTAACCCCTGCCAATGATGAGTTGGTTCATGGTTCGAAAAATGAAGAAAGTCCTTCTTGGCTTCCAACTGTTATGGTGATTTCCTTCCTAGTTGGTCTTGGGTGGATTGTTACCTACTATGTTTCAAATACCAGCTATCCAGTCCCCGGAATTGGTGCCTGGAATATGTTGATTGGTTTGGCAGCCATTGGTCTTGGTTTTACCCTAGCTACACGCTGGAAATAATTACATCTTTGTAATTCTCCACATTGTGGGAAAACTGTGGATAAGTTAATCTACAGACCGCTCTCATTAGACTCTCAGGATATTCCAAAATAATCAGAGCACTCTTGTCATATGAATTCTTGTTGGAAATGGAGGGAGTGTTATGGTCTCTAGAGTAAAAGAAGATAACAAAATGCAAAATTCTACAAATAGGGAAAGTGAAATAACCCAAAGAATATTAGTGGTTGATGATGAAAAAAATATTAGTGATCTAATTGCTACCTCATTAAAATTTGTTGGTTTTGATGTAAGAACTGCAGAAAATGGATCCCAAGCGCTCGCAATTGCAGAAGAGTATAAACCACATGCTTTGATTTTAGATGTGATGCTTCCAGATTTAGATGGAATTGAAGTTTGCAGACAGTTGAGAGCGGATGGTCAAAATGTCGGTGTTTTATTTCTAACTGCTCGTGACACTGTTTCTGACAAGGTCCAAGGTTTAACTATTGGCGGCGATGATTATATGACCAAACCATTTTCTTTAGAAGAATTAATTGCGCGCTTACGAGCATTACTTCGCCGAATTGGAGTAATTCCAATTGAAGTGGATGATGAAAAAATTAGATTTGCGGATTTGGAATTAGATGAAGCAACTCATGAAGTTAGAAGAGCAGGAAATCTAATTGACTTATCTAGAACTGAATTTATTTTACTTCGATATTTAATGATTAATGCTGATCGAGTAGTAAGCAAAAGCCAAATTCTGGACCATGTTTGGCAATATGATTTTGGTGGAGATGCTGGAATTGTAGAAACTTATATCTCTTATTTGAGAAAGAAAATTGATATTTATCAACCAGCTTTAATTCATACTGTAAGAGGTGTGGGTTACAGAATGAGAATTGCACCTAATCATTAAATAAATGAATTTTTCTTCGTTGCATATTAGAAAGTGGCCACTTCGAACTAGATTGGTTGCAATTACAGTTCTTTTTACCGCAGTTACCATTGCATTATCTGATTTTGTAGCTACCACTGCGGTTGGTTCATATTTAGTTACTCAAATCGACCAGGAAAATACCAGTATTGCGGCTAGCACTGTTTCCAGGTTAGATCGTTTTGGTATAGATCCAAATGCAGAGTTAGAGGGGGGTTTAAGTAGTTCCGCCCGGCCTTTAGGAAGAGTACCAACTGCAACAATTATTAATGTGGTTGATGATCAAGGTGCATTAATTGCACAAATTGGTGGGGAAGAAAAAACAGCTCGGCCTAGTGCTTCTGATATGGAAAATTTTGCTTTAAATAAAGTTTTAGAATCTAACGGTAAGCCTTTTTCAATTAAAGAGAAAAGTGGTGAAGTCTTTAGAGCAGTGGCACTTCCCTTTACCTCTGGTTTTGGAAGTGTAATTGTTTCCACTCCACTAGATAATGTTGCTGACACTACCCATAAATTAATAATTTTATTAGCGTTGATTTCCTTACTTATTTTATTAATAGTTGGATTTATTTCTTATTATGTGTTGAAAATTAATTTCAGACCACTTAATAAAATAGAGGTTACGGCACAAGCTATTGCAGATGGGGATCTTTCCGCTCGTTTAGAAACAGACGAGACTAAGACTGAAGTGGGCAGTTTAAAAAATTCTCTAAACAAGATGTTAATTAGAATTGAAGCTGCATTTAGATCTAAAAGTGAATCAGAGGAGAGATTAAGAAGATTTGTGGCTGATGCAAGCCATGAACTTCGCACCCCAATTACAGCTATACGCGGGTATTCCGAATTAGTAAGACAGGGTGCGGTTTCAGGTGTGGAAAATGTAAAAGAAGTATTTAATAAGATTGAAAATGAATCAGTTCGAATGGGGAATTTGGTAGAGGATTTATTAACTTTAGCGAGATTAGATGAAAATCCAATTTTGGATTCTGATCCAGTTGATTTGAAACCTTTAGTTAAAGAAGCGGTAGAAGCTGCACAAGTATCCAGCCTTAACCACAATTTCCAGTTAAATCTTCCAGAAGATGATTTTTATGTAATTGGGGATAGTAGAAGAATTTATCAATGTATAACTAATTTAATCACCAACGCTAGAACTCATACACCAGATGGTACAAAAATAGAAGTTAAATTAAATAGTTTGGAATCAGAAAATTTAGTTGAAGTTATAGACAATGGACCAGGTTTGACTTTAGAGGATAAGCAAAGAATTTTTGAAAGGTTCTACCGAGCTGATTTAGCTAGATCTAGAAAAAGTGGTGAAGTAAGTGGTCTTGGTCTTTCCATTGTTTCTGCTCTAATGGAAGCTATGGGTGGTAAAGTTACTGTTGAATCAGAATATGGTGCTGGAGCTAAATTTACTTTGCATTTCCCATTAGACCAGCATTAAATAGATTTAATCTACTTTACTGCGGTAAAAATTCATCCAAGATTTACTTGGGGTGGGTCCTCTTTGTCCTTGGTATCTTGAACCATAAATTTCAGAACCGTAAGGATGTATCGCGGGTGAAGTTAATCTAAACAAACAGAGTTGTCCGATTTTCATTCCCGGGTATAAAGCAACCGGTAAGTTAGCAACATTAGAAAGTTCTAAAGTTATATGACCACTAAAACCAGGATCAATAAATCCAGCGGTTGAGTGGGTTAACAAGCCTAATCTTCCGAGTGAGGATTTTCCTTCTAACCTACCTGCAATATCATCTGGCAAAGTAATAACTTCATAAGTGCTTGCTAAAACAAATTCCCCTGGATGTAAAATAAAGCTTTCATCTGGCGCTACTGCTACTTCTCTTGTTAATTCATTTTGTTCTGCTGCTGGATCTATAAAAGAGTATTTATGATTTTCAAATACCCTAAAAAATCTATCTAGACGCACATCTACACTGGAAGGTTGAATTAGTTTCTCTTCAAAAGGCTCTACTTTTACCCGGCCTTGTTTGATTTCACTAATCAAATCACGATCACTTAATAACAAGATTCCCCCTTCGAGCGGCAAACTTTGGCTATCTTATCTGAACTCGCGGGTATTCAAGAATATTTGCTAGATTATTATTTATGGAAATATTCCAAGACCTACTAGCAGCCAACCAAAAATATGCCCAAGGTTTTGCCCATGAAGATTTAACTGGTTTTGCAGTTAAAGGATTAGCAATAGTTACATGTATGGATTCCAGAATAGATCCGCTCTCAATTGTTGGAATGCGCCCGGGGGACGCCAAAATTTTGAGGAATGCTGGCGCCAGAGTTACAGAGGATGTACTTCGTACATTGATTTTAGCCACACATCTACTTGGGGTTAATCGGATTTTGGTGATGCCACATACAAATTGCAAGATGGCTAGTGGTGACGAATCAACCATACATCAACAAATATTTGAAAAATCTGGAATAGATACCAGAAGTATTGAAATTAGAACTGTGACTGATCAAATAACTGCTTTGAAATCTGACATTGTTAGAATTGAAACATGCCCTTTGTTAAATAAACCACTTGCTGTGATGGGTGGTATTTATGATGTTGATAACGGAACTTTAACTCCAATTAATAACTCTAAATAACTGAAATTAATTTTGCTCAGAAGGCGCAAATGCTCCAGGTGCAAAATCTACAAATCTTGAGAAATGTAATTGAGCAGAAACTTTGATTGTTCTAGTTGGTCCATTACGGTGCTTTGCTACTATTAAATCCGCTTCCCCAGATCTAACTTCAGTATAAATATCATCTCTGTGTAATAAAATAACCATATCTGAATCCTGTTCAATTGAGCCTGATTCTCTCAAATCCGAAAGCATTGGTTTCTTATCTGCTCTTTGCTCAGGGGATCGATTTAACTGTGAGATTGCAATAACTGGTACATCTAATTCTTTAGCGAGCAGTTTTAAATTTCGGGAAAATTCCGATACTTCTTGCTGTCTATTTTCAACTCTTTTACCAGAGGACATTAATTGTAGATAGTCAATTATGATTAATTTTAAATCATGCCTTTGTTTTAAGCGGCGGGCTTTAGCTCTAATTTCCATCAAAGATAAATTTGGAGAATCATCAATAAATAAAGGTGCGGAGTGAATTTCGCCCATTTTCTTGGCTAATCGGCCCCATTCATCATCACTAAGATGTCCAGAGCGAATATTATTTAAAGCAATTTTGGCTTCGGCAGAAAGCATACGCATTGTAATTTCAGAGCGGCTCATTTCTAATGAAAAAATCACTGAGGTAAGTCCCTGTTTAATTGATGCATTTCTAGCAATATCTAATGCCAAAGTTGATTTACCAACTGCAGGACGTGCTGCAACTACAATCATATTCCCAGCATGAAATCCATTTGTTAGTGCATCTAAATCGCGAAATCCACTTTTAACACCTTCAGCTGTAATTCCTTGAGAAATTCTTTCAATCTCATCTAAAGTTTCTGGAAGTAAATTAGCAAGTTGCACATAATCTTCACTTGCTCTTCTTTCAGTTACTTGAAATAACTCAGCCTGAGCATTATCAACTACATCATCAACTTCACCAGATTGCGAATAACCAAGTTGCACAATTTTTGTGCCGGCTTCTACCAATCTTCTCATAATTGCGTGATCTCGAACTATACGTGCGTAATAACCAGCATTGGCAGCTGTTGGAACTGATGAAATTAAAGTATGTAAATATGGCGCGCCACCAACTTTTGATAACTCACCTCTCTTATTTAATTCGGCACTAACAGTTACCGGATCAACTGGTTCTCCTCGACCGTATAACTCAATAATTGCACCATAAATTAATTCATGTGCCGGGCGATAGAAATCTCTATCTCTAATTATTTCTACAACATCAGCGATTGCATCTTTTGAAAGCAAGGCACCACCAAGAACAGATTGTTCAGCAACTAAATCTTGGGGCGGAGTTCTTTCAAATACCTCTCCACCTCCAGAGCCATTGTTTCCAGGTTGGGGATATAAATCTCGTACCGACATGGGAGTATTCTCTTATTTAGGACTGACTATATGGAAACTAAGCGTGAATTACTGCCTTTATGCTCTTGATAACTATGTTAATAGGGTGTTTATATCGTGTGGATATCAGTTATTTTGCTTTGGATAACCCTTTAGTTTCTGGGGGTTTGAGCATAGAAAAAAATTATTTTTTCTTCTCATTATTTAAGACAAATAAAAAAGGGGGCGATTAGCCCCCTTTAAAATAAATTAAGATTTATTTTGCAACCACATTTATAGTTAGGTTTGCTACAACATTATGATGCAAATTAACTTTAGCGGTATATCGACCTAATTTTTTAATATGAGTACTTAGCTTAACTCGGTGTCGATCAATATCAACACCAGTTGTTGATTTAATCGCAGCTACTAAATCTTTGTCAGTAACAGAACCAAATAAAGATCCGGTGGAGCCTACTTTGGCACCAACCGAAATTTCATTTCCTTCTAATTTTGCTTTGATTTCATTAGCATGTCCAAGATCACGAATTTCACGAGCTGCGCGAGCGCGCTTAATTCCTTGAATTTGACGCTCTCCGCCTTGGCTCCACAAAATTGCATTTCCTCGTGGAAGTAGAAAGTTACGTGCATAACCATCTTTTACCACCACTACATCTCCAGCAGCACCTAGTCCAGATACTGCATGAGTAAGAATTAGTTTCATTTGCTTTTCCTTTTCTTCTTAATTCTTATACAGCTATTAGCGAGCGGTAGAGGTATATGGCAATAGAGCCATCTCTCTAGAGTTTTTCACCGCTGAAGCGATCTGACGTTGGTGTTGGGTACAGGCGCCGGTTACACGACGAGCACGGATCTTGCCTCGATCTGAAATATATTTACGCAATAAATTCAAATCTTTATAATCAATATAACTGATTTTATCTCGGCAAAAAGAACATGGCTTCTTCTTGAATTTCTTCATAGCCGCCATAGACATCTTTGTTGCCTTTGGTTTTGGTTTTAGAGTTCGGTTGTTTCTTGCTCCCACTGTGGTGCTCCTTCTTGAGCCCCGTTACTTTAATAACGGGAATGGTTGTTGGTTTTTTATTTAAAATGGTGGTTGATCATCTGTTCCAGATGACCATCCGGAGTTTGCCGGTGCTGCTGCCCAAGGATCTTCTGACCCAGTTGACTCAGTCCCACCGGAATAATTAGATGAGTTACCACGATTAGTTTTAGTAACTTTCGCAGTTGCATTTCTTAAGCTTGGTCCAACTTCATCAACTTCAACTTCAAAGACAGTTCTTTTTTCGCCTTCTTTAGTTTCATATGATCTTTGACGTAGTCGGCCAGAAACTATTACTCGCATTCCTCGAGTTAAACTTTCCGCAACGTTCTCTGCCGCTTGTCTCCAAATTTGGCAATTTAGAAATAAGCTGTCTCCATCTTTCCATTCATTAGTATTTTTATCTAAATATCTTGGAGTAGATGCCACGGTAAATTTTGCTACCGCTGCACCTGATGGTGTGAAACGTAATTCTGGATCGTTTACTAAATTACCAATCATTGTGATGTTGGTATCGCCTGCTGCCATTTTTCGCCTTCTATCTTTTTCTAATTAATGTTCTTGGGATTCCAGAAATTATTCAGGACGTACTACTTTGGTACGAAGAACAACTTCATTTAAGTTAAGTTGGCGATCTAGTTCTTTTACAGCTTCTGGAGTGCAATGCATGTCAACAACTGCATAGATTCCTTCTAGCTTTTTATTTATTTCAAAAGTGAGACGGCGACGGCCCCAAATATCTAATTTATCAACCCGTCCACCACTGTCTTTAATAATTTTCAAATAAGTTTCTAGACTTGGTGCAACAGTTCGCTCTTCAAGCTCTGGGTCAAGAATGACCATGAGTTCATATCGACGCATGAGTAAACCCAACCTCCTTTGGACTAATTCGGTCGCGCACCTTGCGCGACAGGAGGGTTACTAATTTCTGTATTTAAGTTTTCTTAAATTCAGAACCTCTGTTAGCACTGGCTAGAACTTTAGATGAAACTATCTTCACTCTAACTATTTCGCTCTCAGAAGGAAGGCTAAGCCTAACTGTTCCCTAGAAAAAGTGGAAATTTAAGGGGTGGGGATAGGTATTCCCTGTTGAAAAAGCTAGTTTTTGGGGGCGGCATTTCCACCACTTGAGGTGGAATCAACTCCGTTATTTGGCTGATTATTGTTTGTTGGATTATTGCTGGAGTTGGTGTTGTCAGGGTTGTTACTGTTTGAGTTGTTGCTTGCCTGATTTTTGTAATCAGGAATTACTCCGGTAAATAATGGTAGGCCAAGAACTTTTGGATCATCTGCTGGTGCATATTGTGTTACCGCTCTAGAAAATGAAATTGGATTAGTGCCACCGATATGTGCTGGTTTTGGAAATGGCAATGCGGGTTGTCCAGCTAATGCTTTTTTTACATAATCCGCCCAAATTTTTGCAGGATAAGAACCACCGGTAACAGAATTGATTCCACCAATTCCATTTAATGTTTGCGTTGCATCATTTCTAAACATCCCAACTGTTGTTGCCATTTGCGGTGTGTAACCATTAAACCAAGCAGCTGCATTGTTGGTTGTTGTTCCAGTTTTCCCAGCTGTTGGTCTGCCAACTCCCTTTAATGCACCAGCCGCTGTTCCATATTTTGTAACCGCTTGTAATGCATAAGTTAAATCTGCCATTACATCTGCTTGAAATACTTGAGAGGTGTTTGGTTGGTCTTGATAAATTGTAGAACCAGAGGAATTTTTAACCCAACTTATCAAATAAGGCTTTGCATAAACTCCATTTGCAGCGAAAGTAGCATAAGCAGTTGCTAAATCAATTACATGTGGGGAAGCGGAACCTAAAACCACAGCAGGTACTGAATCTATTTTAATATTATTTGAAATTCCGGCACGCCGAGCAACATCAACTACTTTGTCATCACCTGCAACCATTCCTAGAGGTACAAAGATAGTGTTTACTGAATTAGCAGTTGCATGAATTAAATCAATATTTCCATATTGTTCATCACCATAATTCGAAACTACATAAGGACGGTTTAATCCATCATTATAAATTTTTGGAGTAGTGCCATTCCAAATAGATGAAAGTGGTATACCTTGTTCCAAAGCTGCTACCAATGCAAATGGTTTAAAAGAAGAACCTGCTTGAGCAATTGATTGAGTCGCACTATTTAATTGGGTAGCTAAATAATCTTGTCCACCATACATCGCTAATATCTCACCGGTGCCAGGTCGAATAGAAACTAATCCAATATGTAAATCTTTTGGTGAGTGGGCGGGAATATTTTTACTGACCGCATTTACCGCAGCCTGTTGATCCTGTTTAACTAATGTAGTACGGATGGTGTAACCACCAGTTTGGAGTTGGTCTAAAGAAATGTTTTTATTGGACAATATATTTGCTACCCAAGAGACTAGATAGCCTTTAGGACCTCCAAGTGAACCAAAATGAGTTAAGGGTTGAATGGTGGGAAACTTAACCTGCGCTCTTACCTCTGGTTTTAGCCATCCCTCTTTCACCATACCATCTAAAACATAATTCCATCTTTTTAGTAATCTCTTTTGATTTGTTGGACCATATGCTGGATCATAAAAACCTGGTGCGTTTAATACACTTGCTAATACAGCTGCTTGTGCCACATTTAATTGATTTACATTTCTATTGAAATAAACCTCTGCTGCGGTCTCAATTCCATAAGATCCCCTGCCAAAGAAAATTGAGTTTAAATAATTTTCAAATATCTCATCTTTGCTCATTTGCTTTTCTATTTTCATAGAAATAATTATTTCTTTGATTTTTCTCGAGATTGTTTGGGATTGGGAAAGAAAAGCTGTCTTTACATATTGTTGGGTGATAGTAGAACCACTTTGTAAGGAACCACCCATCACATCTTTTAATAAAGCACGCGCTATTCCAGTTGGGCTAACTGCATTTTCAGAATAAAATTTTCGATCTTCTGCGGCTAGCACTGCTTCTCTTACTGTTATAGGAATTTGCGCCAAACTTACTAAAGTTCTATTTTGTGCACCAATTCTGCCTAACTCACTACCATCTGCATATTGAATAATTGTAGTTTGGGAATCTATATATGAATTGATGCTCGGGACTTTGACAGTAAAATATGCATAAGAAAACAATCCAACAAAAGCGATAAACCCAAGTCCAAAGAAGTAAACTAATATCGGCAAAAATATTTGCCAAATTCTCTTCCAGAAGGTTCGCACAAGAATAGAGTATATAGAATTGAATCAATTAAAGTCTTACTTGAACTTGCTTAGCCAAACTAGAGGTGAGTGGCGAGGAAATTTTCTTAAACTAATTACTGTGCGTTGGTTAGGTCAATTTGCCGATGGAATTTTCCAATCTTCTTTGGCTACTTTTATTCTATTTTCTCCAGAGCGAGAGCCAACCGCACTATCTGCTGCAACTGCCTTTGCTGTAGTTTTACTTCCATACTCTTTAGTGGGCCCAATAGCTGGAACTTTTTTAGACAGGTTTAGCAGACAAAAAACAATTGAATACACTAATTATGCACGTGGTATTTTCTTAATATTGGTTGCTTTCTTATTAAAATCTCATTCCGCTTCAATTTTTCTCACAGTAGTTGTATTGATTGTTTTTGGTTTTGGAAGATTGATATTGGCTGGACTCTCTGCAGGTTTACCTATAGTTGTTAAAAAAGAAGAGATAATTTCCTTAAATGCAATCACAGTAACTTTGGGAACTTTGTTTCAGTTTATTGGGATAGGAATAGGCGGAAGTGGCAAAGCATTACTGGATCGTCAAATATCAAGTGATGATTCTTCTGCAATATTGGTATTGATTGCAATTCTTATTTATTTTACCTCTGGGTTTTATTCTCGCAAAATCCCTAAATTTGGAATCGGACCAGTGAATAACTCAATTCATCCAAAAATCTATAATGGTTGGAAAGAGATTGTGGATGGTTTTAAATTAATTAAAAGACATGGACAAGCAGGCAGAGGAATTTTAGCAACCTCAATTGCTCGGGGCGGCGAAACTGCACTTGTAATGTCAATATTATTGTTGGAAAGAAATACTTTTAATCCAACTAATAAACCAGATGCTGGGTTGAAATCTTTGGGCTTAGCTTTATTTGTGGCTGCAATCGGAATTGGTTTAGGCGCTTTAACTACACCAATAATTGTGCAAATAATCGGTAGGCATTTTTGGATGAGGTCTGCATTATTGTTTTCAGTTCCATTTTTCATATTAATTGGATTTTTTCCCAATCAATCAATACTTTATCTAGTTGCTTTTTTTGTTGGTGGTTTATGTCAAGGTGTGAAAGTCACCAATGATGCACTTTTACAAATGCATATTGCAGATGAATTTCGGGGAAGAATTTTTGCTTTTTATGATATTGCGGTAAATGTGGGGTTAGTGTCTGGTGCTCTTTTCGCAGCCTGGTTGTTGCCTGTTTCTGGAAAATCTCTGCTACTCAATTGTTTAATTGCTTCAATTTTTATTTTTACTTCTCTTTGGATACTTCGGCCAAAATATTTTCGCCGTTAGTTTTCCACCAAGCTAGCAATATTTTTGTAATTTCCTCTTCCCCAAGCAAGCCTTGATCTAAACGTATTTCCATCAAAAAGTCATACGCAATTCCGACCGCCTTAGATGGCTTTAAGTTCAATAAATTCATTATCTGTTGCCCATCTAGTTCTGGGCGAATGCGGGATAACTCCTCCGTTTTTTGCAACTCCTCGATTCTATTTTCTAAGTCATCATAATTTTGTGATAGTTGCGCAGCTTTTTTCAGATTTCGTGTAGTGCAATCTGCTCGAGTCAATAAATGTAATCTAGGTAGGTTTTCTCCGGCGTCCCGTACATATCTGCGTACTGCAGAATCGCTCCATTCGCCACTTCCATAACCATGAAACCTTAAATGCAAAAATACTAATTGAGATACTAAATCTATTGTTTGCGAGTCATACCTTAATTCTTTCAATCTAGCTTTTGTCATTTTAGATCCAACTACTTCGTGATGGTGAAAAGCAACGCCACCGCCAGAGAGTAGTTGTCTAGTTTTTGGTTTTCCAACATCATGAAACAATGCTGCTAACCTCAATACTAAATCATGTTCCCCTAATTTTTTTTCTAGATTAATTGCTTGTTCTAAAACTGTTAAAGTATGTTCATATACATCTTTGTGATGGTGATGTTCATCTATTTCCAATTTCAAAAGAGGAATTTCAGGAATAAATTGATCAGCTAATTTTGTTTCAACTAAAATCTTCAACCCATTTCTAGGAAATTCCCCTAATATCAATTTATTGAATTCATCACGGATTCTTTCAGCAGATACTATTTTTAGTCTTTCGCGAAATTCAGTTATTGCCTGCAAGGTTTGGTTCTCAATATTAAATCCAAGTTGGGCTGCAAATCGAGCAGCCCGTAATGTGCGCAATGGATCTTCATTAAAGGAAATGCTTGGTTCGGTTGGGGTTTTAATTATTTTTTTAGCTAAATCATTAACTCCGCCAAATGGATCTATTAATTTGAATCCATCAACAGTTAATTCCAAAGCCATAGAATTAATGGTGAAATCTCGGCGAATTAAATCTTCTTCTATTTTTTCACTAAAAGCTATCTCTGGTTTTCGACTGTGCTCTTGATATAAATCACTACGATAAGTAGTAATTTCAATTTGGGTATCTTTTTTCTTGCCAGCAATGGTTCCAAAATCAGCTCCAATATCCCAGACATTATCTGCCCAGGAATTTAATAGTTTTTTCACATACTCAGGTTTTGCGTCAGTTGTTAGATCCAAATCATTAATTGCTCTGCCCAATATGGCGTCTCGAACACAACCTCCTACTAGGGCTAATTGATATCCAGATTTCTTGAATTGCTGAACCAGGTCATGTAGGAATTCCAGGTGGGTTTTTAGGTTTGAAACCGCTAATTCCTGCGCCATTAGCAACAATTGCTCCTCACCATCTTTCACAGACTAAGGGTAGAGCAGTACCCTTTCATCTATGACCACATCGCCTTGGGCGGGTGGCGAAAAAGTTTCTTCCAGTTCAAGCACCCGTTCGGAAGGCTCGCCACATCACCCAAACAAAAAAAATACTTATGTAAAAAGAGTTGATGAAATAAGTGCTGGTGGATTGGTAATAGATATCTCTGGAAAATTTGGTTTATTGATTGGCAGATATGACTTGAAATCTAAATCTGATAGAAAATTATTATGGTCTTTGCCCAAAGGCCATATTGAAAATGGAGAAACTCCGGAAGTAGCTGCGGTAAGAGAAGTCCAGGAAGAAACTGGAATCAATTCCACAATTTCACAGGAGTTAGGTGTGATTGATTTTTGGTTCATGGCAAATGGAAAAAGAATTCATAAAACTGTTCATCATTTTCTATTTAAAGAGATAAGTGGAACTTTGGAACCACAGTTTGGAGAGGTTGATGAAGTTGCTTGGTTTCCTTTAAAAGATATTGTCAAGAAATTAGCTTATAGTGATGAAAGAAAATTAATTTCAAAATATGGTGACTTACTAAAATGATGAAATTAAAAAAATTTCTAAAGTTAACAATTTTGATTCCTTTTCTATTAATACAGTTTTCACCAGTAAGCGCCGCTTCAATTAATTCAAACAATTCAACAAATACTTTATTAACTATTGACCAACCACCTGCACAAACGTTAAATGGTGAATTTTATGATGATCATTTAGCCGATGAATTATTACCTAGTGGAAGTTTAGGGGAATTAGTATTTGGAAAAGTTCCTAATGGGACTACTTGGAAAATCAATCCGGAAACTTTCAATGAAATTTTTTCTATGTCTAATGGTTACAAATTAACTGGTGGTAGGAATGGTGCTGGGCAAGAGTTAGCTGCACAATGGTTAAAGAAACTAAAAGAAGTGGTAAAGCCAGATTCTGTATTCGCATTGCCCTATGGAAATCCTTCGGGTTATTGGGTTAACCGCCTACTAACCCATGATTCTAACTTTGTATTAAATGCTGGTTCCCAAACATTATCAAAATTTTTTGGCTTTCCAGTATTGCCCGCAAATTCTTTTAGTTCTAAAAACTACTTTCCTTTAAATAAGAGAGGTTTAACTACTTTTACTTATTTTAATCAAACAATTAAAAACTTTGCTCTTTATCTAACCAATGATCAACTAACAGGTTTAGAGTTGTACTCCAATACCTTATTGCGAAATGATTTAACTCAACTTCAAATTACAAATATATCAGCGGATATTTCCAATTATGCAGATCAATTACAGAATGAAATTTATTTAAGTCCAGCTAAATTTACCGTTACCTCAAGTAATCAAAAATTACCAATAACTTTGGTAAACACTTTTCAAAGAAACGCAAAAGTTAAACTATTTTTGATACCAGTAAATAGAAAAATATCTACACCTTCCCTATTGGAAGTAAATATAGCTGCTCGTTCTAAAATTCAAACTTTAATTCCGGTACATTCTTTAACTTCTGGTATCTCAGGTATTCAAATTTCCGCAATTGGAAATAATGGGCAATTTTTAAGTAGGCCAGTTGCTTACCCAGTTAATGTAAAAATTCTTAATCCAATAGTTACCTGGATAACCACCTTGGCTGCTATCACCTTGTTTGTTGCAGTCTTAATTAGAAACCTCCGAAAGTTTCTAAATCGAAAGCAGAAAATAAATGGGTAGTGCTAACCAAAAACTTTTGCGCGCTTCTTCAATCGTTGCCTTAGGGACGATTGTTTCTAGGATTACAGGTTTATTTAGAAATTTAATAGTGGTTGCGGTTTTAGGATCTGCCTTGCTAGGCGACACTTTTAATGTTGCAAATCAAATGCCCAATATTATTTACAACTTAATTATTGGTGGTTCTTTGACTGCGGTATTTGTCCCGCAAATTGTCCGTGCTTTAAGTCGAAAACAGGATCAAGACAAATATTTATCTTCATTAGTAACATTGATTATTGGAAGTATGGCGCTGCTTACTATTTTAAGTGAATTGTTGGCTCCTTTGTTGGTGAGAATTTTCGCCGCTAGTTTTGTAGGACACCCTGAATTTAGAATTACATTATTGTTTATGAGGTTGTGTTTGCCGCAACTCTTTTTTCTTACTATTTACGCATTACTCGGCCAAATCGCTAATGCTCAGGGGAAGTTCGCCGCCATGGCTTGGGCGCCGGTAATTAATAATTTGATATTAATACTAGGGTTTTTGCTGTTCAAAGGTGTTGGGAAGTTCAATATTTCAAATATTAGTGATAATGAAATTTTCTATTTAGGTTTAATTACTACCGCTGGATATCTAGGTCAAGCTTTTATTTTGCTACCCACATTATGGAAAGATGGGATTGGAATAAAGCCAGGTATTGATTTCAAAAATTCAGAGTTGAGAAAATCGTTTGGTTTGGCTGGATGGACATTAATATATGCTGCTATTTCTCAAATAAGTTTTTTAGTAGTGCAAAACATAGCAACTCACGCTGCTGAGCAGTCATCTAAAAATGGAATAACTACTGGGGTGGGGATTACTCCATACAATAATGCGTTTTTAATTTTTATTTTGCCACAATCTGTTTTTGTTTTAAGTTTAACTACTGCTTTATTGCCACATATTTCAAATTTAATTCATCAAAACAAATTAAAGGAAACTGAAAGAGAAATCCAACTCACTTTTAAAAGAGCAGCGACAGTAATAATACCTTCCACAGTGTTTTTAATTTGTTTTGGTGTAAAAATTGCACAAGTTTTATTTTTAGGGATTCCTTTAGATAGTTCAAAGTTTATTGGCTTAGTTTTAGTTGGATTTGCAATAGGATTGCCCGCTTATTCATATTACACACTAGGTTTAAGAATATTAAATGCTTTTGAAAACGTTAAGTTACAAGTAAAAGGTAATTTATATATGAATATTTTGGGAACGGCATTAGCCTTAATAACTTTGTTGTTTATTCCCTCAGAGAAGGAGACAATAGGTCTGGCAGTAGTTTTATCTATCAGTTATTTTTATGGTTGTTGGTTTACCTTTAACCAATTAAAAAAGTTTTCCATAAAGATTTCAATTAAAAAGATTTTGAAATTCAATTATCGCTCTTTAATTATTTCACTTCTTGCAGGAATTCCCGCTTTATTCATGAATTGGTTAATTGATAAGTATCTGCCAATTACACGCGAGTTCAAAGGTCTGATTTCGGTTGGTGTATGCGGAGTAATTTTTGCCTTAATTTATATCTATTTGGCAAATGTTATTAGATTAGGTGAGGTACCTAACTTAAGCCGGCTGGTTATTGCGCGATTACGGAAGAGAGAAAGCCGGTAGGCTAATTCATTGGAGGTAGTTAAATTGGCTGATTCAAAGGAAGTAAATAGCATTCATAATCTTCTTATTGTTGGATCTGGACCCGCTGGTTACACCAGCGCCATTTATGCGGCAAGAGCTAAGTTAAATCCAATTATTTATGAGGGTTCGGTTACTGCTGGTGGCGCTTTAATGAATACAACTGAAGTTGAAAATTTCCCTGGTTTTCCAGAAGGAATAATGGGTCCTGATTTGATGGACAACATGAGATCACAAGCCGCAAGGTTTGAAGCTAGTTTGATTAGAGATGACATAGTTAATTTAGATTTAAAAGGTGAAATAAAAACAGCGGTTGATGGAACTGGAAATACTATTAAAGCCCGCGCAGTTATTTTGGCTATGGGTTCTGCTTATAAAGAAATTGGATTAGAAAATGAAAAAAGATTAAGCGGAAGAGGGGTATCTTGGTGTGCTACTTGTGACGGTTTCTTTTTCCGAAATAAAAATGTTGCGGTAGTTGGTGGTGGAGATTCGGCAATGGAGGAAGCTAACTTTCTTACAAAATTTGCTGATAAAGTTTATTTGATTCATCGCCGTGACACTTTACGAGCCTCTAAAATTATGGAAGATAGAGTTAGGAAAAATCCCAAAATTGAATTTATTTGGAATAGTGAAGTTGTTGAAATTTATGGTGCTGACAATTTAACTGGTGTGCAGCTAAAAAATACAGTAGATGGCAAATTAAGTGATTTGAATTTAGATGGTTTGTTTGTTGCTATTGGTCACAGTCCGAGAAA
>OMHY01000036.1 GCA_900298985.1 Streptomycetaceae bacterium
ACCTGGACCCATGGAAGTTTGGTTGGCTTTAAGGGGTATGCGAACTATGGCGATAAGGTTAGATCGAAGCGAATCAAATGCTATGGAAATTGCTAAAAGATTACAGAACCATCCTTTAGTTTCAAAAGTTCGTTATCCTGGCTTGCCCACTGATCCTTTTCACGATCGAGCCAAAGAACAAATGTCCGGCTTTGGAGCCGTATTATCTTTTGAAGTGAAAGGTAGTGGCAATAAAGATGCGATTACAGTTGCCAAAGAGGTGGTTACTGCTTCAAAGTTAATTCATTTTGCAACTTCTTTAGGTGGCGTCGAAACGCTGTGGGAAAGAAGACATCGATGGGGAAGTGAAAGTCCAAATATTGCCCAAGAATTAATCAGAATTTCAGTAGGAATTGAAAACATTGAAGATCTTTGGCGAGATATATCCCAAGCCTTAGATTCCGTTACTAAGTGACACTTTTTATGGCTCAAGAAAACCCCTCACAATTTTTATTCCAAATAGGGTAGATTTAAGATATGAGAAAGGCGATTAAAAGAACACTAGGATTAGTAGCAGTTATTGCTCTAGTTTTGGGTGCAATCCGTTCTTTTGTGCTATGGATTTCTCAAACTGAAGAGAGTAAAGATAGCTACGAAGTTTTTGAAGACGAAGAGAAATCTAAGACCTCTTAATTATTTTATTTATGAATTCAAATTCACCCAAAGCTCTACATTTGGTTTTTAACTCAGTGCGGGAAGATTCTCGAGTCCTTAAAGTGGCTTGGAGTTTAGCAAATTCTGGTTGGGAGGTATTGGTAGTTGGGGCAACCAAAACAAATATAAATGATGAGTTTTATATAGGTAGAGCTAGAGTTTTGAGATTGCCATTGAAAATTGTGGTAAAAGGAAGTTTAGTAAAAAATTTTGGGCGAGTTGTTCGTAAAGCAAAAAATTTAACTAAAAGATTCTTATTGATTCCATCTAAGACCAATAGCAATAAATTCTCCGGTATTCCTAATCTTGCCAAAGCTCTCAAAACTTTAGAGCCGGTAGTTATGCAGTTTAAGCCAGACGTAATTCATGCACACGATTACACAATATTGCCAGTTGCTGGACGATTAATAGAATATTTAGAAAAAAATGGTTTAACTTCAAAATTGATTTATGATGCCCATGAATATGTACCAGGTGTTGCTCATCTAAAACCAGGTGTAAGAGAAGCTTACATATTAGAAGAAAGAAAATGGTCAAAAAATTCGGCGGCGGTACTGAGTGTAAGTGAAGGTATGTCGGAATTATTGATTCCTCATTTGGAAATAAATTTCAGACCAAAAATAGTGGCGAATGATCCATTAGTAGATGGTCAAATTCCTGCGAAACAAAGTATGAGAACTCAAGCTGGATTAATTAACCAGGAACCAATTATGGTTTATTCAGGTGCGGTTGCACCCCAACGTGGGTTACATACAGCAGTAGCTGCACTTCGGCAAATGCCTAAAGTGCATCTCGTAGTGATAGTTGATCCCAGCAACCTTACAATTCAAAAATTACTCGCTGAGAACTCTGATTTAGCTAATCGAATACATGTATTGCCTTATGTACCAAATAATGAACTTGTTTCATATTTGAAAGAAGCTGATATTGGTTTAATCCCACTTTTACATAGGTTAAATCATGAAATCTCATTAATCACTAAATTTGGTGAATATATGCAAGCTAGGTTACCTATCTTAGTTAGTGACGTTAAAACAATGTCTGATCAAGTTAAATTATTGGGAAATGGCGAAGTATTTATCGCAGAGGATGTAGAAGATTTTGTGAAAAAAGCAAGTTTAATTTTGAACCAAAAAGAAAAGTACCAGAAAAGTTATACCCCTGATATTTTGCGAGAAAGAAGTTGGGAGAAGCAAGCAGAAAATCTAATTAACATATATTTAGAAGTATCCGGTAAAAATACTGAGTTTGTTGAACCTGCAAAATTTGAACTTACAGAACCTATTTCGGTGCGCCAATTATTCTAAAATTTATTCCAACAAATGAATTTGGATTTAGAATTTTTCTTCCATCTACTAATGCTTTAATTTTTGGGAATGAATTTTTATCAAGTACTTTATACTCCTTATGGTCAGCCTGGATTATCACTCCATCAATTTCCTCACCTAGATGATATGGCTCAAAACCATATTTAGTAATTTCTTCATCTGTATACATTGGATCATGAACAAGTACTTTAGCTCCACGTTTTTTCAACTCTTCAACTGTGGGAAATACCCCCGAAAATGCTGACTCCTTTACGCCACCACGATAAGAAATTCCTAAAACTGCAATTCTAGAATTGCTTAAATTTGGTAGTTCAGCTTCCAACATTTGAACACATTCAGCTGGCATTTGGGAATTAGCATCTCTTGCCGCTTGTACCACTGTAGCAGCCGGATCATTCCATAAATAAAAGCGTGGATAAATTGGAATGCAATGGCCACCTACTGCAATTCCAGGTTGATGAATGTGACTATAAGGTTGAGAATTTGAAGCAGCAATTACCTTTGCAATATCAATATTAGATTTTTGAGCAAATAAAGCAAATTGATTGGCTAGAGCTATATTCACATCTCTATATGTAGTTTCTGCGAGTTTAGCCATTTCGCTGGCTTCACTACTGCCAAGATTCCACACTCCATTTTTCTCGGGCAAGTCTGGTCTTTCATCGAAATCTAAAACTTGGTTGTAAAAATCAATTCCATGTTTAGTCGATTCTTCATTAATTCCACCTACTAGCTTTGGGTACTTTCTTAAATCTGCAAATATTCTTCCAGTTAATACTCTTTCTGGTGAGAAAACTAAATGAAAATCTTTACCTGCTTTTAAACCAGAGCCTTTTTCTAAAGCTGGTGCAAATCTATTTCGAGTTGTGCCAACCGGCAGAGTGGTTTCATAGGAGACTAGAGTTCCTTTTTGTAGTCCTGCAGCTATTGCATTGGTGGCATCATCCATCCATCCAAAATCTGGAATACCATTTTGATCAACAAATAAGGGCACCACAACAACTACAACCTCTGATTTAGATACTGCAGCAGTGGTATCAGAAGTTGCGACTAGTTTGCCATTAGCTACTACAGCTTTTAAATGTTTATCTAGTTCAAATTCACCAGGAAAGGGTTCAATTCCTTGATTAATCAGAGAGATGGTATTTTCATTTACATCGCACCCAATTACTTCATGTCCTTTGAGTGCAAATGCCACAGCCAGCGGTAAACCAATTTTTCCCATCGCGACTACAGCTATTTTCATAGAACAATGCTCTCTTTCTTTTGGGAACTTTCAATAATCGCACTGGCTACTTTCACCGTTTCTAAACCAGCTTCCATTGTCACAATTTTTTCTAAAGCACCTGGAATACCTAGCACCGCATCTCGAAAGGCTTCATGTTCTACTTTTAATGGTTCTGGCTTCGCAAATGCATATCGCACTACATCACCTTCACTCACACCACGAAATGCTGCTAAAGATTCCCATTGAGTATCAATCGAAGCATTTGCATAAAAAGTTAAATCAGCATTTAGAGTATCTGCTACAAAACTGCCTTTTTCGCCTGTAACCACAGTCAATCTCTCTTTGAATGGAGTTAACCAATTCACTATATGGTTAATCATAATTCCATTTTCTAATCTGCCAGTTGCAAAAACCATATCTTCATGCGGTCTGCCAGATTTGCTAATTGTTTGGGCACTTATTATGGAATATTTCGAGCTTGCTACCCAAGAAGTTAAATCAATATCATGAGTGGCTAAATCTTTAACTACTCCCACATCTGCAATTCGAGCTGGAAATGGTCCCTGTCTTCGGGTAGCTATTTGATAAACAGCACCTAATTCTCCTTGATTAATTCGGTTTCGCAATTGTTGTAAAGCAGGGTTGTACCTTTCAATATGACCAACTGCTCCAACTAAACCTTTACTTTTAAATATATCTGCTATTTTCTTTGCACTTTCAATATCTGCCGCTAATGGTTTTTCAATTAAGGCATGAATGCCGGCATCTGCTAATTGCAAAGCTATCTCTTCATGAAAAGCAGTAGGTGCGGCTACCATTACATAATCCACGCCAACCTTTATTAATTCACTAACACTTGAAAGTACAACCCGACCAGCCGCTACACCATGTTTATCACCTGCGGGATCACTTACCGCCACTAATTCCACATTTTCTAAAGTAGATAGCACTCGGGCGTGATGTCTTCCCATCATGCCGAGTCCTACTAATCCAGCTCTAAGTTTTTTACCCATAATTATTTATCAGACCAGATTAATAACTTCATTTACTACCTGCACAATTTTTTCTAATTCTGATTTACTTAACGCGGGATGAACTGGCAAAGAGACTACTTCATTAATAATTCTCTCTGTATTTGGCAAATCTAGATTTAGATTAAAACTAGGTAGGCGATGAATTGGAGTTGGGTAATAAACACCGGAACCAACCCCTCTATCACCTAATAATTTCATAAATTCATCTCTACGTTTTGCATCATTACCAGGCACTTTAATAGTGTATTGGTGATAAACATGCTCCGCACCTGGAATCAGAAAAGGTGTTTCTACTCCTTTTAGATTTTGGTCAAGGTATTTTGCATTTTCTTGCCTGGTCCTAGTCCAGCTCGGCAATTTTTGTAATTGAACTCTGCCAATAGCAGCATGTATTTCAGTCATTCTGGTATTAAATCCAACTATTTCATTTCGATATCTAATTTCTTGACCTTGATTTCGAAGCAATCTTAATGTGCGGGCAATTTTTTCATCAGGGGTGACTACCATTCCACCTTCACCGCTAGTCATATTTTTAGTTGGGTAAAAGGAAAATGTCGCGGTGATACCAAATTCACCAGCCGATTTACCATTTAACTTTGCACAGTGACTTTGTGCTGAGTCTTCAAAAATCAATAGGCCATGTTTGTTTGCGACTTTTTCAATTGCATCCATATCTGCTGTTTGCCCATAAAGATGAACCGGCATTATTCCCTTAGTTCGAGAGGTGATTAAAGATTCCACATGCTTGGGATCTATATTAAAAGTTTTAGGATCTATATCTGCAAAAACTGGTACACCACCAGCAAGTGCTACTGAATTGGCGGTAGCGGCAAATGAGAAAGAAGGAACAATAACTTCATCTCCTCTTTCTATGCCTCCCGCTAAAA
>OMHY01000037.1 GCA_900298985.1 Streptomycetaceae bacterium
GGCCAACGTTCCTCCAAAGGAAAATCGCACGAGTTTTGCTAATCATCAAAAGGCCGCTATATGCCAGATGAGCAGAAATCACCCGTGGGTAGTTAGTGGATTGGAAGGGTTAGGATAGCGGTGGCAGGTTGCTTCTGTCTAATTTTCTTACTCCATCACTTGGAATATCAAGCAATATACCCAAAAATACAAAACGGGGCCCGAAAATGGACCCCGTATTGGTGAAAGAAGTTTTACTTGACGGAAACTTTAGCTCCGGCTGCTTCCAAAGCAGTCTTAGCCTTATCCACATCTTCCTTCTTACCTTTTTCAATCAAGGTAGCAGGTGTGGAGTCAACTAGATCCTTAGCTTCTTTTAATCCAAGGCTGGAGTTGATGTTACGAACTTCTTTAATAACTGCAATCTTTTGTGATCCAGCATCTTCTAAGATCAAGGTGAATTCATCTTGATCAGCAGCAGCGCCAGCATCTCCACCAGCAGCAGCGCCACCAGCAGCAACTGCAACAGGTGCAGCAGCGGTTACTTCAAACTTCTCTTCAAATGCTTTAACAAAATCTGAAAGTTCAACCAAAGTCATTTCAGAAAATTGTGCTAAAAGATCTTCTGTACTTAGCTTTGCCATTTTTATTACCTATTTCTTTCTTGTATCTCTTGCTTTTTTAATTTGTTTTTTAATTAATAAATTTCTTTATTCAGCAGCGGGTGCTTCTGGAGTTGCTTCTGCAACTGGTGCTTCTGCAACTGGTGCTTCTGGAGTTGCTTCTGCAACTGGTGCTTCTGCAACTGGTGCAGCAGGAGCTGCTGGAGCATCTCCTTCTTTCTTAATACGAAGTGCATCAATGGTTGCAATTGCTTTAGCAAGTGATCCCTTCATTACACCAGCAACCTTGGACAATAGAACTTCACGAGATTCAAGATCCGCAAAGCGCATAATTTCCGCTGTGGTTACTTTCTTGCCTTCAAAAATTCCACCCTTAATTACTAATGATGGATTTTCTTTAGCAAAATTCTTTAGACTTTTTGCAGCATCAATTGGATCACCTTTAACAAATGCAACTGCCGAAGGTCCTTTGAGTAGAGATTCATCAATCTCAACTCCAGCTTCTTTAGCAGCAATCTTGGTAAGAGTGTTTTTAACTACAGAATACTTAGTATCGTTACCAAGCGATCTTCGTAGTTCCTTCATCAATGTCACAGTAAGACCACGGTATTCAGTTAGCACAGTTGCTTGAGCGTTGCGGAAATCTTCCACTAACTCTTTCACTGCTGCAGATTTATCTGGACGAGCCATCTGCCATCCTTTCGGTCAACTATTTTCGGTCAACTATCTTTATTAGTTCTTGACCAAAGAAAAAACCCCGTGCATAGGTAGGCACGAGGTAACGTGTTCACCTATGCGGGCCCTTGTGTTTTTATCCACTCGACTTAATCTTTAGAATTTAAATTTCTTTAAAATCTTCAGAACCAGCAGTCTTTGGTATAGCGAAATAATAAGCCCCGGAGAGGCTCCGGGGCAAATTGGTTTTTTATTTCAACAACTATTCAGCAGCGGCAACACGCACAATATTTGGATCCACATTAATTCCTGGACCCATAGTGGTGGAGATGACCGCCTTCTTGATGTAACGACCCTTTGCAGAGTTGGGCTTGGATCTCATTACTTCATCCATCGCAGCAGCATAATTTTCCGCTAATTGATCGGCAGAAAAAGAGGTTTTGCCAATAATAAAATGTAAATTTGAATTTTTATCTACACGAAATTCAATTTTTCCACCTTTGATATCGGAAACTGCTTTAGCCACATCTGTGGTAACTGTTCCAGTTTTTGGATTTGGCATTAAACCCCGTGGACCCAAAACTTTTCCAAGTCTTCCCACTTTACCCATCAACTCTGGTGTGGAAACTACTGCGTCATAATCTAAGCGACCGCCGGCAACTTCATCAATCAATTCATCAGCACCAACAATATCGGCACCAGCATCTCTTGCCTCTTGAGCTCTTTCACCACCGGCGAAAACTAATACCCGGGCACTCTTACCAGTTCCATGTGGCAAGTTAACTGTAGAACGAACAGCTTGATCAGCTTTTTTCGGATCTACACCTAATAACAATGCAACTTCAACAGTTGAGTCATATTTAGTTACAGAGGTTTCCTTTGCTAACTTAACAGCTTCAGCTGGTGTGTACAACGCTGCGGCATCAATTTTCTCAGCAGCGGCTTTATATTTTTTACTGCGCTTCATTTTCCTTAAAGTTCCTTTCAACTAGAAGGTTGTGGTAAGCGAACCAGCGCGGTTCTCCCACTTTTGTTCCAAGACTCTCTTGGAACAAAATTATTATTACTTACTGTATTTAGTTTTAACCTACGGTGATACCCATAGATCGTGCAGTACCAGCAATAATTTTGCTTGCAGCTGCAATATCATTTGCATTTAAATCTGCCATCTTCAACTTAGCAATTTCTTCAACTTGTGCTGGAGTTATATTGGCAACTTTAGTTTTATGTGGAACTGGAGAACCTTTTTCTACACCAGCTGCTTTTAGAATTAATCTAGAAGCTGGAGGTGTTTTAGTAATAAAGGTAAAGGAGCGATCCTCATAAACTGTAATTTCAACTGGAATGATCTGACCTTTTTGGCTTTCAGTTGCGGCGTTATATGCCTTAACGAAATCCATGATGTTTACACCATGTTGACCAAGTGCCGGTCCAACTGGTGGAGCTGGGGTAGCAGCGCCAGCTTGAATTTGTAACTTAATCAGTGCGCTGATTTTTTTCTTCGGTGCCATCTTTTACCTCTTGTTTTTCTATTCTTTATTATTCTCTAAACTTATTCTTTTAAATTTATTCTTTAAATTTTCTGAACCTGATTAAAGCCTAATTCCACCGGGGTTTCACGGCCAAAAATCGATACTAATACTTTGAGCTTTCCTTGTTCCGGCATGATTTCAGAAATAGTTGCTGGCAAGGTTGCAAACGGTCCATCCATCACTGTGATTGATTCGCCTACTTGGAAATCTACATTTATTACTTCGCTCTTACTATCTTTCTTAGCTGGTCTCGGTGCCAAGATATTTTCAACTTCACTTAATGTAAGTGGTGATGGATGATGAGCGTTGCCCACAAAGCCGGTAACTCCTGGAGTATTTCTTACACAGGACCAGGATTCATCTGTTAAATCCATGCGAACTAATACATAACCAGGATAAATATTTCTCTTCAAAACTTTTCTTTGGCCATTTTTTATTTCAGTAAATTCTTCTTCCGGAACTTCAATCTGAAATACATAATCCTCCATATTTAAAGAGGTAATTCGGTTTTGTAAATTAGCTTTTACTCTTTTTTCATAACCGGCATAAGAGTGAATTACAAACCACTCACCTGGCATAGTTGCTAATTTTTCTCTAAATTCTGCAATTTCTTTTTCTTCAGGAGTTAATTCCACCTCTGGCTCGGAAGAAGAATTTTCAGCTACCTGATTTTCAGAATCTCCAATTAAAGAATCTGTGCTTAATTCTTCTTCTAAAGTCTGGGTTACAGCTGAGTTATCAGAAGCATTTAATGCGGCTTCAAAATCATCATGATTATCTAATGACATATCTACCCCTAACCAAATACCCAAAATACGACTTTAGTAATAATTACATCAAAAACTGAAACTACTAAAATAATGAAACCAACAAAAACAATCACTACTGAGGTATAGGTGGTCAACTCTTCTTTGGTTGGCCAAACAACTTTTTTTAATTCCGAAATAACTTGGCGATAAAAAAGGTTGATGCGGCCGAAGAAACCAACTTTTTCCTCGACTACCTCTTCTTGATCAACCACTTCTTTACCTCATTTCATTATCAATTATTTATTAACTTTTTATCTTGCAGGGCAGGAGGGACTTGAACCCCCAACCGCCGGTTTTGGAGACCGGAACTCTGGCCAGTTGAGCTACTGCCCTTCGTCGCTCTCTTGAATAAAAACTTTTCTGTAAGAATTGATTTTAGACAAGACTCAGCATGACCCTTTTTCAAGTGCCGTGAGCGTGGAAGTCTATGGGATAGAGCGCAAAATTGAAAACTCGAGTTTGCTTTGAGCGTGAGATGATTGGCTAATGAGCCAAAACAATTCCAGTTTACCCAGAATTTCCTCTCGGATTGCCAATATTGCAGAGTCCGCCACCTTGGCGGTAGACGCCAAAGCAAAGGCACTAAAAGCAGCGGGTAAGCCAGTAATTGGTTTTGGTGCAGGGGAACCAGATTTTCCAACTCCTGAATATATTGTGGAAGCTGCAATCGCGGCTGCAAAAAATCCAGCTAATCATCGCTACACGCCTACCAATGGTTTACCTGAACTTAGAGAAGCCATAGTCACAAAAACATTGCGAGATTCAAATTATGCAATTACTGCAGATCAAGTATTAGTTACTAATGGTGGAAAGCAAGCTGTCTACCAATCCTTTGCCACAATTATTAATCCCGGCGATGAAGTTATTTTGCCTTCACCATATTGGACTACCTATCCAGAAGCTATCAAGTTGGCCGGTGGAGTGAGTGTTGATGTTTTTGCAGATGAAACTCAAAATTATTTAGTAACTGTTGAGCAATTAGAAAAAGCATTTACCAATAAAACCAAAGCACTTTTATTTTGTTCTCCTTCTAATCCAACAGGTGCGGTTTATTCGCCAGAACAAGTTAAAGCAATTGGCAATTGGGCTTATGAAAAAGGAATTTGGGTCATCACTGATGAAATTTATGAGCATTTACTTTATGACGGAGCTACTGCACCATCTCTTCCAGTAGTTGTACCACAAATGGCAGATCGCACTATTATTTTAAATGGTGTAGCAAAGACTTATGCCATGACAGGATGGCGAGTTGGTTGGATGATTGGTCCAAAAGATGTAATTAAAGCAGCAACTAATTTACAATCTCATTTAACTTCCAATGTTTCAAATGTATCGCAAAGAGCAGCAATCGCAGCTTTAAGCGGTGATTTAACTGCTGTGAATAAGATGGGTGAAGCATTTGATCGACGCCGGAAATTAATTACCCAGATGCTAAATGAAATTCCTGGTGTAATTTGTCCAACACCTCAAGGTGCATTTTACGTTTATCCAAGTGTCAAAGGTTTACTTGGTAAAAATATTGCAGGAGTAACTGCCAATACCAGCTCGGAATTAGCTGCTTTAATTTTAGATAAAGCAGAGGTCGCAGCTGTACCTGGTGAAGCTTTTGGACCTTCGGGATATTTAAGATTTTCTTATGCATTAGGGGATGATGACATTAAAGAAGGTATTAGCCGAGTTCAAAAACTTCTCGGTTAATTTCTACCCCAAATTTATCCCGTACTTTATTGGTGATTTCTCGAGCTAATTTATTTAGTTCACTTGCACTTGCGTTACCTAAATTTATCAGCGCTAACACATGTAATGGTGAAATGCCTACATTTCCAAAGATATCCCCTTTAGAAAATCCAGAATTCTCAATTAACCAAGCAGCAGAAATTTTGTATTTATCCTGATATGGAAAATGAACCGCCTCTTTCGGTAATTTTTCTAACTGTTTACCATCAACAATTGGATTAGTAAAAAAGGATCCAGCGCTTTTGAGATTGCTTGAAAGCAACATTCCTTTTTGGCTTCTTAATTCCAAAACCTTTTCTCTTACTAAATTTGTGGTAGCACGATCTCCAATTTTTACCTGTAATTTATTTGCTAGCTCCTGATAGTTAATGGGTAAGGATAATTCACCCTTTCGTAAATGAAAAGTAACATCAAGAACAATATATCGGTGTAAATTTTTTTTCAAAAAGGAGTCTCGATAGGAAAAATCTAATTGAGAATTGGTAAAAGTTTCAATTTCATTTTTTGTTCTATCAAAAGTTCTAACCCGAGCAATTAATTCACCAACTTCATGTCCATATGCACCAATATTTTGAATTGGAGCCGCGCCAACTGTTCCCGGAATTCCACTCATTGATTCTAAATTTGCTAAACCTTTATCTAAAGTGAATTTAACAAATCTTTCCCAATCTTCACCTGCCGCTACAGTCAACATTCCACCACTACAGGCATCTATCTCATAACTATTTCCTAATATTGCATTTTTAATTACTCTGCCAGAAAAACCAGAATCAGAAAAATAAATATTTGAACCGCCCCCAATAACTACTACCGGAATTTTTTCTAAATCCGCTTCTTGTACCAAAGTTATTAATTGGTTTTCAGTTGTAGCGAGATGAAAATCATTGCATTTTCCACCAATTTGCAAAGTAGTGTACTGCGAGAGAGTAGTTAGCATCTTTGATTAATTTCTTTTTATTACTGCAAAGGCTTTGCCTAGAACTTTTGATTCTTCCACTGAGGCTGTAATTTCAATTTTTATGCCCGATTCTGAAAGTTCGCTAACTTTCCCGGTAACTCTCAAAATTACATCTATATCTTTGGGTACTACTACTGGCTTAACAAATCTAACGGAAAATTCTTGGATATTTTCCACTCCAAAATTATTAGTTAAATAAGTACCAACTAATCCCATAGTCAACATTCCATGAGCTATTACATCTGGCAATCCAACGCTCTTGGCAAAATCCTCATCTTGATGGATTGGGTTTTGATCCCCACTGGCGGCAGCATATTGTTTTAGTAATTCCCGGTTAATTGGAAACACTTGGGGCGAAATTTCTGCTTCCAATACTAATAAAGAGGTATTAATCATGCCCGAACCACCAAAACTGAGGTAGTTGATAAAACTATATTTTGGGTCAGAGTATTGGTCAAATCTATTCGGACGGTGGCTATTTCATTTCCCGCAGCTACTTTTACGTTTTCAATAGTGGCACTAGTTTTTAATTCATCCCCAATATTTATTTGCCCGAGATATTTAAAGGATTGTTCCCCATGAACCACCCGATCCCAATTTAAACCACTTTGGACTAATAGATCTTGAGCTTGAGCTAATGTGATAGTGATTCCAAAAGTGGGCGGAACTAAGTTATTTTGAATTTTATCTTTTGGAATGGACAAAGCATTGGCAAAATTATTAACTTGAGTTTCTTGAACCACTACCAAGTTTGGAGAGGTAAAGGTCTTACCTATTACCTCTGGATTAACCATTGTTAAATTACTAAGTTAAAACAAATTAGATTTAGCGGGTTTCGCGATGAACTGTGGAGGCTTTGCAACGTGGGCAATACTTCTTAAGTTCTAAACGATCAGGATCGTTTCGACGATTTTTCTTAGTGATGTAATTTCTCTCTTTACAATCAACACAAGACATGGTGATTTTAGGACGAACATCTGCACTCTTACTCGCCATTTTAGTTCCTCTTTCTTTCTTCTTTCATAACTTTCTTTGGGATCAAACTTTGCTAGCTTGTTTTTCTAAAACTTGTTTTTTAATGCATTTTTAGTTTTGGCTGGTAGCGAGGGCCGGATTTGAACCGGCGACACAACGATTA
>OMHY01000038.1 GCA_900298985.1 Streptomycetaceae bacterium
TCAGATGTGTATAAGAGACAGGGATTGCAAGTAGAAATGTTAATGATCAAATAAAAGTTACATTGCCTTTGGGGAATTCTTTTTCAATTCCAACTACTCCAGTGAATTGTATTTTAGTTGGTGGAGGATATGGTAGTGCCCCTCTATTTGCGCTGGCGGAAAAGCTAAAGGCAAGAGGATGTAAAGTTGATATGTTGCTTGGAGCAAGCACCGCAGCGAAAGTTTTTGCCCCAATTGAAGGTAAAAGAACAGTGGATTCTCTATCAATTATTACAGAGGATGGGTCAACTGGTTTACCTGGAAAAGTTACCGATTATCTTTCACAATTAATAACAAATAGCAAAGCGGATATTGTTTATTCTTGTGGCCCAATGGGGATGATGGCTGCTCTTACTGAAATTACTAAGAAACATAATATTTATCATCATGTTTCAATTGAAGAATCGATGTCATGTGGCATAGGAATTTGTATGGCATGTGTAGTACCTATCAAAAATTCAAACGGAATCTTTGAAATGAAAAGGTCCTGTATTGATGGCCCGATAGTAGATGGCGAATTGGTAGGTTGGGAAGCGAAAGGTAAATTATTACCAAATACATGGGGTCATGATGAGTTTTGATTATTCTATAAATCTGGCTGGAAAAAGATTTGATAATCCTATTTTTACAGCAAGTGGCTGTGCTGGTTATGGTAAAGATTTGGCTCAATTTTTTCCACTGTCCCAATTAGGGGCAATGGTCACTAAATCAATAGCTGTAAAACCTAGATCTGGAAGAGCAACTCCTAGGATTGCCCAAACCCCAAGTGGCATCCTAAATTCCATTGGTTTACAGGGCCCAGGCATAGATAAATTTTTAGCTGAGGATTTACCGTGGTTGAGTGAACAAGGTGTAAATATAATTATTAGTATTGCGGGAGATACTAAGGAAGAGTTCGCAACTTTGGCAAGAAGAATGAGAAATGTAAAAAGCATAGCAGCCATTGAGGTTAACATCTCCTGCCCAAATGTTGAAAATAGGGGTTTAGTTTTTGCATGCGATCCAAAAAGTGCAAGTGGAGTAATATCACAAGTCAGGGAATCAATAGCGGGTGAGGTTCCGCTATTTGCAAAATTGACTCCAGATGTAACTAGTATTGCAGATATTGCACAGAGTGTAGCCACAGCTGGAGCTGATGGCTTCTCAATGATTAATACCTTACTTGGAATGGTGATTGACATTCATTCGATGAAACCAATGCTTTCCCAGAAAACTGGTGGCTTATCTGGACCAGCTATTCATCCAATTGCGGTTAGAGCGATATATCAAGTGCATGAAAGGTTGCCTCATCTACCAATTATTGGCATGGGGGGAGTACAGAATGCAGAGGATGCATTACAACTTATTTTGGCTGGTGCTAGTGCGGTATCAATAGGAACAGCACTCTTCGCAAATCCTTTAGCAGCAATTGAAATTAAAAATGATTTGGAAAAATTACTTACAGAAAGAAATTTTACAAATGTAAAAGAGGCGGTGGGGTATGCACACAAATCTTGAAAGTCCAATCATTGTAGCGCTAGATACTCAGGATTTAGCAGAGGCACAAAATTGGATAAATGCATTAAGAGGGGAAATTTCTTATTTCAAATTGGGTTTAGAGTTCTACCTAAAACACGGTGCTTCTGGGATTGATTCTTTAAAAAGAACCACTGATTTTAATTTGTTTTTAGATTTGAAATTACATGACATCCCCAATACTGTTTCCGGTGCGGTACAAAGTATTGCATCATTAAATCCAGTTTTCTTAACAGTTCATGCAAGTGGTGGGAGGGAGATGATTAAAGCAGCAGTAGCTGAATCTTTAAGGAATCAACTGATGACTCAAATTACTGCAGTAACAGTTTTAACCTCTTTGTCTAAAGAGGATACTGAAGAGTTAGGTTGGCAGCAGGAGATTTCCAATATTGCGGTTAACCTAGCCAAAATAGCGCAAATTGCAGGTGCTAAAGCCATTGTTACCTCTCCTAAGGAAGTTCGCAAAGTAAGAGAAGCATTAGGTGAAAATATAAATTTAATAACACCTGGGGTTAGATTACTTGATAAGAATAATTCTAATATCAATTTAGTTGATGATCAGAAGAGAGTTATGGAACCGAAATATGCTATAAATGAAGGGGCTAATTTTTTAGTTATTGGAAGACCAATCACAGAAAAAGCAAAAATATCAATCTCCGCTATGGTTGATGCTGCTAAAGAAATAAATGATTCACTAGTCTAAATCCAAATATATTTGAAAATGAAAAGACAATCACCTAATTATGGAAAAATACCTCCGCCGGTTTTGAGCCATGAGGACAGGTTAAAAGCCGGATTAAAAGCGGTAGCGGCAAGAAAGAAAAGAGCCTTGATAAAAGAGCAATTGGCTTCAGGTAAAATAAGTTATCTGCAAGCCATTCATTCCGATTCCTTGGATGTTAACCGGATGAAAGTAATTGATTTGCTGAAAGCAATTCCCAAGGTGGGAGAGGTGAGGGCGAAATTAATTATGGAGCGAGCTGGTATTTCACTTAGCCGAAGAATTGGGGGCTTAGGAAAAAATCAGTTGGAAAAACTAGAGAAAGAGATGTTGGTCAACCAAGTGCAAACACCTTTAGGTAAATTGATTGTAATTTCCGGTCCTGGTGGTGTTGGAAAAAGTACTATCTCTAAGGAATTAGGTAAACAACCAAATATCTGGGTTAGTATCTCAGCGACTACGAGAGAACCTAGAGCAGGTGAAATCGATGGTGTTGATTATTTATTCCTAACAGATGAAAAATTTGATTCAATGGTAGCCAACGGAGAATTTTTAGAGTGGGCTGAATTTGCAGGGAATAGATATGGAACACCAAATGAGCCAGTATCTCGCAGAAGAAAAAATGGACAAAATGTAATTCTAGAAATTGAAATAGCGGGGGCGAGACAGATCAGGAAAAATGAACCTGGGGCGTTATTGGTATTTATAGCTCCTCCCTCTATGGAGGAATTGGCAGGACGATTGATAGAACGAGGTACAGATGACCCTGCCAGACAAGCGGCTAGATTAGCCTTGGCTGAGGTGGAAATGGCAGCTAGCGATGAATTTGATGAAGTAGTAATCAACTACCAGGTCGAAGATACGGTAGCTAGTTTGGTATCCTTACTCTCTTGAAAAATACTTGAAACAAATAATATTCGGAGATTTAAATTCGAAGATTCAAAGAGGTTAAGAAATTAGGAGCGCAATGGCTACTCAAGATGGAATAACTAATCCACCGATCGATGAACTTTTGGATAAAGCTGGCTCAAAGTATTCACTAGTGCTTTATGCAGCAAAGAGGGCGCGTCAGATTAATGCCTATTACTCACAACTTGGTGAAGGGCTATTGGAATATGTGGGACCGTTGGTTGACACCTATGTCCATGAAAAACCGCTTTCGATTGCTATGAGAGAGATTAATGAAAATCTTCTCCGAGTAGAAAGCTTAGAACCTAGTGCAGCGATTCCGGCTGCACCTGAATCTCAAAGCATTTAATTTTCCCCTAGCATATCGATGCGTAGATTACTGCTTGGAGTAAGTGGCAGTGTCTCCGTTTACAAAAGTGTGGAATTAGCACGCCGTTTACAAGACTATGGTTTTTTTATTACAGTAATTCCAACTCCAGCAAGTAATAATTTTGTAGGTAATGCTCTTTGGGAAGCGATAACACAAAATCCTGTTGCAGACTCCCTTTGGAAAGATATTCATTCCTCATCTCATCTAAAACTTGCTTTGGAAAATGAAATATTTGTAGTTGCCCCTGCTACCGCAAATTTAATTTCAGAACTAGCTTCTGGCTCAGCATCATATTTGCTTAGCGCAACTTTTCTTTCTTTTACCGGTAGAAAAATATTGGTGCCTGCTATGCATACTCAAATGTGGGAGAACAGTATTACCCAAAAAAATGTTGCAACACTCCGAGAATCAGGGGTAGAGATTATTGAACCGGAAATTGGTCAACTAGCAGGGGGAGATTACGGAGTTGGTCGGTATCCGGAGTTATCTAAAATAATTACAAAAATATTTGATGGAGATTTGCCATCTGCCAAATATCAAGGGAAAAAGATTCTGATTACCAATGGTCCTACCCGAGAACCAATTGATCCTGTTAGATTTTTGGGTAATAATTCTAGTGGCAAGCAAGGATTTGCATTCACACAAGCATTGTTAGATCTAGGTGCAAAAATTGAGTTAATTACAACGGTGACACCAAACTTTAAACATCCAAATCTAAATATAACTTTGGTGGATACTGCAATACAAATGCTAGAAGCGGTAAAGGTAAAACATGTTGGCATTGATTATTCAATTTTAGTTGCAGCGGTGGCGGATAAAAGGCCTGCCAATTACCAAGATCAGAAAATAAAGAAAAACTTATTAGATAAAATTGTGCTAATTGAAAATCCAGATATCGCGGGCTGGGTCGGGGAAAATAAAGGTTCCACGGAGAAAATTTTGATTTTTGCAGCGGAAACTGGAGAGAATGCGACTCAAAACGCCTTAGAAAAACTTCAGAAGAAAAAAGCAGATATGCTTTATATGAATAGGGTAGATCAAGAGGTATTTAATTCGGAAGAAAGCCATGGGATATTGTTAAAAACCTCTGGAGAACAATTGCATTTGCAAAGGTCTAGCAAATATCAAATAGCCAAGCAAATACTGGATAAGTTATAGATAAAAGAGCAAAATTTATGGTGTTATTACTTGGAAACCAGAGAGTAAAATCAGAGAGTAAAGGTATTATCCTCCAATGACCAGTAGATTATTTACTAGCGAATCTGTAACTGAAGGACATCCCGATAAAATGGCGGATAAGATTTCAGATTCTGTTTTAGATTCACTTCTTTCGCAAGATATCAAAAGCCGAGTAGCAGTAGAAACTTTGTTAACCACTGGACAGGTTCATGTTGCAGGTGAGGTTACAACTTCAGGTTATGCCGATGTGATGAATTTGGTGAGAAAAGCTGTTTTAGATATCGGTTATGATTCTTCTGATAAAGGTTTTGATGGAAATTCATGTGGAGTTTCAGTTTCTATTGGTCAACAATCACCAGATATTGCTCAGGGAGTAAATATAGCTGTGGAAAATCGTTTGGAATCTTCTCGCGATCCACTAGATTTACAAGGTGCTGGTGATCAAGGTTTAATGTTTGGCTATGCAAGTGATGACACAAAAGAATTAATGCCATTACCGATTTGGTTAGCACATCGTTTATCAGAGCAATTAACTAAAGTGCGAAAAAATGGAATTTTGGATTACTTGCGACCAGATGGAAAAACACAGGTAACTGTAAAATATGAAGGGGATCGCCCGGTGGGAATTGATACTGTTGTAGTATCCAGCCAGCATGCCGCTCATGTAGATATCGAAAAAACAATTAGGCCTGATATTAAAAAACATGTGATAGATCCAATCTTGTCAGATTTAGATTTGCCTTCTGGTGATGTAAAAATTTTGGTAAATCCAACAGGTAGATTTGTTATTGGTGGACCTATGGGAGATGCGGGTTTAACAGGTAGGAAAATCATTGTTGACTCATATGGTGGCATGGCACGGCATGGAGGAGGAGCATTTTCTGGAAAAGATCCTTCAAAGGTTGATCGCTCTGCAGCATATATGATGAGATGGATTGCAAAAAATGTAGTAGCAGCAGGATTAGCAAAAAGATGTGAAGTCCAAGTTGCATACGCGATTGGTAAAGCACATCCCGTTGGACTGTTTGTGGAAACATTTGGTACTTCAACAGTTGAAGCAACTCAAATTCAAGATGCTATATTGCAAGTTTTTGATTTGAGGCCCGCTGCCATCATTCGAGATTTACAATTACTTCGCCCAATTTATAGTTTAACTAGCAATTATGGACACTTTGGCAGAGAGCTTCCAGAATTTACTTGGGAGAAAACTGATCGGAAAGATGAGTTAGCTAAAGCTGTAAAAGGATAGTGCGCAAATGGAAAGGCCGTTAAAGTTAAA
>OMHY01000039.1 GCA_900298985.1 Streptomycetaceae bacterium
ATCTTTCTTAGTTCTTTCACTTAGTTTTTCGGAAAACATGGGTAATAACCTAGGCCCGGCTTCAATTAAATTTATTTTTACATGGGAAGCAGCGTGGGAATGATCGCTTGCAAGTGGACCTTTTACTAATTCTCCAATTGCACCAGCCATCTCAACTCCAGTTGGACCGCCACCTACCACTGTAATATTTAAAATAGTTTCATCTTCAAATCTGCAAAGATCTTCATAGCGCCGCATTATTTCCGAGCGAATTGCAAGTGCCTCTCCCACTGATTTCATTCCCAGTGCATATTCACTTACTCCTGGAATTCCAAAATCATGATTCACCGAACCAAGTGCAATTACTAAATGATCAAAAGGAATTTGCTCAGAACTATCCAACTTTACTAATTTATTTTTATGATCAATATCAATTGGAGTAGCTAAGCGAAATCTTCCCCTAAATTTTCGCATTGCACCACGAATTGGATATGCCACATGATCTGCAGCTAAACCAGCGGTACTAACTTGATAAAGTAAAGGTAAAAAAGTTTGATAATTATGATGGTCAATAACAGTTATGTCTGCAGCGGTACCAAGTTTCTTTGCTACTGCAAGACCGCCAAATCCCCCTCCCAAGATAACGACCCTTGGTCGATTAGTGAATGTGGGCGGGACATTGCTCATGGCGGTATTTTATTGGGTGAGAGATATTAATACCCAAAATAAACTCAGGGACAGACTTTTACCCCGAACTTTTATATGGAACAATTCTTAAATGCATCAATTTAATGCTCAAGTTGAGGAATTGGCAGCTGCGATATTGGAATATAGCTTAGAGCGGTTGAAATCAGATCCACCCCTAGATGCACCTAAAACTGAAGCAGAATTAAAAGAATTAGCAGGGGAAACAATTACTGAAAGTGGAATGGGTGGAATTGCAGCATTAAATCTATTTAAAGAAGTATTAGCCCCGGCTTGTATCTCAACTGATCATCCAAGATATTTAGCATTTATTCCCTCTGCTCCAAGTGAATCAGCAAACTTATTTGATTTAGTAGTAGGTGCTAGCGCACTTTATGGTGGTTCCTGGTTAGAGGGTGCAGGAGCGGTGTATGCAGAAAATCAGGCGTTGGCTTGGTTAGCATCGCTCGCAAATTTTCCAGAAACTAGCAGGGGAGTATTCCTGCAAGGTGGAACTATTGGAAATTTATCAGCTTTAGTTGCGGCACGAGATAAAGCACGAAAAACACATCCGGAAATTGAAAAGTGGGCGGTAATTACCACCTCACTTGCGCATTCATCAATTTATAGCGCAAGTGAAATTATGGATATTGAATTAATTAAGCTGGAAGATAGCTATAAATTACAAGAAACTATTAATCATTATCAAAGCAAGCCTAAACATGGGATATGTGCTGTGGTTGCAACCGCTGGTTCTACTAATTTAGGAATTATTGATGATTTAATTAGTATTGGAATTGCGGCAAATAAAAATCACATTTGGTTTCATGTGGATGGTGCTTATGGGCTAGCTGGATTAGTGAGTGAAAAAGTAAGACCTTTGTTTGTTGGATTAGAACTAGCTGATTCTTTTATTGTAGATCCTCATAAATGGTTATTTGCGCCCTTTGATGCTTGTGCTTTAATTTATAAAAATCCAAAAGATGGTAAGGATGCGCATACCCAGCATGCAACATATTTGGATACATTAAATCAAGATGATGAATTTAATCCGAGTGATTATGGAATTCAATTAACCCGAAGAGCCAGAGGATTGCCTTTCTGGTTTTCAGTTGCGGCACATGGAACAAAAGAGTATGAAGCAGCATTAGATCACACTATGGATATTGCTTTGCAAGCAGCGCAATTAATTAAGGAACATCCAAATTTGGAATTACTGATGGAGCCAAAATTATCGATTGTGGCCTTTACTCGAAAAGGCTGGGAGCTTTCTGACTATGAAAATTGGTCAGATACTTTGCTATCAGACCAAATTGCTTTTGTCACCCCTTCCGCACACAATGGAGTTCCAATTTTGCGTTTTGCAATAGTCAATCCTTGGACTCAAATATCGGATATCAAAATAATTTTAGACCGGCTTTAATTTTGTAAAATTAATTGGGAAGTAGCCACATTTTTATATTGAAATAGATATTATTTACATATGTCCTTGTCTGATCCGGCCTATCATTTATCAGAAAAATCCAGTAGTTCACTAACGCCTCTGGAAGTAAAGATGTTGGAGTTTGAAGGCAATTGGTGGCGTTATGCCGGCGCAAAAGAAGCTGCAATCAAAGAGGAATTTAATTTCTCCGCAACCACCTATTACCAGGCTTTAAACAATCTAATTGATCGGGATGACGCTTTGGCTTTTTCACCAATCTTGGTAAAACGCCTGCGCAGATTGCGGGAACGCAGATTATCTAGAGGCTGATGTCGCCTAATATCTGGGTTTTCCAGGCTTGATTCCCTTTTCTCCATCGATTTCAACTCATAAACACCCATCAATTTGAGCCTAGTCTCCATGACCACTAGATTATGGGCCTGCTTAGCCGGGAATAAAACGCCCATCTACCTTGTTATTCCATAGGCGTTTTTAAATTTAATTACTAGTAGGGAGTGTAAGTACATGGCAAAGATGATCGCCTTTGATGAAGAAGCCCGTCGTGGCTTAGAGCGCGGTATGAATACTTTGGCGGATGCAGTCAAAGTTACCCTCGGACCTCGTGGCCGAAATGTTGTCTTGGAAAAGAAATGGGGAGCACCTACCATTACAAATGATGGTGTATCAATTGCAAAAGAAATTGAATTAGATGATCCGTGGGAAAAAATTGGTGCAGAGTTAGTAAAAGAGGTTGCCAAGAAAACTGATGATGTTGCTGGTGATGGTACAACTACCGCAACTGTTTTGGCACAAGCTCTAGTCCGTGAAGGATTGAGAAATGTAGCTGCAGGAGCAAATCCAATTGCGCTAAAGCGCGGTATTGAAGAAGCGGTAAAAGCGATTACTGCTGAACTTCATGTAATGGCAAAGCCAGTTGAAACCAAAGACCAAATTTCTCAAACCGCTTCCATCTCGGCCGCTGACACAGAAATCGGTGAAAAGATTGCAGAGGCTATGGATAAAGTCGGCAAAGAAGGTGTAATTACCGTTGAAGAAAGCAACACCTTTGGAATTGAATTAGAGTTAACAGAAGGTATGAGATTTGATAAGGGTTATATCTCACCATATTTCATTACCGATCAAGATCGAATGGAAGCTGTATTGGAAGATCCATATATCTTGATTGTAAATTCTAAAATCTCAAATATTAAGGAATTAGTTCCAATTTTAGAAAAAGCAATGCAAGGCGGAAAGCCACTTTTAATTTTGGCAGAAGATGTAGAGGGTGAAGCATTAGCTACATTGGTTGTGAACAAGATTCGTGGAATTATTCGTGCAGTTGCAGTTAAAGCTCCAGGTTTTGGAGATCGCCGCAAAGCGATGTTGCAAGATATTGCAATTTTGACTGGTGCAACTGTAATTTCTGAAGAAGTAGGTTTGAAGCTAGAACAAGCAGAGGTGGCTTATCTAGGTCGCGCTCGCAAAGTTGTTGTAGCTAAAGAAGAAACCACAATTGTGGAAGGTGCGGGAGACCAAGATCAAATCGATGGTCGAGTAAATCAAATACGTGCCGAAATTGAAAAATCAGATTCTGATTATGATCGTGAAAAACTTCAAGAGCGTTTAGCAAAATTAGCTGGCGGTGTGGCTGTTATTAAAGTTGGAGCTGCAACTGAAGTTGAAATGAAAGAAAGAAAGCACCGAATTGAAGATGCAGTTCGTAACGCTAAGGCAGCAGCAGAAGAAGGAATTGTTGCTGGTGGAGGAGTTGCATTGTTACAAGCGGCTAAAGTTGCATTTGGAAAAATTAAGCTAACTGGTGATGAAGCCACTGGTGCCAAGATTGTAGAGATTGGTGTGGAAGCACCTTTGAAGCAAATTGCAATCAATGCAGGATTGGAAGGCGGAGTAGTAGTAGAAAAAGTTCGCCATGAAAATCCAGGTGTTGGCTTAAATGCGGCAAATGGTGAATATGTAGATATGATCAAAAGCGGAATCATTGATCCAGTAAAGGTAACTAGATCTGCTTTGCAAAATGCAGCCTCTATTGCTGGTCTGTTTATTACCACTGAAGCGGTTGTAGCAGATAAACCAGAGCCTAAAGCTGCTGCAGCACCAGCGGGTGGTCCGGAGATGGATTTCTAAAAATTTAAACGCTTAAAAGCCCCGCGTTTATCTCTAAAAACGCGGGGCTTTTACCTTGTTCCTTACCATGAATGAAACCATATATGAAAAAATGAGAAGCAAAATAGATAGGTAGAATAAGCAAGTGAATTCAGAAGCATTAAAGCAAGCGGATCGATTTGATGCCGCTGATATTGCGCGCGCTGCATTGCTCTCTGATTCTGAGACTGCCACCCAAGTTGGCGAATTAATAAAAATTGAAACTGTAGAAGAACATATTGATGCCTATTATTTTGAATCTTTGCATCCAGGTTATATTGGTTGGAATTGGTTAGTTACAATTTCAAAATTAGAAGATTACGCACCAACAATATGTGACACTGTTTTGCTACCAACTGAGTCAGCATTAATGGCCCCAGCGTGGATTCCATATCAAGATCGATTACAGCCAGGGGATTTAAAACCGGGTGACATAATTCCTACAAGTCCAGATGATGTTCGACTTGTTCCTGCAAGTAATGTTTTGCCTGAGGATGAAGAATTAGATTTGATTGAATTGTTTGAATTTGGAGCAAGCAAGGCTCGAGTATTGTCAGTAACGGGAAAAGATTTAGCAAGCAAACGTTGGCATGAAGGAGAGCAAGGACCCAAGGCTCTAATTGCCCAAAGTTCGAGTAAACCTTGTGGGAGTTGCGGTTTTTATATTCCATTATCTGGCTCTTTGAAAAAAGCTTTTGGTGTTTGTGCAAATTTATTAGCACCGGATGATGGCAAGGTAGTTTCAGTTGATCATGGATGTGGTGCACATTCTGAAGTACTAGTTCGTTAATTGGATTTTGATTTAAAATTTTCTCAAGGAAAGGAGAAGGCTATGCCACTAGGAAGAGTTAAATGGTTTAGTTTAGAGAAAGGTTTTGGTTTTATTTCCTCAGATGAGGGTGAAGATGTTTATCTTGCTGCTTCTGCTTTACCTGAAGGTATAGCTACAGTGAAGCCCGGAACCAAATTAGAATTTGGTGTTGCGGAAGGCAGGAGAGGACCACAAGCACTTTCAGTTCGAATCATTGAAGAAGGTCCCTCAGTTGTAGCAAATACTCGAATCAATGCTGATGATTTAGCAACTATGATTGAAGATACGATTAAAATTCTAGATCGTGTGGGAAATGGATTGCGCCATGGTCGTCACCCAAATGCACAAGAAGGTGAAAGGCTCGCAAAAGTATTGCGCGGAATTGCATCTCAAATAGAAAACTAATTATTTCAATCTTTTTACGGAGTAAATGTATCCAAAAATTCCTAAAGCTACTCCGATAAAAGAGATCCAAAATAAATCAAAGTTTTTTTGAGTAAAAAGGCTGAAAATTAAAATAACAAACCAAACTACGGTACCCATTTTTATTACAGAGAGAGCAGAATACTTGGTTTGAATTTTCACCCTTCAATCTTAAGGTATATGTAGTTTCAAATCCAAAATAAAAGGACTAGAGTTTCTAAATGATTTCAAAGAAAAATTCATTGAGATCATTTCAGCATTATAATTTTAGACTTTTTTGGTCAGCAAACTTTGTTTCTAATATAGGTACTTGGGCTGCAAGAGTGGCTCAGGATTGGTTAGTGGTTAATGACCTACATCGAGGTGGATCAGAGTTAGGAATAGTAACCGCTTTGCAATTCGCACCTGCTTTCTTTTTGAGTATTCATGGTGGAGTGCTTGCGGATAAATTTCCAAAAAGAAGATTGTTAATATTAACAAATCTCGGTGGAGGTATAACCTCGCTGATAATTGGCTTATTGGTCATAGCCCATCAAATTACATTGATTGAAGTATTTTTGCTCGCATTTCTCTCTGGGATTTTCAGTGCAATAGATTCTCCTGTTAGACAAAGTTTTAATTCCGAGGTAGTAGCTAAGGAAAATGTGGCAAACGCTGTCTCTTTAAACTCCGCAAATTTTAATTCTGGAAGAATAATTGGACCTGCGGTATCTGGTTTATTGATTGAAGCATTTCACACTGGCCCATCTTTTATTGTCAATGCAATCTCTTATCTAGGGGTGATTGCAGCATTGCTATCAATGAAAAAATCTGAATTAAACATTCCTCCCACTCAAGAAAGCGCTCCAATTGCAGAGGTAATTAAGTACCTAAAGGAACGAAAAGATTTAGTTGTGGTGATGGCTACTGTATTTTTTGCCGCTACATTTGGTTTAAATTTTCAGATTTTTAACACCTTGTTAGCCACAAAAATATTTCATAAATCAGCGGGAGCGTATGGATTGTTGGGAACGTATCTTGCAGTTGGTGCTCTAGTTGCTGCATTAGTTTCTGCCAATATGGATAGTTGGCGAAAACCAAAAGCAATATCTCGAAACGCTAGATTATTTGGTTTTGCATTGGCTTTACTGGCTTGGTCACCTAACTATATTTTTTATTCTATTGCATTACCTTTTGTAGGGTTTATTGCCTTAAGTACCATGATCAATGCTAACTCTTATGTGCAAACCACCGCTAAACCTAAACTTCGTGGCCGCGTTTTAGGAGTCTATCTATTTATTTTTCTAGGTACCTCACCTATTGGTTCTCTTTTTATTGGTTATCTATCAGATAAATTTGGCATCAGAGAAACTATGATTTTTTGTGGTGCAGTTACTCTCATTGGCTCTTTTGCCGTATATAGAGTACTGCAATCAAAAATAGTTGAATTTGAAATAACTAATTAGATTTATTTAGCAATTCTTTCAACTACATAATCGATGCAAGCCAAAAGTGCAGAGACATCTGCGGGATCCACCGCTGGAAATACCGCTAAGCGCAATTGATTCTTTCCAAGTTTGCGATAGGGCTCAGTATCAACAATTGAATTTGCTCGTAATACTTTTGCAATTTCCAAGGCATCAATTGAATCATCAAAATTTATAGTAGCTACTACTTTGGAGCGCATATTTGGATCAGTTACAAATGGGGTGGTATAGGAATTTTTCTCGGCCCATTGATAAATTAAATTGGAGGATTGCTCACTTCTACCTGAAGAAAACTTAAGCCCGCCATTTTGATTAAACCATTTAATTTGTTCTGCAAGCAAAAACAATGTTGCAACCGCTGGTGTGTTGTAGGTCTGGTCTAATCTGGAATTTTCAATTGCAATTGATAAATCAAAGAAAGCAGGTATCCATCTTCCAGAGGCTTTAATTTTTTCTACTCGAGCAATTGCTGCATGACTCATAATTGAAATCCATAACCCACCATCAGAAGCAAAGGATTTTTGTGGTGCAAAATAATAAGCATCGGTTTGAGAAATATCGACCATTAAACCACCAGCAGCACTTGTTGCATCTACTACGACCAGACCATCATTAATCCCGGTAGGTCTATTGATTTGCATTGCCACACCAGTACTAGTTTCATTATGAGTAAGTGCATATAAATCTACGCCCGCTTCTGCAACGGCTTGGGGATGAGTTCCGGGTTCAGATTTAATTACGGTAGGTTCCTCTAGAAACGGGGCTTCCTTCGCAGCCTGTGCAAACTTTGAAGAAAATTCTCCAAAAGAAAGATGCTGTGATTTCTTTTCTATTAAATTAAAGGTAGCTATATCCCAAAAAGCAGTAGAGCCTCCATTACCTAACACCACTTCATAGCCTTCTGGTAAAGAGAACAAATCATTTAAGCCCGAACGAACCTGAGCAACTAAGTTTTTCACTGGTTTTTGTCGGTGTGAAGTTCCAAGTATTTTGCTGCCCGCATTTGCTAATTCAGCAATACTTTCAGATCTAATTTTTGAAGGGCCGCTTCCAAATCTTCCATCTTTAGGTTTGATTTCATTAGGAATAATAATTTCACTCATTTTATTCCGACCCTTTCTAAAATAAATGTCTTAAGGATTTAATCTAACTTTATTCCACTCAGATTCAGAATTACTTTCTGTACCTTCGAGGTTCAAACTATAGAGCACTCGGTCATGGAGCCGAGAATTTCTTCCTTGCCAAAACTCAATTGTGCGAGGTATCACTAAATAACCACCCCAATATTCTGGTCTGGGGACTGGCTTGCCCTCTGGAAATTTCAATTTGAAATGATTGTATCTTTCAACTAATTCCTTGCGAGATGCAATTTCTTCAGATTGCAAACTAGCCCATGCTGCAATTTGAGAACCATAAGGTCTTAAATCAAAATATAAATCACTCTCACTAGCCGCCAGTTTGGTTGCTCGCCCTTGAATGATTACCTGTCTTTCCATTGCATACCAAGGAAATAGCAAACTTACCCGATGTTCTTTGGCAATAGCTTGACCTTTGCGGGATTGATAATTGGTAAAAAAAGTAAAGCCCCGATTGCTAAATTCTTTTAATAATACCGTTCTTGCTATCGGACCATCAAAATTTAGAGTGGAAAGAATCATCGCATTTGGTTCTACAACAAATTTATTATTTGCTGCTTCTTGGAACCAATCCTTAAATAAATTAAAAGGTGAATTAGGAAGAGTTTCTTCCTCTAAACCAGTTTCTGCATATTGCCGACGCATTCCATAAAGTTCAGAACGAATCTCATCATCATTAGACATGCACCCACCTCCTGCTTTGGTTCATAATTCTTGACCCAATCTTATTGTGAAGTTAAAAATAGTATTTTTATTGGATAAATGTATCTAACCTCACTATTTTTTTCAGATTTCAGGCTAGGTAGTGACTTTTCAAAAGCATATGACTAATAGCAGAATTAGCACCAGCGTTTTAAGTGATTTACCGGATTCCAATGGCGGAAAATCCCATCGAGAACTGCAAACTTTGGAAATGAGAATGGAGAGCCCTAATGGCTGATGATTTTAAACCTGGTTTAGAAGGCGTAATTGCTTTCGAATCTTTGATTGCGGAACCAGATAAAGAGGGCAGTGCTTTACGTTATCGTGGAGTTGATATTGAAGAGTTGGTTGGAAAAGTTTCTTTTGGAAATGTTTGGGGATTATTAGTTGATGATCAATTTAATCCTGGATTACCTTTTGCAGAGCCTCATGAAATTCCGATTCATACTGGGGATGTCCGAGTAGATGTGCAGTCTGCCATCGCAATGTTGACCCCTGATTGGGGATTGAAACCTTTATTGGATATTAGTGATGAAGAAGCTAGAGAAAATTTAGCAAAGGTTTCAGTAATGGTGCTTTCCTATGCAGCTCAAGCAGCACGTGGAGATTTGAAAGCGGTACCCGAGGCAGAAATTGCTAAAGGAAAAACAGTTGTAGAAAGAATGATGATACGTTGGAGAGGGGAACCCGATCCAAAGCATGTGCAAGCAGTTGATGCATATTTTGTTTCAGCAGCAGAACATGGAATGAATGCTTCAACTTTTACCGGCAGAGTAATTGCCTCCACTGGTGCAGATGTTGCAGCAGCAATTTCTGGTGCAATTGGTGCTATGTCTGGACCATTACATGGTGGTGCACCTTCCCGTGTATTGGGAATGATTGAAGATGTTGAACGTGCAGGGGATGCAAGAAAATATGTAAAAGGTTTATTAGATCGCGGAGATAGATTGATGGGATTTGGCCATCGGGTTTATCGTGCAGAAGATCCTAGAGCCAGAACATTGCGTCGAATTGCACAAGAGTTGGGCGCACCTAGATATCAAGTTGCAGTGGAGTTAGAAAAAGCTGCACTCGCAGAATTACATGAAAGACATCCGGAGCGAGTACTAGAAACAAATGTGGAATTTTGGGCGGCAATTGTTTTAGATTTTGCAGAAGTACCTGCAAATTTATTTACCTCGATGTTCACTTCAGCACGTACCGCTGGTTGGTCAGCACATATTTTGGAACAAAAAAGAGCTGGCCGAATTATTAGACCTTCTGCAAGATATATTGGTCATGCGCCACGTTCAGTAGCAGAGGTTTCTGGTTGGACACCTGCGCTCACACAAATCTACGGTGCCTAACTTCTGCGACTTATTGAATTGAGATTTAAACTCTATTCATGGGGAAATCTTTATTCTGGTTTAGAAGAGATTTGCGTTTGGGTGATAACCCTGCATTAGCAAACGCCATAGCAAATGGGGATGAAACTTTAGTTATATTTCACATGGATGCTGATATTTGGAATCGAGCAGGTGAATATAGAAATGCATATTTAACCCAATCATTGAAAGAGTTATCCAAATCCCTCTCTGGTAATTTATTGATAGTCAGTGGTGATTTAACAAAAACTTTTCAAGAAATTGTTAAAAAATATAATATAGATCAAATTCATGCTGCAAAACAATATGCACCATTTGGAGTGAATCAAGAAGTGCAGTTAGAAAAAGCTGGTTTTAAAATTGAATTTACCGGTTCACCATATGCAATTGCACCAGGAAGAGTTCAAAAACCAGATGGTGGAAATTATCGGGTTTATACCCCTTTTTATAAAGCATGGGTAGCTCATGGCTGGCGAAAACCAATTGCAGTACCAGATAAATTGAATCTAATCTCTCCCTTAAAAAAAGATCAAGTGAATTTTTTTCAAGAAGTTCCTAAAGGTGTGGAGTTACAAACTGCTGGCGAGGCAGCAGCTCTCGCTAGATTTGAAGAATTCAAGAAAAATGGCTTAAATCAATATGATGAAATGCGAAACTATCCTGGAGTAAAGGGAGTGAGTAGATTAAGTCCACATTTGCGTTGGGGAGAAATCCATCCTCGAACTTTGCTGGCTGATCTAAAAAATAACTCAGCACATGAAGTGTTTCGCAAAGAAATTGCTTGGCGGGAATTTTATGCAGATGTATTACACCACTATCCTCACACCACTCGGGATTATTACAGTCCTAAATATGCAGAGATGCGATATGAAAAACCAGACGGGAAATTCAAAGCATGGTGTGAAGGTAAAACAGGTTTTCCAATAGTAGATGCAGGTATGCGACAACTTTTAGCAGAAGGTTGGATGCATAATCGGGTGCGAATGATTGTTGCTTCATTCTTAGTAAAAGACTTGCATTTAGAGTGGCATCATGGGGCCAATTACTTTATGAAATATTTAATAGACAATGATGTGGCTTCAAATTCTCATGGCTGGCAATGGACTGCAGGATGTGGCACAGATGCTTCTCCTTATTATCGAATCTTTAATCCCATAGAACAAGGAAGAAAATTTGATCCAGAAGGTACCTACATCAAAAAATATGTACCGGAGTTAAGAGAAGTGCCGGTTGAAGAAATTCATGAACCTCATCTATCAAATGCTTGGAAAAAATCGGGATATGTAAAACCTATAGTTGATCATGCTTTGGAAAGAAAGGAATCGCTAGCTAGATTAGCGGAGATAAAAGAGAATTAAGTTATTTTTCTATCCAATTCGCATATTTCAATTCTGATTTTTTTGCACGATACATAGTCTGATCCACTAGGGAAAGAATCTCTGAAATATTGGAAATGTCCACTTCATCTGGTAAGTCTTTTAATTCCAGGTACCCAATACTTGCTGAAATTGAGAAGTTTTTGTCTGTTAAATAAATTGGGTAAGAGAGTGTAGATTGAATTTTTTGTACAAATTCATGAGCTGGCTTATCAATATCATTATTCAAAATTAGGAATTCATCTCCACCTAGCCTTACTAATAAGGAATTCTTTGAAAGTGCTTGTTCAAAACGACTAGCAACTTCTTTTAATACTTGGTCTCCTGCTGCGTGTCCAAAATTATCATTTATTAATTTAAATTCATTGAGATCAATCAAAAAAACTGCACCACTCTCCTTTAAGTATTTACTACCATCAAGTTGTAAAGTCCTTCGAGTTGCTAAACCTGTCAATTGATCCGTTTGATACTGTGACAGATTTACTATTTCTTTTTCTTTGTGCCTTAAATTTAACAGAAAAGAAAATATTGGGAAAATGAGAGTAGAACTGAGCAGCAGCATCATTTGAAATTGAATTTTTAATACTCCCAATAAAATTAAAAGGAATTCGCACCCAGAGATAGCCAGCATTATCGTGGCAGTATAGATTTCATTAAAATGCATAATTTGCCTAGAATTTTCAGCAAGGGAAAGAGCGATTATCAAAAGCGCTAATAGCCAAAGGTCATCAGAAATTAAGGAATCTTTATTTGAGAAGATAGAAAAGCTATCTGCAGTTAGAAATATTGCAATGCCAATAAATAGGATTAGTAGATTCCAGGAATTCTTACGAATTGAGTAAAAAAGTGCTATCAGCAGCAATGTGATGTCATCTATTAGATTAAAAGAATTATATATACCGATTTGCTTTAAATAGTTGTTGGAAAAATTAGATTGAATTATGACTACAATTAAAGATGGGAAGGCGATAGTTAATAAAACCCCACTAAGGTAAGTGATACTTTTTTGATTGTAATTTTTAACAAGTTGAGCTGCAATCAGTGGATAAAAAATGAAATAAGAAACATATGAAATATTTGGGTTGACCCTAATGCTAAAAACATTATCTAAAGCTGAAAGTATATTTCCCAGGAAATACCCAAAATACCCAAGGAAATAAAGGAGATTTTTTTGTTTTAAGGGCAAGAAAAATATAGTTAATAACAAGGGGAGAGAGGAATAGATTATTAGATCTGAAAATAAAGGAGAGAGTTTCAAAAATATCTTTGAATAAAGGTGTAATGCTAAGATTAAAAATGCAATTAGAGCCAAAATACTGTACTTTTTGTCTACTACCCGATTCATTAGGAAATGTTAGTTAAACCAAAGAAAAGAGCAAATATGCAATCCCCTGATTTTTCCAAGGCAGAAATTTCGCGCAGAAATATTATTTGTACTGCTTTAGCCGCAACCGCCCTAGGCTTTATCCCAGAAGTTGCACATGCTTCTAACAATGGAATTACACAACTTAAAAGTGGGAAATTGCAAATTGATCTCAAATCCTATCCTGCTCTAAATAAAGCAGGTGGAGCATTACAAATTCCACTAAGTGATGGAAGTTCCGTTGCCTTAGTTAGGGTTGGTGCAGCTAAATCTGCATTTTCTGCAATAAATTTGGCATGTACTCATCAAGGAGTAACAGTGCAAGAAATGGGAAACATGTGGGTTTGCCCAGCACACGGAAGTGAATTCACTCTAGCAGGAAAAGTGGTCCGTGGTCCCGCCCAAGTTAATCTACAAAAATATCCGGTACAGGTAAATAAAAATTTTGTGGTTATTGGTTAATAAATTTAGTTAAAAAAACTCCCAATTGCTTGGGAGTTTTTTTATTATTAAATTTACTATTTCTTGCAAGTAGTAGTAACGAGACTCTTTGCTTGATCTAGATTTCCAATAGCGTCAGTAGCAGAGGATTGGGCATTCTTAATTGCATTTTGATATGAGGAAATTGCTGTTTGGTTTCTAGCTATTGCTTTTGCATAATTTGCCAGAGCACCTTGCGCAAGTTTTACCGTTGCATTTGGATTAGTTTGTTGGGAAGGATTTTTTGCTAAATAAGCATTTAACTCAGTAGTTAATTTTGTTGCCTTATCTTGCCAAGTCGAATTTTTAGTAGTCAAATCTGTAATCTTGGAATTGAAATTATCAACGGTGGAATTTATAGAAGCATTAATACTGTCCAAGGAAGATTTTGCAGAGTTGTATGACTTAATAGCTGTAATGCAGCCTGTTGAAGCCCAAATTAAAACACCAGTTGATGAGGCAGTGTTCTTAGTACAAACAACTGATTTTCCACCAACTACTGCTTTTTGACCGGCGGTAGTACAACTCCCACCTACCTTACCTGCTGCCTGAGCAGCAGAGGAATTCAATACCACTCCAGATAACGATAATCCAGCCACTAGTGATAAAGAGGCTATCTTCTTATTACTTAGAAATTTCATATTTTCCACCTAATTTATTTGTACTTTCTTGGCAGTAATGTTTTGTTACATTAAGAACCCTAGACTACCCAATTTTATATGAACCTAACTGTCAATTCGGCTCGGAAAGGTAGAAATACACTCAAAATTAACTGGGAATAGGGTTATATATGTCCGAATCCTTGGTTTTGTAAGAAATCTGGTCTCAAGGTAATCTAATTTAAATACTTTTTGTCCTAGTAGCTCAGTGGATAGAGCAACCGCCTCCTAAGCGGTAGGTCGCAGGTTCAACTCCCGCCTAGGACGCTTACTTTCTTATTTTTTAAATACCACCGTTCTATTTCCCACGATAAAAATTCGATCTTGAGCATAATTTTGTACCGCCCTAGAAAGAACTCTTCTTTCTATATCTCGACCAATAGCAACTAATTCCTCTGGCAAACAGGAATGGGTAACATTTTCTACATCTTGTTCAATGATTGGACCCTCATCAAGATCACTTGTTACAAAATGTGCGGTGGCTCCAATTAGTTTAACTCCTCTTTCATATGCTTGGTGATAAGGCTTAGCACCTTTAAAACCAGGCAAAAAGGAATGATGAATATTTATGATTCTCCCGGAAAATTCTTTACAAAATTCCGATGACAAAATTTGCATATATCTAGCTAGAATAATGAAATCAATTTTTTCTGATTCAATTATTTCACGCATTTTTATTTCCGAGTTTAGTTTAGAGTTTTCATCATTTATTGGTAGAAAATAAAAATTCGTGTCATGACCCTCTGTTTCATTTGATAAATCCTCCCGATTAGAGGCAACCGCTACAATATCAATATCTAACTCACCAATTTCTTCTAAATATAATAAATCATGCAAGCAATGTGCTTCTTTTGTAACTAAAACCAAGGCCCGCTTCTTTTTTGTATTTTCTCTAATTTGAAAATCTGCATTAAATTGCGCCAAGCATTTAGAGATTTCAAGTTTTACTTCTTCAATATTTTTTGTAATTTCAAATCCTGTGCGCATTACAAAGGTATTGGTAAGTGGATCAGTAAATTGTTGATTTTCAATAATATTCCCACCGGAATTAAAAATTGTGCCAGTAAGTGCATTCACTATCCCCGGGCGATCTGCGCAACTAAGGGTTACTATTAATTCCACCAGTAGATTGTAGGGGTGACTAATGCTTAACTGTAAATTTCTGTAATTTTTTAGGTGCCCACCAATTTGCTTCTCCAAATACCCGCATTAATGCCGGTACTAATAAGGCTCTAATAATTGTGGCATCTACCAATATAGCTACCGCTACACCAAATCCCATCATTTTGATCATAGTCACTTTGCTAGTTAGAAAAGCCGCAAATACTACCGCTAATAATCCGGCAGCAGCGGTAATAATTCTGGCAGATCTTTGAACTCCTTTAATTACCGCAAAGGTGTTATCTCTACCTAAATCATGTTCCTCTTTAATTCGAGATAGAAGAAATACTTCATAATCCATTGATAAACCAAAAGCGACCACAATTATCAATACTAAAATCGATGTATCGACCGATCCCACATTTGTAAATTTTCCAACTAGGAAATGTAAATGGTTAGATACAAAAACATAACTAATTGCACCTAACATCGATACTAGTGAAAAATAATTCAATATGACAGCTTTTATAGGCAATATAATCGAACCGGTAAAAACAAAAAGCAGGAGTGCGGTACCAAGTGAAATCCAAAGTAATGCCCAAGGCATGTCATGAGCAATAGATTCTTGGCTATCGGTATAACTTGCTGCAGCTCCGCCAATTAATGGATTCAAATCTGTTTTAATTTTACTAATTTTATCTATTAAATTTTGTCCCTGTCCCGATCTAGGTGGAACATTTTCAATTGCTTGAATTCGAAGCACATTATTAACTAATTGAGGTTGTCCAAATCCAACAATCTCCGGAATGCTTTTAATATTAGATAAATAATCAATCAATTTCGGATCGTTTGGGTTAGTAAATTTAGGAAATATAATTTCTATTGGATTACCGGCAACACTTGGAAATCTATCAGCCATTAACTGTGTAGAAAAAGCAACTTTGTCATTTGCTGGCAATGTTCTAGCATCTACTTGAGAGAATTTAATTTTGGTTGCAGGAAAAGAAATCAATGCAAGTATTGCAATAGTAATCATAATTACTGGAAGTGGACGTCGCATTACATATTTAGCAATCTTTGACCAAGCTCCTTCTTCTTTGATCATTTTAATATTTTTTCTAATTAAACCTTTATCTACTTTATCTCCCAATATTGCCAGGAGAGCAGGCAGTGGAAAAATTGAAGCAATAATTGCCATTGCTATTACTGAAATTCCAGCATAACCAAAGGATTTTAAGAAATCTAAATGAAATAAAGTAAGAGAAGCTAATGAAATAATAACTGTTACCCCAGAGAAAAAGACTGTTTTCCCTGCAGTTCGCACAGTGTTATTTACAGCCTGGTATTTATTTATTCCACTAGCTAGTTCCTCCCGAAATCTATTTACTATTAGTAATGCATAATCAATGCCTAAACCCAGGCCCATTCCAGTTACTAAGTTAAGTGCAAATACACTGACATTTGATGAAAAACTAATTAGGTAAAGTACAAAAAGAGCTCCCAGAATTGAAAAAATTCCAATTATTAATGGCGTGGAAGAAGCAACTAAAGCACCAAAGACAATAAGTAAGAGCAAGAAAGTTAAAGGAACTGAAACACTTTCTGCAATTCTTAAATCATCTGCAATTTGTTTACTAACTTCATAACTGAATGCCCCCAAGCCACTAACATATATCTGAAAACCATAATGTTGACCATAGAATTTGTGAAGTATATTTTCTGACATACTTTTATCTAAAGTCGGATCGGCATTTTTACCATATACAAACAGGTAAGTAGTTTTATGATCTGGGGATGCCATTAAGCTAAGCTTTCCAGAACTCCAATAAGATAAAGTTTTTACCACTCCAGGTTGAGATGTTATTTCTTTTTCTAATTTAGCGGCATTTTGAGCGACTAGTGGATCATCAATAGATTTTCCAGCATCTAGAGCTATTACCACTGCTGGATCGGTATCATGAAATACATTTTTCAAATATTGGTTAACTTTTATGGAATCACTACCATTGGCAAAATAGCCACCAGAGGTCATTTTCGGAATTACTAAGGAACCCAATCCGCCTAATAATAGAAATAAAATTAGGGATGAAATTAGAATTGCCCAACGATATTTAGTGATAAACCTTCCAAGGAAATTCACGAGTACAATCTTTCCATGTCTAAGCCAAACTTGCTGCCAAATGATTCTGACTCAGAACGGGACCCGAGAGAGGATGAATCAAACAAAGAAAAAGAGGAGCGCATCTTAAAAGAACGCCCTCCACATCATGGCTGAGTTGAATTTTGGGAATCTTTTTGAGGCCGGGAATCTGTTCGATAAAAACCACTGCCCTTGAAAACAACACCTACATTTGAGAAAACCTTATTTACGGGTCCATTACAGGTAGGGCAATTAGAAAGTGATGGTCCATTAAGTGAGGCAACAACTTCAAAAACTTTCTCACACTTTTTGCATTGGTACTCATAACGAGGCATAGCGTTATTATATTTTCTAATTTCTCTAGGCGCTAATTGATTAATTGCCGACTATGCTTGTACCAGTAAAAATTGGAACTTAAGGAAATAAATGAATAAATTTCTCCGAACAAATCTGGCAATCACTCTGATAGCCATTCCATTATTAAGCACAACCTTGCTCACTTTAGGAGCTGGAATAGCTAATGCTAATTCCATTATTACCTCTACCCCTAGTGCAAATGCAGTCTTAAATACAACTCCAAATATTGTGACACTCCAACTGCAAACAGCATTGAACCAAACTGGAAGCACTTTGAGCGTATTAGATCCAAGTGGCAACGAAGTAGATGATAGATCTGTAACTATCAATGGAACCACTATTGCAGTTGGTATGCAACAACTTACTGCAACTGGCAATTACACAGTTAACTATGCTTTATTTTCCGATATTGATCAACCATTAATTGGCTCTTATCAATTTACCTTTAATTCTCCGGGAAATATTAGCAGCAGTAACTCAAATACCAACACTTCTAGTAGCAATAATTCAAACAGTAATAGTTCAAACAATTCTTCAAACAATTCCTCTAACAGTACTCAAAGTAATTCAACCAGCAATACCAAGACTAATTCTAGTCAAAGCACTAATCTAAATAATTCTCTCAGTAGTGGTAATACTTTTATTTATATTTTGATGGGCAGTGCTTTATTTGTTTTAATCTTGTTGCTTTGGTATACCTATTTCTTAATTAAAAAAGCACGGAGATAAAACAGGCCCTTATAGATGTTTTTAAAATCTGACCAAATCCATATCTTTCTCTCTGGAAATAACACCTATTTAGTATTGCAAGCAATTTTTCATATTTTTACTTATCTGGTTGCGGCGCTTGCAATTGGGAATTTTTTATTAAGAATATTTTTCATCTCAAATGAAGATGGAAAAATAAAATCAAGCAAGACTAGGTTGAATTATCTATTAATTGCCTGGCTAATTTCCCAAATTTGCTATTTGGTTTTTCAAATTGCATTACTTTTTCAAGTTAATTTCCTACAAAGTTTCAACCCAACTAACTTTTCGCCATTTCTTTCTCAATCTGGATTAGGTGAATCTGAGTTACTCTCGTTGATTTCAACTTTTTTTGCAATTCTATTAATTAATTTGAGCGACAAAATAATTAATAATTTCTTTGGCTTTTTATTTTCATTGTTAGCGGCCATTTCACCTACGTTTCAATCTCATTCCACATCTTTATCTAACCATGAGTTAGCTCAGGGATCTCTAGTGATCCATGTATTGAGTTTTCTACTTTGGATCGGAGTTTTATTTGCTGGGATATCATTGAATCAATCCGAATTAGAAAAAGTTATAGGTAAAATTAGTGTAATTTCCTGGTGGGCTGCGATTTCAGTTGTGATTACTGGAGTGATAAACACAGTATTGAGATTGCCTGGCCTGAATTCGTGGAAAACACTTTATGCGCTTTTGATTATTGGGAAAATCATGATCACTATTTTTATGTTGGGATTTGGCTGGGCAGCGCGGAAAAAATTAAAGGAGAAATTAATACCAGCAAAAAGAGAGATTTTCTGGGAATTTTTACTTGCTTTAACTGTAATTACATTAGGGGGTTGGTTGAATTCTACAAATCCGCCAACTCCAACTAGATTATTTGAACCTGCTCCAGGATATTTAATAACTGGAATTAATCCACCTCCAGCTCCAAATTTGTTTCACTTATTATTTTCTTTTAATTTGGACGGTCTGTTTTTTGGTTTGTTTGTATTTGTCGGACTGTTATATTTCAAAGGAACTAGAACGCTAAAGGTTCGGGGAATAATTTGGCCAAAATATCGCATCATATGCTTTGTAGGCGGCTGGATTTTAGGAATTTATACAACTTGCGGGGGCCTTTCAATTTATGCACATTATTCTTTTGCCTACCACATGATTGCACATATGTTTTTTGGCATGGGAGTTCCCATACTTTGGAGTTTAAGTGCACCGATTACATTAGCATTAAGGACCTTGCCTGCTGGTTTAGAAAAAGATTCCTGGGGTCCAAGGCAAATTCTTAGTAAAATTCTTAATTCAAAATATGTGCAATTTATTACTAATCCAATAGTGGCACTTGGAATATTAGATGGCTCTTTATTTGCTTTATATTTCACCCCTCTTTTTGGGAATTTAATGAGTAGTCATACCGGACATTTCCTGATGAATTTACATTTCTTATTGGCCGGTATGTTATTTTTCTATCTGATTATTGGGATTGATCCAAATCCACATCCAGTTCCTTTTATTGGCAGAATTGTTTTGCTAGGAGCTGCTATGAGTATTCATTCTTTCTTTTCCATTGCAATTTTATCCTCCACTTCTTTGATGGATCATGGGTATTTTGCATCCTTAAGTAATCCATGGCTGGGCAACTTATTAAACGATCAACATTCGGCAGGAGCAATTGGTTGGGCTTTGAGTGATTTACCAATTCTCTTTGCTTTGATTGCTACCTTTATTCAGTGGGTGCGGGAAGATAAAAAAGAGACAATTCGAATAGAAAGAAAATCAAAATTAGCTCATGATTTGGGCCAAGATGATGATTTAGACAAATTCAATAAATATTTGTCCAATCTTTCCAAAAAGAATTTAGATTAGAAATAATGTAATTTTGAATTAGTTATCACTGCACTAACTTTTTGGTCATATATTCCAGTAGGAATTTTTTCTAGCGAATACTCAAAATCATAAATAATTGCCAAGGAAAAACCGGTGTAATTGGCAAGGTATCTATCATAGTAGCCACCACCTTTTCCAAGTCGATTGCCGAATTGATCAATACTTAATGCTGGCAGAATTAATAAATCAATTCCAGGTTTGTATGCAACATTGCTTTTTGGTTCTAGAAATTTATTAGGCAATAAAGTAGATGGCTCTAATTCAGTCGGGGAGCCCATGTATTCAATCCAATCAATTTGATTTTCAATTATTATTTTTGGCAGTAACAATTTTCGTCCGGTTGCCAAAACATCAAAGTGTAATTTGCTGGTGTCAGGTTCCGGAGAATTTGAAAGGTATGAACCTATACTCTTGGAACTTTGAAATTCTGGCATTTCAATTAGCCAAGACCAGTTAAAATCTTTAGCTAGATTTGGATTTGATTCTATTTTTTGAGAGCGGGATTCTCTATAAATTTTGCGCAACTTGGATTTGGAAGTTTTTAAATCCAACCCATCAGATTGCATAGAATTCTTACCTAAATTAGGCACCTTCTCAGTATAGGCTTACTTCCGTGACTGATGAAAGCCAACTAAAAAGTGTGGATGAATTTTTGGCCACAGTTTTGGAATTAGCAGAGCCACTGGCGCCTTTTGAAATGCCGCTATTAGATGCACATGGAGCGGTTTTAGCCCAAGATCTATATGTTGGCGATAGGTTAGTTTTGAAAGCTGGTTCACCTATTAGATCCGCACAAATTGGATTAGCAGCCTCATTGGGATTGAAAAGATTGCCCTGTATTCCCCATCCACGAGTTGTAGTTATCTCAATTGGTAAAGATTTAGTGGAACCAGGAAGTGATTTTGCAAATGATTCAAAATCTTATGAAGTGAATTCTTGGATGCTAAGTACTATAGCGAGAGAAGCTGGTGCAACTACTTTTCGAGTTCACAGCGAGATATCAGATTCAGAAAAAATAAAAGATTTGATATTAGATCAACTAGTTCGTGCAGATATTTTGGTCATTAGTGGTGATAATACTGTTAATACTCAAAGCCAGATTTCACAAACACTGCAAGAGTTAGGTGAGGTACAAAGTATTGAATTAAAATTAACTCATGGCGGCTTATATCAGTATTTAGTGTTAGGACCTGATTCCACTGTATTGCTTCATTTGCCTAGTGAAAGCTTCCCAGCTTTTGTCGGTGGAGAAATTTTTTTAAGACCAATAATTAAAACGATGATGGGTGCTAAAAATTTACTGCGCTCCAGTGTAAAAGCTCAGCTTGCAGTTGATATAAATTCGGAAAAGGGAAAAAGAGAATTTATTCCAGTTACTTTAGAGGCGGGAGAGGATGGGAATTCTCGCCGAAAAATTATGGCAAAACCTCTTCTTAATTCAGAAACTGTGATTACAGATGTAGATAGTTATTTACTTAATTTGGCTGAAGCTCAAGGGTTACTAGTAGTGCCGGAAAATGCTGATCAATTAATATCCGGCAATATGGTGGAAGTTCTGTTATTGGACAGCAATCGTTAGTTGATGCATTTATTCCGGAGGATTTAAGCAATTGAAAAATTATCAAATCTTGGGTGAAAAAATTGATTTGATCCCATTGCGATACCGGGATCATAAAAACTGGGTAGAGTTAAGGAATAGAAATAAGGATTGGCTTTCCCCCTGGGAAGCTACTAGGCCGAAAATTTTGGGGGAAATTCCTAATGGGAAATTACCTAGCTCTTACTGGGAAATGATTTATCAAAATAGGCAAGATATTAAGAACTTAAGAAATTTCGCATTTGGTATCTGGTTAAATCATCTCCATTCTGGATGTAAATCAAAAACTCCGGAACTTATCGGGCAAATAAATTTAGCTGGCTTAGTTTTTGGGGCAATGCGAGGGGCCAATATTGGATATTGGATTGATGAGAACCACAGCGGTCAGGGATATATGACTGAAGCGGTTAAAATATTGAGTAGATTCTCCTTTGAAAAATTAGGTTTAAGAAGAATAGAAATTAATTGCAGACCAGAAAATCTAGCCTCAATTCAAGTGGCTTTGAAAGCTGGTTATCAATTTGAAGGATCAAGACCAAGCTTTTTGCATATTGCAGGGGATTGGCGAGACCACAATGTTTATGTTTTATTGAACTCTCAAATACTCTAATCCGGGAAACTAGACCCTCAACTAAAACTCGAGCCCTTGGCTTTCACTGCGACACAAACCGGATAAATCCCGAAGTTTTCCAAAAATTTGAATACTCTTTACTTCCATGGCGAGTGCTCTCATCTACATTGTAATCATTGGAATGTGGGTGGCCTATTTTGTACCTAAGTGGTTGAGCCAAAGAGATAACTTGACTGGAAAATCTGCTGATAGATTCAAAAATGCAATTAAGATGGTAAGTGAGGATTTTTCAGTTACACCTCCAAAGCCAGACAAAACTATTAGAGAAAAACAATTGAAATCTCGAAGAATTGGATTCTCCGTAGTTCTACTTTCCTTAATTGTGGCTACGGTATTGGCAACACTTTCTATTACTACCTCATTGGTAGAGCTAATACCTCTTTCTGGATTTCTAATATATGTGGTTGCGGTTCGCAGACAAAAAGTTGCAAACCAACTCAGACAAAGAAGACACAAGGTAATTACTCAAATTGCCCAGGCTAGAATCGTAGGCACTTCAAGCTCCACTATATTTGATCAAAATATAGAGTTTCAATCTAAAGATAGCATTTCACAGGTATCTGAAATAGATTTTGAAAAATATGAAGAATTTAGAGTTGAAGTTAAAAATCAAAGTTTAGAAATTGAAAGTAAAGAAGAAATTACTGGAGTCACAATTGTGGCGAAAGGTAGTTCCGCTATAAATAATGCAGATTCACCAAGTTGGAATCCAATTCAAGTTCCAGCGCCTACTTATTTATCTGCACCAAAAGCATTCAAGCCAAAGAGAATTATAGATTTAACTTCAACAGGTGAGTGGAGTGCAAATCAAGAAGCTGAAGTCTATGTTGATCAATATATTGCAGAGCAATCAATCATGCCAGAAAGAGAAGATGGATTTGCGCAAGATCTTAAAAATCAGAGAGCAAATAACCAACATAAAGCCGCTGGCGAGTAGCATTTCTTAAACTTTTTTGTTGTTTGATATCTGCCTCTACTTAAAATAGCCTTATACAATGTTAATTAGGCAAGCCCAAATCGAGGATAGAGAAGCGGTAAATTTTGTATGTTTGAATACCGGGGATTCGGGAAACGATGCATCTACCCAATTTAATTTTAAAGATATGTTGGGTGATTTATATGCCGCACCATATTTAGAAAGCGATCCAGATTTTTCCTTTGTGCTAGAAGATCAAGGAACTATTAAAGGCTATGTATTAGGAACTTTAGATAGTAACAAATTTGCAAAATTTGCCAATGAAGATTACCTTCCAAGAATTAGAGCCAAATATCAAAAGTATGAAAATGATTTTACCCAAATTGAAAAAGATCTTTGGAAAGAAATATTAAGAGATTATGAAATGAGTAACGAAATACTAAAAAAATATCCAAGTCATTTGCATATTGATCTTCTTCCAGAGATGCAAGGAAAAGGGCATGGAACAAAACTAATGAATTTACTCCTAGAACAATTCAAGAAATTTAATTCCCCAGGAGTCCATTTAGGGTTAGCAGCATCTAATCTTCGAGCATTTTCATTTTATGAAAAAATGGGGTTTAGCACTCTTTCAAAAAGCCCAGAGGTTATTTTCATGGGCAAATCTCTATAGATTTAGTTTTTACAAACTTTTGTATAACTTTCCGGTTACAAATACAAAAAATTTAGCGGTAGACCATTGAAAATTACCATTTTTGAACTTAGTATTCTTTCGCTAGATGAACTAGTTAAATCAAAAACCTTTAGGTTAAGCATGAAAGGAATCTTCAATGCTAAAAATATTTTCTAAGTTCCAAAAGGTAATTGGTGTTGCTCTGACTGGAATTGCTTTGGTATTAACCCAAAGCTTAATTCCAACTTCAGCTAACGCTGCCCAAGTACCATTGAACTTAGCTAATGAGCAGGGAATGTTATGGCCCTGTTCTTTTAATCCCTTTAATCCAAGTTCTGCTCCATATTCAGTTGGAGTAACTTATGAAACTTTATCATTTGTAAATTCATTACAAAGTGGCAAGAGCACTCCTTGGCTAGCAACAAGTTCAACATGGAGTAACTCAAATAAAACTTTGACATTTACAATTCGCGATGGTGTGAAATGGTCTGATGGAACTGCACTCACCTCCGGTGATGTGGCTTATACCTTTAATTTATTGAAGAAAAATCCAGCTTTAGATATCAATGCAGTATGGTCGGTACTTTCATCAGTAACCGCTTCGGGCAACAATGTAACTATGCAATTTGCTCAATCAGCAGTTCCATATTATTACTATATTGCCGGCCAGGTACCTATTGTCTCCCAATCAGTCTGGTCAAAGATTGCTAATCCAGTAACAGATCCAATTAAGAATCCAATTGGTACTGGTGGTTACATTATGTCAAAGTGCACACCACAAAATATCCAATGGACAAATAATCCAAATTATTGGCAAAGCGGTAAAGCAGTAGTTAAAGTGGTAAATATGCCTGCATTTTTATCAAACGACACCTGTAACCAATATTTAGCAACTGGACAATCACAATGGGGATCTCAATTTATTCCGAGCATTGAATCTTATTATGTGAAGAAAAAAGCAGGTAACACTTATTGGTTCCCACCAGTAGCAAATGTTTCGCTATTTCCTAATTTAACTGTTCCTGGGCTAAATGATGTTGCTGTTAGAAAAGCTATTAGTTATGGAATTGATCGGGTTGCAGTAAATAACATTGGCGAATATGGATATGAACCAGCTGCCAGCCAAACTGGTGTAGTTACACCAACATTTTCATCTTGGTTAGATGCTGCCTCTAGCACTGCAATTGGCAAGAGTTATGATCCGGCCAAAGCAGAATCAATACTTAAAGCAGCAGGATATGCTAAAGATGCTAAAGGAATTTATGCCAAAGCTGGAAAAGAATTGGCATTTACCTTATCTACTAATGGTGGATATTCTGACTGGGTAGCTGCAATGCAAGTTGTTGCAACACAATTAGGAAAAATTGGAATTAAAATTACAGTTGCACCAATAGCAGCAAGTACTTTCTACTCCAATTTATATGCTGGTAAATATCAATTGGCATATAACGCTGAGTCAGGTGGACCAACCCCATTTTATGAAATGAGACAATGGTTATATTCTAAAAATTCAGCACCAATTGGTACCGCCGCTTCCTCTAACTGGGAAAGATTTAGCGATCCTGCTGTTGATAAATTGTTAGATCAATACGGTGCAACTACTGATAGTGCATCTCAACACTCAATTACAAATCAACTGCAACAAGTTATGGTAAATCAACTTCCAGTAATTCCAGTATTGGAAGAGGTAGATTGGTTCCAATATAACTCCAAGGCATTTACTGGTTATCCAAGCCCAAGTAATCCATACGCTCAACCTGGTTTATACAACATTCCAGATTGGGGTTATGTACTTGATAATTTGAAGCCAGGTGCTTAAAAATAGAATTATTTAATTAGATTAATTCTATTTAGAAGGTTCTGATACCGGGAATGAAGTTTTTACTGAGGCGAGTAGGTTTTCTGCTCATAGCATTATGGGCAGCACTCACTCTTAATTTCTTCATTCCCCGTCTCATGCCGGGTAATCCGGCACAAGCAATGATGGCAAAATTTCACGGCCATGTTAATCCACTTGCTTTGAAAGCTTTAGAGGTGGCGTTTGGTGTTAATACCCACCAAAATCTAATTAGTGAATATTTTCAATACTTAGGAAATACTTTAACTGGAAATTTAGGGGTATCAGTAAGTTATTTTCCGCTTTCAGTCACTTCGGTAATCGCTAAAGCATTACCTTGGTCATTAGCTTTGGTTGGAGTAGCAACTATCTTTGCATTTGCTATTGGCACAGTTTTAGGTGCAATTACAGCTTGGAGACGTGGCGGCATTCTAGATAATTTAATGCCCCCAGTTTTTATTGTAGTTTCCGCCTTTCCATATTTTTGGGTTGGTTTATTATCAATTTGGCTTTTTGCTTTAACTCTGGGCTGGTTCCCACTTCTTGGTGGATATGATGAAACAGCCACTCCCACTTTTACTTGGGGTTTTATAGTTAATATTTTGTGGCACGCGGTATTGCCTGCATTCACAATTATTATCACTTCCATAGGTGGTTGGATTTTAACTATGAGAAATAACATGCTCACAGTTCTTTCCGAAGATTATGTAAAAATGGCAAGAGCCAAAGGTCTAAAAAATAAAAGAATCATATGGCAATATGCCGGAAGAAATGCTTTCCTTCCAAATTTAACTGGATTTGCCATGTCACTCGGTTTTGTAATTTCAGGTGCAATATTAGTGGAATATGTATATAACTATCCAGGTGTTGGATTTATGTTATTACAAGCGGTTGTAAATGAAGATTATGCTTTAATGCAAGCTTTATTTCTCTTAATTACAGTCGCGGTTCTGGTTTCAATTTTTATTTCAGATATTTTAACTGCGGTACTAGATCCAAGGACTCGGGTTCAAACATGAATAGAGTTAAGAAAATTTGGAAATTTTTTACGAGTAGTAAAAAAGCTGCGGTCGGTTCCTTACTTTTGCTAGCGTTATTAGTAGTAACTGCATTTCCAACTTTCTTTGCACCATACGATCCGTCAGCAGAGGAATACATTCCAAGACAAGGTCCCTCTATTTCACATTGGCTTGGAACTACTGCTTTTGGTCAAGATATTTTGTCCCAAGTGATTGTAGGTACCAGGCAATCTATGTTAATAGCTTTAGTTGTTGGGCTATTTTGCACAATACTTTCAGTATTAGTTGGAGTAAGTGCTGCATATTTTGGCGGCGCAATTGATGACTTTCTGGCTATGGCGACAGATGTAATTTTAGTAATTCCCACCTTTCCATTAATCATAGTGATAACCGCTTACGCTAAAGCAAATAATTTTTGGTTACTGGTTCTAGTTTTGGTAATAACTGGTTGGTCATATGGCGCAAGACAGCTCCGAGTCCAAGCTCTTTCATTTCGAAATCGTGACTTTCTCCAATCCGCAAAAGCTCGGGGCGAGTCAAGTTGGTATGTAATAATTTTTGAAATGTTACCTCCTATGACTTCATTAATTGTGGCAAACTTTTTAGGAGCAGCTTTGTATGCAGTTTTAGCAGCAGCAGCTTTGCAATTTGTAGGTTTAGGAAATATTAATACTCAATCTTGGGGAACTATGTTGTATTGGGCGCAGAATAATGAAGCGCTAGCAACAGGTATGCCGCTCTGGGCGTTGGCACCTGGAATTGCAATTGCTGTACTAGGAACTTCGCTAGCATTATTGAATTATGCATTTGATGAATTGGCTAATCCTGCTTTGCGCCCAATTCGAACTTTGAAACTATCTAAATTATCTAAATTGGTGGGAAATAAATCATGAGCGAGAAACTTCTTCATGTTAATGATTTATCTGTTGCCTACCAGACAGCTAAAGGGGATGCTACTGCGGTAAAAAATGTAAGTTTTGATCTAGCACCAGGTGAATTTTTAGCCATAGTAGGTGAATCTGGATGCGGTAAATCAACATTACTTTTTGCTATTGCCCAGCTACTAAGTAATCCTGCTCGAATTTCCGGTGGAAATATTTACTACCAAAATCAAGATCTAAACACATTGAACAAAGAGCAATTAAGGCAATTGCGTTGGAGAGAGATTTCTGTGGTTATGCAAAGTGCTATGAATGCACTTAATCCTGTTTTAACTATTGAGGCTCAATTATCAGATGTTTGTAAAGCGCATACCGATTGGGATGAAGGAAAAATAAAACAGCGCTCCCAAGAAGTAATGCAAATGGTCTCAATTGATCCAATCCATCTAAAATCTTATGCATTTCAATTGTCAGGCGGCATGAGGCAAAGAGCGATGATTGCAATGGCTATGATTCTAAATCCGAAATTAGTAATTATGGATGAACCAACCTCTGCGTTAGATGTGGTGGCACAAAGTTCGCTTATGGTACAGATACAGCAGTTGCGCAAGGAATTAGGATTCTCAGTGCTATTTGTTACCCATGACATGCATGTAGTTACAAAGTTCTCGGACCGTTTGGCAGTTATGTATGCTGGTGAAATTGTGGAAATTGGAAAAACGCAAGAAATATTTGCTAATCCAAAACATCCATACACAATTGGATTATTAGATGCATTTCCTTCTTTGGTTGGAGTAAAAAAAGAGTTAACAGGTATTCCTGGCAATCCACCAAGTTTATTAAATAACATATTAGGGTGTAGCTTTGCACCGCGCTGTAAGCAGGTTCAAGGAATTTGTAAAACTCAAACCCCACCGGAAGTTATATTAGATTCCATAAATGTTCGATGTCATTTGTTAAGTAGTAGGAACTAAAATGAATGAACAAATAATTTTAGAAGTTACTAATTTTTCAAAACATTTTAAAGTGGGTGGATTTGGTAAAACTGGAATTTTGCACGCCTCGGATAATCTCAATTTTTCCGTAAATGAAAGTGAAATTGTGGCACTTGTGGGAGAATCAGGTTCTGGTAAATCAACTATTGCAAGAACTTTAGCTGGTATCTACAAACCCACTACTGGGGAAATATTATTTACTGGACAAAATATTTCAAGCATTGGGAAAAAAGAATTACGTGGAAATATGCCAATGGTTTTCCAAGATCCATTTGCCTCCATTAATCCGGTTTACCGGGTGGGACATGGTATTGATCGCACTTTAAAGTTGCATCGTCCGGAATTGAATAAAAATCAAAGAAAAGATGCAGCGGTTGATTTACTGGAAAAAGTGGGCCTAATTCCAGGTGTAGAAATAATAAATCGTTACCCCCATGAACTATCTGGTGGGCAAAGGCAAAGATTAGGTTTCGCTCAAAGTTTGGCTTCTAAACCGAAACTAATTTTGGCTGATGAACCAGTTTCTATGTTAGATGTTTCCATTCGTATTGGATTATTAAATTTGATGAGGAATTTAAGAGATCAAGAAAAAGTTTCTATTCTATATATTACTCATGATTTAGCGAGTGCTAGATATATAGCTGATCGCATGATTGTTTTATACGCCGGCCAAATTGTAGAAGAAGGTCCTAGTGAAGATATAGTCAAAAATCCAAAGCATCCTTATACCAAATTATTAATGCAAACTGCTCCTCAAAGTCGCGAACAGATTGCTAATTTTGGAAGCAATACTAATGATATGGGAGAACCACCGAAAGTTATTGATCCCAAACCAGGATGCAGATTTTCTAATAGATGCCCAGTAGCAATTAGTAAATGCCAAGATGAAGATCCACAGTTAAAAAGTATTGATGCTTTCCGTAAATTGTCTTGCTTTGTGGAGTCTTAATGAGTATTCCGCAAGTAAAAGTGCAGAAACAGATTCAAATTGATCTCAATGAACTTCAGCTTGCACCCAAAAATTGGTCTGAGGAAATTGCTTGCGACATAAAAATCTATTTGAATTCACAATTGCCCGCGGAAGGTTATCAACTAATTATTTCTGATTCACCGGCATTAATTGTGAGTGATTATGCTGGAGCATATTATGGCTGGATTACTCTAAAGAATTTTCAATTGCCAAAAGATGTAGTGATTTTTGATTATCCGGAATTTAGTTGGCGCGGTGTTCATCTAGATGTAGCTAGACATTTTTTCACTGTAACAGAGGTAAAAAAGTTTATTGAATTAATTTCAATGCATAAATTGAACAAACTTCATTTGCATTTAAATGATGACCAAGGTTGGAGAGTAGAAATTCCAGATTGGCCATTACTAACTAAAATTGGAGCTTGGCGTGCAGGCTCACCAATTGGACATGAAATAGATAATTTAGGCAGTGATGGAATTCCACATGGAGGGTTTTATAGCAAAGCGCAGTTACTAGAAATTGCAGATCATGCCAGAAAACATGCAGTAACAATAGTTCCGGAAATAGATTTACCGGGTCATGCACAAGCTGTGCTAGCAGCCTATCCAGATTTAGGAAATACAAATGAAGATATAAAAGTTTGGGAACACTGGGGAATAAGTGAATATGTGCTCAGTCCAACTCAAAAATCCTTGGAGTTTGCAAAATCGGTAATTAGTTATGTAGCTGATATCTTTCCAAATTCTCCATTTCATATTGGAGGAGATGAATGCCCCACTACTCAATGGGAAGTAAGTGAAATTGCAAAAAATGTAATGCAGGAAAAGTCCTTGAAAAATTTCCAGGAATTACAATCAATTTTTACTGAAGCATTAACCAAATCATTAATTGCAAAAGGACACAAAGTCCTGGCATGGGATGAAGTCATGGAATCTGGTGCAGCAAAAGATGTAGTAATAGTTGCTTGGCGGGATTATGAAAAAGTGGTAGAGGCTGTGAACAGCAACTATCAAACTATTGTGGCGCCAATGCAGAGACTATATTTTGATTGGGCACAAAGCCCAGAGGAAAATGAACCCATTTCACAAACCTCTCGTTATCAACCAACCATATATACTACTTGGGAAGATGTTTATAACTTTGAAATTGTTGGGAAAGAGATAGCAAAAAATAAAAAAGAATTTATATTAGGTTCCCAAGTACAGCTATGGACTGAATATATTAAAAACTGGGATCAGCTCATGTATATGGCAATTCCTAGACTTTGTGCCTTTAGTGAAATAGTTTGGGGAAACCAAAAAGATATTTCAAGCTTCAAAAACAGATTAATTGAACATCTTAAACAACACCAATCCGATAAAGTAAGTTATAGAAAAATAAGTTAAAAGGAGAAAACAATGTGCCGCTTCTATCAAATATTTCCTAAGGCAAGTAAGAGTTACAAACCTTTGATAGCGATGGCGCATGTACCACCACTGCCTGGCACTCCACTATTTGATCAAAATAAAGGCGTCCAAGGTTTAATTGATCATGTAAAAAGAGACACTGAAATTTTGCTTGCTGGTGGGTTTGATGCAATTCTTTTTTGTAATGAGGGAGATCGCCCTTATCAACTAAATGCTGGCTTAGAAGCTTCTGCAGTTATGACTCGAGTTGCGACAGAATGTAAACCAACAGATAGACCATTTGGAGTTGATTTTCTTTGGGACGCCCAATGTGCGCTTGCAATTGCAATTGGAAGTGGAGCAAGTTTTATGCGAGAGGTTATTTCTGGAAGCTGGGAATCTGATATGGGGCCATGGAATCCAGACGCAGCAAAATTATTGAGAGACCGCAGAGCATTCGGCCGAGAAGATTTAGGAATATTTGCAAATATCACTCCGGAATTTGCTTCTGCAATAGGAAATCGAACCGCAGCCCAAATTGCAAAATCTACAGTGGTCTCTTCCTTGCCAGATGTAATTCTAGTATCTGGACCAATGGCAGGCAGTGAACCAGATGTAAATACTGTGGCTAAAGTAAGAGAAGCGGTGGACTCCAATATTCCGGTATTGCTTAACACTGGTGCGAAATCAAATACTATTAAAGAATTTTTTAAATATGCTGATGGCTGCATTGTTGGAAGTGATTTGAAAAGAGATGGCTATACCTGGAATGAAGTTGATCCCGAGCGGGTAAAGAGATTTATAGATGCCGCCCGCAGTTAAATCAGAGGTTTTACTACTTGGCATCGACCTTGGCTCTTCGGGAGTAAAAGTAACTTTATTTTCTACTGAAAAAGGAATATTAAATAGTGCTACTTCAAATGTAGATTTAATTAGTAAATATCCAGGTTGGTCGGAAGCAGATACCAATGACTGGTTAAAAGCAACTTCTCTCGCGATAAAAGAGTTATTTGATATCTCAAGGGTTCATGGTAATCAAATTTCAGCAGTTGCGATTAGTGGCATGGTACCAGCTCTAGTAATATGTGATGAACAGGGCAATTCACTTAGAAACGCAATTTTGCAAAATGATGCTCGGGCAAATTTAGAAATTTCCATATTAAAAGCCAAATTAAAAGATTTGGATTTTCTTAAAAAAACTGGTTCCACAATTTCGCAACAATCAATTATACCTAAATTAATGTGGCTTGCGAAAAATGAAAAAGAATTATTTGCGAATACTAAAATTGTTTTGGGTTCTTATGATTGGTTAGCTTTGCAAATAGGTGCTAAGCCATCAATTGAATCTAATTGGGCGTTAGAGAGTGGAATTTTTTCAGTTGAATTAAAGCCCTTAGATGAAATTAGAAACGCTGCAGGCATTAATTGGCCAACTCTTCCTGAAGTTGTTTATCCAGGAGAGGTAATTGGTGAAATCAATCAAAAAGGTCATGAAATTACTGGTTTACCAATAGGAGTACCAATAGTAGTCGGAGGAGCAGATCACGTGCTGTCTGCTTATGGCGCAGGGTTGGTTAATGAAGGTGATTGTTTAGTTAAATTAGGAGGAGCTGGAGATATATTAGTAGTTAGCAACAAAATTAATATTGATTCCAGATTGTATTTAGATTTACATCCAATCACCGGTAAATGGTTACCAAATGGCTGTATGGCTACAAGTGGTTCTCTATTGCGCTGGGAACAGTCAATTTTTAACAACATTTCTCTAACTGATTTAGATGATGCGGCTGCAAAAAGTAAGCCCGGCAATTTAATTACACTTCCCTATTTTTTGGGGGAGAAAACTCCATTGAATGATCCAGATTTAAGGGGAGTGATGATTGGGATGAATCTAAGCACTACCCAGGGTGATATTCACAGATCATTTTTAGAAGCTATTGCATATGGATTTAAAGCTCATATTCAAGTTTTTGAACTATGCAATATTTCAATTAACTCGATAAAAGTCACAAATGGTGGTTCAAAATCAAAACTTTGGCGAGAGATTTTGGCAGATGTATTGAACCAAGAACTTAGATCTATAGTGCAACATCCAGGAGCTTCCCTAGGCGCGGCTATTGCAGCTGGAATTGGAATTAAAGCAATTGATAATTGGGAAGTTATCAATGAATTTGTGGAAGTTGGACAAGTAATAAAACCAAATGATAAAAATATTGAAATTTATCAATCAAGGTTTGAAGATTTTATTGAGTTGGGAAAAAGTACTAAGGAAATCTCACACAATTTAGCCAAGCATCAATAGTTAGAGGGAAGAAAAGAAAGCAAAGGTGAAATAAGCATGAGTAAAGAGGTAGCAGTGGTTACGGGCGCAGGTTCCGGTATTGGCGCAGAGATAGCTCGAACATTATCTAGTAGAGGTTTTGCAGTAGTTGTGACTGATATCAATTTAGAATCAGCAAAAGCTGTATCTGGAGGACTTAATGATTCAATCGCTTTACAATTAGATGTCACAGATATTGACTCAATTCAAAAAGTTGCAGATCAAGTGGTGAATCAATTTAAAAGATTAGATGTGTGGGTTTCCAATGCCGGTATCTCAAAAATGCAAAGATTTGAAGAGATTAGCAAAAACGATTTAATCAAGACTTTTGAAGTAAATACATTTGGTGTTTTTTATTCTGGTCAAGTTGCTGCGAAAATGATGATTAAATTAGGAAAAGGTGGGGTAATAATTAATACCGCTTCGATGGCAGCTAAACAAGGACGGGTACCTTTTCTAGCAGATTATGTCGCAAGCAAATTTGCAGTGATGGGATTAACTCAGGCAATGGCTTTTGAACTAGCAAAACATAAAATAAGGGTAAATGCGGTTTGCCCAGGTTTTGTTGCAACTCCGATGCAGGAGCGGGAATTGAAATGGGAAGCGGATTTGCGTGGAACTGACCCGGCCACTGTAAAACAAATGTGGATTAATGACACTCCATTGGGAAGACTTCAAACTCCATTGGATGTGGCAAAAGTAGTGGCTTTTTTAGCATCACCAGATGCAGAATTCATGACTGGGGAATCTATTTCTATTAATGGTGGAGCGTACATGGATTAAAGTTTTGGATTTATTCCAGAATAGATAATAATTAGAAAATGCCACTAATTTTTGCTGCAACACCTTTAGGGAATTTTTTAGATGCTTCCGAAAATCTAAAAAATGCAGTTACTCAAGCAGAAATTATATTAGCAGAGGACTCGCGGCGCTTTTCCAGGTTGGCGAAAGATTTAAATGTCAGTTATGTTGGTAAAGTAATTTCTTTTTTTGAAGGAAATGAAATCAAAAGAATAGAACAGATATTGTCTTTGTTGAAGGCGGATAAAATGGTTCTGGCTTTAACAGATGCTGGTATGCCTGGAATTAGCGATCCAGGATTTAGATTGGCCCAAATTGCAATTGAAAATAAAATCAAATTCTCAGTTATACCTGGGCCAAGTGCAGTTACTACTGCGCTATTACATTCCGGATTACCTTGTGATAAATTTGTATTTGAAGGATTTATTGGAAAAACTTCGACAGCTCGCAAAAAATATTTTGAGAGTATTAAAAATGAATCTCGAACTTTAATTTATTTTGAATCCCCTAAAAGAATAACCAACTTTTTGCAAGATGCAGCAATTAATCTTGGCCCAGAAAGAAATGCTTGTATTTGTCGAGAAATGACCAAAGAATATGAAGAGATTGTGCGCGGCACATTATTGGAGTTACTTGAATGGTCTAAGAGTAAAGAAATGTTGGGTGAATTTACCGTAGTGGTTGCGGGAAATTTGCTGCAAAGCAAATTGAGCAAAAAAGAGGTTTTGATTTTGCATGCCAACTTAGTAAAAAAAGGGCTAAGTAAAAAAGAAGTAAATGAGCAAGTTATCAATGAATCTGGTTGGTCAAAGCGGGAAATTTTCGATCTATTAGTTTCGGAAAAAACTAATCAAGGTAAGCGGTAGGCTTAGCCCATGAAGCCGTTTTATTTAACGACTCCGATTTATTATGTCAATGACAAACCTCATATCGGGCATGCCTACACCACTATCGCAGCTGATGTTGCTACCCGATTCCAAAGACAATTAGGAAAAGAGGTTTGGTTTTTAACTGGCACAGATGAACATGGCCAAAAGGTTATGAATACCGCCCACACAAACAATGTAGCTCCACAAAAATGGTGTGATGATTTAGTGGAAGGTGCTTGGAAACCACTTTGGAAAGATTTAAACATATCCAACGATGATTTTATTAGAACAACTGAACCTAGACATATGAAGCGGGTAGGAGATTTCATGTCCGCTCTGAAAGAAAAAGGTTTTATATATCAGGATAAATATGAAGGACCTTATTGCGTAGGCTGTGAGGAATTTAAGTTGCCGGGAGATTTAGAGAGTGGAAATTGTAAAATTCACGGCAGACCAGTTGAAATTATTAGTGAAACAAATTGGTTTTTTAAACTATCTCACTTTGCACCAATTTTGTTGGAGCATTATCAAAAAAATCCAGATGCCTGCCAACCAGATTCTGCTCGAAATGAAGTAATTTCCTTTTTACAAAGTGAAGTAAATGACTTATCTATTTCCAGATCTACTTTTGATTGGGGAATACCAGTTCCTTGGGACACTAACCAAGTAATTTATGTTTGGTTTGATGCATTATTAAATTATGCAACTGCTCTTGATTTAGATATGAGTAGAACAAATGGAGGGGATAAATTTGCAAAATACTTCCCAGAGGTTACTCATTTAGTAGGAAAAGATATCTTGCGTTTTCATGCAATTATTTGGCCAGCTATGTTGATGGCTGCGGGTTTACCAACACCTAAGAGAGTATTTGCCCATGGCTGGCTATTAGTAGGTGGTGAAAAAATGAGTAAAAGTAAATTAACTGGAATTGCTCCAGTTGATATTACTGCTCATTTTGGAGTAGATGCATTTAGATATTATTTCTTACGCGCCATTATTTTTGGCTCTGATGGTTCTTTTTCTTGGGAACATATGGAAGCGGTCTATGAAAGTGAATTAGCAAATAATTTAGGAAATTTGGCTTCCCGAGTAGTTAGCATGATTGATCGTTATTGTTCCGGGCAAGTACCAGTAGAAAAAAGTAATAAAGAAATATCGTCCATAATTAATTCATCAACTGATATTGCGATTGTTGCTATGGAGAAACTTGATTTTCAGAGCGCAATTAATTCAATTTTAGAAATTAGCAAGGCTGCTAATCTATATATAACTCAAAAG
>OMHY01000040.1 GCA_900298985.1 Streptomycetaceae bacterium
GGATAATCTCGGGCTAGATCAATTTTTCCAATTCGATAAAGCTGATCTAGAAATATATCTTGTTTAACTAAATCGTACTTATTAGGTTTTAGAAATTGAAAAGAACATCCACCACATTGTTCCGGATTTGCATATTTGCAAGGTGGGTCAACTCTATCTTCACTTGCGTGATTAATTTGAATCAAATCTGCTCTAATAATTTTGGAATTTTCCCCAGTAACTTTTGCAAGCCCCTTTTCACCAGGCAAACCATATTTGAGGAAAATAGGGCGATTTTTAGTAGATGAATTTTCAGCGGTTTTTGCTAGCGCATGTCCCCCATGAACTATTTTGCTTACTTCTACTTCTATTAAATCCCCAATCATTATTTAAGTTTATCTAAAGCGGCAATATAAAAGTAATAAAATCTAGTGTAAATTAGCCTGGTGCATATAGTGATTATGGGCTGTGGACGTGTAGGCGCAGGTTTAGCGCTCACGTTAGAAGAAGAGGGCCACAGTGTTTCAATCATTGATCAGGAGCGCGAAGCTTTTCGCAGACTAGGTCCAAATTTCAAAGGTAAAACTGTTACTGGTGTAGGTTTTGATAGAGATATTTTAGTTGAAGCTGGTATTGAAAAATGTGATGCATTTGCAGCGGTATCTAATGGAGATAATTCAAATATTTTAGCGGCCAGAGTTGCCCGAGAAACTTATAATATTAAAAATGTAGTAGCGAGAATTTATGATCCAGCTCGTGCTGAGATTTATCAAAGATTAGGAATACCAACTGTTGCCACAGTTTCTTGGACGGAAGATCAAATACATAGAAGGTTAATACCTGCTGGTGCTAGATCTGAATGGAGAGATCAAAGTGGAAAAATATCTTTATGTGAAGTATTCCCTCATGAAGGCTGGATTGGTAAGCCAATTTCACTAATAGATGAATTAACTGCAGGCAGAGTTGGATTGATAACTAGATTGGGAGAAGCAACTTTGCCTCATGAAAGTACAGTGTTACAAGAAGGCGACATATTACATATTTTGATTGCGGAAAAAGATATTAACCAAGTTGTGGCACAGTTAGCGAAGGCACCAGAATGAAAATAGCGATTGCAGGTGCAGGTAATGTGGGCAGAGCTATTGCCAAAGAGTTGATAGGCAATGGCCACCAAATACTTTTAATGGATAAAGATCCAAAGGCAATAAAAATTGAAAGTGTGCCAAATGCGGAGTGGTTATTGGCTGATGTTTGTGAAATTGCTGCTTTAGATAGGGCAAATCTAACTTCTTGCCAGGTATTAATTGCAGCCACCGGTGATGATAAAGCAAATTTGGTTACTTCATTGTTAGCAAAAACTGAATATGGAATTCCCCGGGTAGTTGCTCGAATTAATCATCCAAAAAATGAATGGATGTTTGATGAGTCTTGGGGGGTAGATGTAGCGGTATCTACACCAAGAGTGATTGCGGCGATTGTGGAAGAGGCGGTAGCAATTGGCGATTTGGTTAGATTGTTTTCTATTAATCAAGGTTCAACTAATTTAGTAGAAATTACATTGCCAGAGAAATCCAAATGTGTAGGAAAAACTGTGGGGGAAATTGAATTACCAACAGGTGTGATTTTAGCTGCCATTATTAGAGATAAAGAAGTGTTTGCGCCCGCAAAACATGATACTTTTTCAAGTGGTGATGAATTGATATTTGTGGCAACTACTGCAAGTGAAGCACTTTTAAAATCTTGTTTTATTGATTAGTTTTAACTGGTGGCACTTGCCTTAAAAATATCCAAGATAGCCAAAGGCTTAAGAAAAATACTGGATAACCCAAAATAAAACTTGCTATACCTAAAGCATTTAATTGCCCTGCTTTATACAAAGGATACATAATTACAATGCGAATCAAAAACATAGCTGTCCAAATCCAACCTGCATTTTGATATGCCTTTTTACGAGCCGGATTTATTCTCCAATTCATATTTTCTCCAATTAAAGGCCCAATCATTAAACCAATTATTGGCCAGCCCGCTAAATTACCTATGGCAAATACAGCAGCATAAGCAGCATTTTTTATTAAACTGGGTAAATAAAATCCAGTTGCTTTGTGGGAAAAATGCGCAAATACCGCGCAAATAATTACTCCAAATAAACCACTCAAAGCAAATTGCAAAGTTTCTTTTTTAATTAGCCGCCAGAGAAAAAATAGAAGACTTGGAATTAAAGAATAAATAATTGCTTGATTAACTTTATGTGAGATATCAAATGAAATTAAGAAAACAATGGATGGTATTCCGGAGTCAATCAAACCCTGTGTTCCACCGAGGCTTTCAAATACCTTTTTTCGATCATCTTGGTGGCCTTCATAAGGCTGGTTTAATTGTTTTTTAAATATTCCCATTTAGATACTCCGTTTTTCTATTTACTACCAGTTGATCCAAAGCCTCCAGCTGCTCGAGTAGAACCTGGTAATGTTTTCACCTCTACAAAATCAGCTGTAATTACCTCTTGAATTACTATTTGAGCTATCCGATCTCCTCTTTTAATTTCAAAGGAATTTTCTAAATCAGTATTCAATAGAATTATTTGAATCTCACCTCTATAACCTGCATCAACTGTGCCAGGAGTGTTTACAATAGTAATTCCATTTTTTAAAGCTAAGCCAGATCTAGGATGAACTAAAGCCACATAACCTGGTGGAAGTGCTAAAGAAATTCCAGAGGGAACCAAGGCTCTTTGTCCCGATTCAATTACACAATCAATTCGAGCATAAATATCAAAGCCTGCATCCCCTGCTTTTGCATATTTTGGCATAGGCAGGTCTGGATCGAGTCTTTCAATTAAGACTTGTATTTTTTTACTCATAATATTTCACTCATATAACTTAAGGATTGATTTCAAATTCTGGATCAACAAAAGCTAAAACCTCTGGATGTGCTTTGACATAATCAATATAGGATTTAGGCGCATTATCTAGAAAATGTTGCATTGTAACTATGACAAATAGCGCTGAGGCTCTGATTGCAATTGGTCCATCTGGAGAATCTATATGTCCTTGGGCAGAGGAATAAACTTTTCGATTTACTTGACCGGTTATTTGTGCATCTATATATAAGGTAGTGCCAACTGGAACTGGAGCAATAAAATCTGTTTCTAATCTTGCGGTTACTGCTGGAGCACGAAGAAGCCACATTAATTTTCCAAATGCTTCATCAAAAGCTAAAGTTAATAAACCACCATGTGCTAAACCTGGTGCACCTTGATGGTTTTCAGTTACTTGAAATTTTGCAGTTAAAGATTGTCCTTCTCCTGCATGAGCAACCAAATGCAAACCTGTGGGATGTAAATCTCCACATCCATAACAATGTCCAAAATGGCTAGGAATTTTTTCACCTGGTTTAGGAGCTTTGGGATGTCTTGGTGGAATTACAGCATCGCTAGGTGGTTGAGTACTAGGAATGCGCATAAGGATTAGCCTACCAATTTCTTGTGTTATAAGTTTGGATTGAATACCTTAGATAGAATATCTAAGTGCAAGATTTTGGCCAGGACCTATATAAAGAATCAAAAAAATGGGGTATTGGTATTTGGCTTTTTCTAATCTTCCTTTATCTCTCCTTTGTAATAGCGTTGCTCGTATCAATTAATACTGGCGCTACCTTGGCTGTTTCCATACCACTCTTACTGATAATTATTTGGAATTGGTTTCGCACCTCATTAACAATCAGAGTGACCAAAGGATGGCTGATTGTAGGCAAAGCAAAGATTGAAAGAGCTTATATCAAGGAGACAATTGCTTATTCGCCAAAAGAATTTGTAGCACAATCTAGAGCAGAGTTAGATGTAATGGCTTATTTTCAAACTCGCCCTTGGTTAAAGAGTGGAGTAAAAATAGTTTTGCGAGATCCTAAAGATCCAACACCTTATTGGCTAATTGCATCATGCAATCCAAAAAAATTAAAAGAAATTTTAAATCAAGGAGAATAGAAATCAGACGCAATCTTTGCAGATTGCATTTGCGCCGGAGCCCTTTGATAATTGGGTGATATGGTGGACTAAGAAACAGCGAGAACAGGTAAATTCATCAGTTTGTTTTGGTACTACTCGAACCGCTAATTCTTCACCTGATAAATCAGCGCCGGGAAGTTCAAGGTTTTCAGCAGCTTCTTCTTCATCAATATCAATTTGAGCATTTTGTACTTCTGCTCTTTTGGCTTTTAACTCTTCAATAGATTCTTCTTGTAATTCCTCTTCGCTTTTACGCGGAGAGTCATAATCTGTTGCCACTTTGCACCTCCTTTATCTTTATCTCTCTAACTTTATCCC
>OMHY01000041.1 GCA_900298985.1 Streptomycetaceae bacterium
AACCTCTGGTGATAACAATGAAAGAAATGCTCCTTGTTCTCTTCCATCTAAATCTTCTATCAAATCCGCTAAATCAGCTGGACGCAACTTTCCTAATTTATTTCGAGAATTTGCGGTTTGCACAACTCCACTTTTAGTTAGTGATGCGACTGAGGCCCAATCTAGTACTTGATCAGGAGTTGGTTGCTTACTAAATTTTCCCGGCAAGGATCTGCGCAAAAATGTTTTGAAAGTAGTATCTACCCCAACTAGTCTAATTGCTTTATCAAATTGTGCTAAATACAAATCTGATGTTCGAACCACTCGAAGGCCATCTACATCTACAATTTGATGGTCTAGAACATCTCCATCTAATAAAGATTCACCAGGGCGTCTGACAAATTCAGTGAGATTTAATTTCAAAGAGGATAATTTAATTTCTTTTTGCGAAAAATAGGAAATATTTGAGCCATCTACAAAGGATTTACGATTTGCAACTCTTACAATTAAACCTGTAAGCGAAGGATAAGTATCTTCTCCATGTCTAACTACAATATCAACTAATCTTCCAATATTTCTTCCATCTTCATCTCGAACCGGGCAGCCAACTAGGCCAGCTAATGAAATTAGCGAATCCCGAACCGCTTTTCGGGCTAAAGCGGAATCACTTCTACCAACAAGTCTGCGCGCGACTTTGTTTATCGTTGGTACGCTCTTAGTTCTCACCCATATATTTTAGTTTAGGGGAAGTGATCTTCCAACCAACGAATTTGAACGTATGGTTAATTTCTTTGCTAATTGAGTTATAGCCGCTATTGATTGATTGGGACTTGAACTTAAATCCAGATTTTCCAAGAAGAAGGCATGACCATTATCAGAGTCTTCTCTTAATTTCGGTTCAAATGGAACCTTGGCTAAAAGTTCAACTTTTTCTCCGGTTAGTTCCGATAGGGCCTTAGCGGTTCGTTCACCTCCGCCTTCGCCGAAAATATATTGGTGAGTGCCGCACTTTTCACAGATTAGATAGGAATAATTTTCAACTACTCCCAATATTTTCTGTTTCATTTGATGCGCAATTCTTCCTGCTCTCTCCGCAACTTCACTCGCAGCTATTTGTGGAGTGGTAACCACTAAAATCTCGGAATTAGGAATCAATTGACCTAAGGAAATTGCTATGTCACCAGTACCAGGTGGTAAATCTAAAAGTAGGAAATCTAAATCACCCCAATAAGCATCTGCTAAAAGTTGTTCTAGAACTTTATGAAGTAATGGCCCGCGATAAGCAACCGGATCTAATCTAGATTGCTTAAACATTTCAATTGAAACTACTTTAACCCCAAAGCTTTCCAGCGGAATAAAGGTTTGATCAATATTAGTGGGGTGCTGATCTATCAAATTAAACAATCGAGGAATTGAATGACCATATATATCTGCATCTAATACTGCCACTTTAAAATTTTCCTTAGCAAAAGCAATTGCTAAATTTGCAGTCAGAGTAGATTTACCTACACCACCTTTTCCAGAGGCAATTCCAATAACTCGAGTTAAATTATCAGGCAAAGCAAAAGGAGCAACTTTTTCCCTTCCACCTCGCAAAATCTTTTTAACTTGATTCCTTTCTTCTTCATTCATAGCAGTAAAAGAAACCTCTACTGAGGATACTTCAGGAAAATTTTTAATTTCATTTTTAATCAAATTTTCAATTTCTGCTTTCATTGGGCAGCCCCCAATTGTCAGCTTTATTGTTACTGATAATTTTCCATCACTAAAAGTACATGCCTCTAGCATATTTAACTTTCCAAATGGCATGCGTAATTCGGGATCTGAAATTTGCGCTATTTTCTCTTTAATTAAGGAAATATCCATTATTACACTCACAATAAATCTGGATCGACTTTAGATTCTGTTGATTTTATAGTATCGGCATTTTTTGTTAATTTTAAATCAGATAGGTCCTCAGTCAAATCAAGTTCATTTAATAATTGATTCTTTAAGTAATTTTTAGGATTCAAATCTGCAGGATTGAGGTCGGCAAATTCCGGACCTAATTCTTGCTTTAAACTTATAGTAGCGTTGGTAGCAAATGCTCTAACTTTCTTAATAAATCTAGCGAATTTTCGCATATTTTCTGGAAGATTTTTTGGGCCCATCAAAATAAAAGCCATCAATATCAAAGTTAAGATTTCACCACCGCTTAATCCAAACATTCAATATCTCCCTTTTTTAACTGAAATAACTTTCAACCAACTTTAGTCGGTTAATTTTGATTGTGAGATGAACCTAATACAACTTTAACATCAAAGGTACGTCCACCTCTATTTATAGTGAGCGAAATTTTATCTCCTACATTATGTGATCTAATTAAAACTATTAATTGATCAGGAGAATCTAACTGTTTTCCATCTATTGCCACAATTTCATCACCAGGTTTTAAACCTGCTTTAGCAGCGGGACCATTACTTTGAACTCCTTGTTCAGTATTTGCTATGAAAGCTTGGTTGGGGTTACTGGAATCTAATTCAATTCCCAAAATTGGATGATCTGCATAACCTTGCTTGATTAATTCCTGAGCAATAGCCTTAGCTTTATTAATTGGAATTGCAAAGCCAATACCAATAGATCCCGATTGATTCCCAAAAGAACTATTGTCCACTGTTGCAATGGCGGAATTAATACCAATTACATTTCCCCCACTATCTAGAAGCGGCCCACCGGAATTACCTGGGTTAATTGCAGCATCTGTTTGTAAAGCCTGGATATAGGAGTTAACGCCATTTCCATCTCCAGAACTTACTGCACGATCCTTCGCACTAATGATTCCAGAAGTTACTGTTCCTGCTAAATCTAAGGGTGAACCAACTGCTATTACTGGATCCCCTACCACCACTTTGTCACTATCCCCTAATGGCAGTACTGGAGCATTTGATACCGAAATTCTAATTATTGCTAAATCATATGAACTATCTCTACCAATTAGTTTTGCAGGATAGTTAGTTCCAGAGGTGGTATTAACAGTAATGTTTCCATTTCCAGCTGCAGCATTTGCAATCACATGATTATTAGTCAAAATATAACCATTACTGGAAATAAAAAATCCAGAACCGGTATCTCCCCCAAATGATCCGGTAACTTTTATAGAAACTACCGCAGGAGAAACTTTCGCTGCAATCGCAGCAATAGAATTTGGTGCACGCTCTACCACAGTATTTGTAGAGTTTAACCTTACATTTGAAATCTGATTATAAAAAATATTACCTAAGAAGCCACCTACAATAGAAATAACAAATGCTAAAACCAATATAGCAGGAACGCCTAATTTATTACCTTGTTTTTTTGGGTTGGCCAAATTTGATGGTTGAAATATCTCATGTTTAGAGTTATCTGAATTATCTAATGGTATCCACCATGGATTACCTTTAACTCCCATTTGATTCTCCTACTAAATATAACTTAGATAATTTCATTGCTTTATTGCAAAAACAATTCCATCCCCAACTTCACCGATAGTTGATCTCCAGCGATCTTGATCTTTCAATGCTTTAATACCATCTCTTCTCGCGATAGTGGCAAAATCTCTCGCTGTTGGATCAGCAACTTTGCCACCGCCAAATGCGTTGTCTAAAATTAAAACACCCTTATCTTTGAGTAATCTATAAGTTTCCTGAATAACATCTAAAAGATCTTCAGTCAATCGAATAACAATTAGATCATAGTTGGTATCTGCAAGTTTATTAACTACTTCTAGTGGAGAGCCAGTAATAATGCGATAACGCTGGGAGGCAATTCCAGCTTCTTCCAAAGTTTTTCGGGTGATTGATCCTGCCTCTCGGTCCTGATCAATAGTTGTAACTACTCCATTATTTTCCATTCCTGAATATAACCAAAGCGCGCCTACACCAGAACCACTTCCAATCTCTACCACTGATTTTGCATGAATTAGAGAGGCAATTTGAGAAATAAAACTTCCACTGGCCGGTGTTGGATTTGGTATCCCAGTTTCTACTCCAGCAAAGCGAGCTTGTTCAATGAAAAAATCTTCTCTCGGAAAATTTTCCGCAAAATTCTTCAAACTTATGTTTTCATTTAGCATAGTGACTTTATCCAACTAGTTAGGACCCGAACGCCAAATCCGGTACCACCTTTAACATTTTCCCCAGCATCATTTTCACTTCTGGCAGGTCCAGCAATATCTAAATGTGCCCACTTATTTTTATAAGACTCTGGAATAAATTGATCTAAAAATAGAGCTGCAGTAATTGATCCCCCATTAAAATCACCTTTATCAGCGGTGTGGTTCAAATCTGCAATCTCACTTTGAAGCGCTATTTCATAATCACTAACTAAAGGCATTCTCCATAATTGTTCACCAGAATATTTTCCAGCAGAGGTAAGTAATTTCGAAATTTCATCATTATGACAATACATAGCTGCGAAATTTCTACCCAAGCCCAGAGTTGCTGCACCAGTCAAAGTTGCAATATCGATTACAAAATCTGGTTTATATTTTTCAATCCCATAAGCTAATCCATCGGCTAAAACTAATCTTCCTTCTGCATCTGTATTTAGAATTTCTACTGTCTTTCCATCAAATTGAGTAATTACGTCAGATGGGCGTTGTGATGAACCGGAAATTGAATTTTCCGCCAACATTCCAAGTGCGGTGATTTCAATTGGTAGTTTCAATAAAGCAGCAGTAATTACAGTAGCTACAACTGCGCCAGCTCCAGACATATCACTTTTCATCGGATACATAAGATCATATGGCCTTTTTAAGGAAATTCCACCAGTGTCATAGGTAATACCTTTACCAACTAACAAAATCTTTTTCGCTGTTTTCCCACTTATCGCTTTAGGTCTATATTTAACTTCCATTACTCGGGGTCCCGGATTTCGCGAAGAATTTCCTACTGCCAATAATCCACCAAATTTGTCTAGGTTTCTCCCACTTATTTCCTTTATTTCAACATCAATTATTTTCTTTTTCTTCAAATATTCTTGGGTCTGGGAAATTAACCAGGCAGTATTTTTAATATTTGATGGGGTATGAACCAAGTCTCGTGCGAACCAAGTACCGGCAGCACTTAAAGTTGCAAAATCTAATCTTAAATTTTCCACATCTGACAACCAAATTATTGGAAAAATATTTTTAATCTCAGTTTTATTATTCCATTGATAGTTAGAAAGTATCAAAGCATTTATATGTACATAATCTAGATTATCATTTTTTGAAGTATTCAAGCCTGAAAGGTAATAATTTATCAATAGAATATTTTTACCTTTTATTGTTCTACCTAAGGTAGCTCCAACTTTTTTAAGATCGATAGGTTCAACTGAATTTCGACCAGCAAATAAAATAGAGATTTTTTCCGCTAAGCGATGGGAAATAATTTCACCACTTTTTCCTTCTGCTTCTGGAAAATTGGATAGAATTTTCTTCAAAGAAAAATCAGAGGATAAATCTAATCTTTTTACTAAATAT
>OMHY01000042.1 GCA_900298985.1 Streptomycetaceae bacterium
CCTACTTTGCGTTATCCAAGAGCAAAGCAACCAAGGTCTAGAGCAACGTTGCGATGGTGCTAAGAGCACATTTGGTGGAACTGTTGACAAGCTTTATACCAAAGGCGATGCCGACATCACCACTTCTACTCAACAAGTTGCTGCAAAGTTATCTGCTGACAAGACAATTGACGCAGTACTTGCAGAAGGTCCAGTAGGCGCAACAGAAGCTATGTCTGCTGTTAAGTCAACCGGTTCAAAGGCAATCATTGGAAACTTTGACCTTGATCCAAAAGTTCTTGATGGAATTAAGTCTGGTCAAATTGCCTTTGCAGTAGATCAACAACAATATCTACAAGGTTATCTTGCAGTTTCCTTCCTATGGCTAAACATCACCAATGCAAATACTGTTGGTGGCGGATTGCCAGTTATGACTGGTCCTGGATTCGTTACCAAAGATAACGTTGCTAAGGTACAAGCTCTTACAGCACTAGGAACACGCTAATAAGTTAGCGATTTTGAAATAATAGTTGCCACCCTATTAACTTAGGGTGGCAATTATCTTATACTCAGTTCATTAATTATTTTTATATTATAGATTCTAAAATCATAAGGCTAACGAAGGGGTATTTGTGAACAAAGCACCTATTAAACAAGATGAGCGTTTAACGCAAACATCTGTACTGACTAAAGTACTTAGAAGGCCCGAACTAGGTGCATTTCTTGGAGCATTAGTTATTTATATTGTATTTTGTGCATTTGATCAGTCTGGAAATTTCTTAACTTTAGGTGGAACTGCAAGATGGCTGGATGTTTCCGCTGTTACTGGCATTATGGCAATTCCTGTAACATTGTTAATGATAGGTGGCGAATTTGATCTATCTGCTGGTGTAATGCAAGGATCCACTGGAATTGTATTTGCTTTACTTACGACAAGAGTTCATATGAACATGTTTTTGGCTCTATTTCTTACTTTTTTGCTTGCAGGAGCTATTGGCTTTTTAAATGGATACCTAGTTGTCAAAACCAGATTACCTTCTTTTATTGTAACTCTTGCAACATTTTTTATTTTACGCGGTGCAAATTTAGGCTTTTCTCAATTATGGACTGGCACAGTTCGTATTACTGGAGTGAGCAAAGAACCTCATTATGAAATTTTACGAAAGATATTGACCACCTCTGTATGGGATCCAAATCAATTTAATGTTAACTTGTTTTGGTGGGCAGGCTTTTTAGTTCTAGCTTCATACATTTTGACTAATTCTAAATATGGAAACTGGATTGCGGCTGTTGGGGGAGATCAAAATTCTGCGCGAAACAGTGGTGTACCTGTTAAGTCAACAAAAATTTGGTTGTTTGTGATAGTTTCATTAACCGCTTCTTTTGTTGGAATAATGCAAACCATTCGATTTGATGGAATGCAGGCTAGTAATGGTATTGGTGATGAGTTCACCTTCATTATTGCAGCAGTAGTAGGCGGTGCCCTTTTAACAGGTGGTTATGGTTCGATTATTGGAGCGGCTCTTGGTTCATCAATAATTGGAATTGCTTTCATCGGAATTGCATACGCAAACTGGGATACAGATTGGAACTGGACATTTTTAGGAGCAATTCTATTTGTAGCGGTTTCTGTTAATACATTTACAAGAAGACGCGCAGAAAAGGCAAAGAAATGACACAACCTCTACTCGAATTAAGAAATGTTTCTAAGAATTTTGGAAGCGTAGTAGCTCTAAATGATATTACGATTAAAGTTGGTGCTAATGAGGTAACTTGCATCTTAGGTGATAACGGTGCAGGAAAATCTACTCTCATTAAAATCCTTAGCGGCGCACATACTCAGTCGGAAGGTGAGTTTTTGATTGAAGGGGAGGTAGTAAAACTTAGCTCTCCGCGTGAAGCAATAGATCGAGGTATAGCAACTGTATTCCAAGATTTAGCAACTGTCCCATTACTTTCAGTTTGGCGAAATTTCTTCCTAGGTCAAGAACCAGAACTAGGTTGGGGTCCTTTCAAACAAATCCACAAAAAGCGAGCAAGAGAAATTGCAAAAGCAAAATTAATGGAAATGGGAATCGATATTAGGGATCCAGAACAAGCGATTGGAACTTTGTCAGGTGGCGAACGCCAATCAGTTGTAATTTCCCGTGCTATGCATTTTGGTGCCAAGGTATTGATTTTGGATGAACCTACTTCTGCACTAGGAGTAAAGCAATCCGGTCGAGTGTTAAAGAGTATCTTGGCAGCGAAAAATTCAGGAATTGGAGTAATTTTCATTACTCACAATCCAAGCCATGCTTATCTAGTAGGGGATCGCTTTTATTTACTTAATCGCGGCAAACTTGTGAATGAATTTGAAAAAGATAAAGTCTCGAGAGAAGAATTGATTAGAGCAATGTCAGGCGGCGCAGAATTAGAAACTCTTGCCCATGAATTGAATCAAAATATTTAACTTAATTTAATTCAAGTTAATTTTGACTGACTTTCCTGATTTTGCAGATTCCAGTGCGGCATCAGCTAACATTAATGCCGCCCTGCCGTCGTCATAAGTTGAGTTATATTGCTTGCCTTCGGAAATTCCTTTAAGAAATAACTTAAGCTCTTGCCGGTAGGAAATTGCATATCTATCTAGAAAATTAACAATAAATTGTTCGCCGGAATTTGTTTCCACATTATTGGATAGTTTTACAGTGGAATTAGTTATATTTGAAGTTTGTATCATGCCTTTGCTACCAAATACCTCAATTCTCTGGTCATATCCAAAGCTGGCATGTCTACTATTAACAATTGTTACGATTTCTTCATTACTACCTCGAAGAGTAACTGTTACATTGTCAAAATCATTTTCCTCTTTAATATAATCACAAAAAGAATTGGTTCCAATTGCAGATACTTCAATTATATTTGGAACAAAGTATCTTGCCATATCAAAATCATGAATTGTCATATCACGAAAAATTCCACCAGAGACTGCAATATATGATTGAGGCGCAGGACCTGGATCTCTACTAATGATTATCACCTGTTCTAAATTTCCAATATCGCCAGCGAGCACGCGTTGCTTTGCAGAAAAATATTGTGGATCTAGCCTTCGGTTGAATCCGATTGCAATATGTGATTTTGCATTATTAGCTTTGCTTCGAAGGCGATTAACGTTGTTAATATCAAGATCAATAGGTTTTTCACATAAAGCATGTATCCCCGAATCAATCGCTTTCTCTAACAGCGGTACGTGAGTCGGAGTGGGGGAGCCAATAATTACTGCATCAACTTCACCTGATTCAATTATCTTTACTGGATCAGTTGCAGGTTGTGCTCCAAACTTCGATGCAACTTTTTCTGCAGCTTCAGCAATTGGATCAACTACTGTCTCTTATACACATCTCCGAGCCCACGAGACGGACTCCTATCTCGTATGCCGTCTTCTGC
>OMHY01000043.1 GCA_900298985.1 Streptomycetaceae bacterium
ACGCAAAGTAGGTGCTTAGCTCCAGCTGCAGCAAATCGCTTTCCTGCTCCTGCGCCAGCAACATTTTCATCTTGGCCTACGTGAGTAATTGCACCAAAGGCAGCAAAATCATTTGAACCAGAGTTAAGTGAAACAACAGGAATATGAGCTGCTACTGCTTTTGCAACAGCTGCTTTAATTGCATCAGGGTTAGGAATTGAAATAGCAATACCAGCAACATGTTGTGAAACTGCTGCCAATATATATTGTGCTTGTTTCTGAGCATCATTGTTTGATGCATCCCATTGCAAAGTAACACCTAATTGTTGTGCTGCTCTAGTTGCACCCTTTTTAACAACAGACCAGAAAGTACCATCATCTGAGTGTGTGATCATTGCAATGACTGGTTTTCCTGCTGCTTGTGCTGATGTTGTTGACACAGCAAGAGTTGAACCTGCAATTGCTGCACTTACAGCAACAGCAACTGCTAATCGTGAACGTAACTTCATTCTTTCTCCTTTAGAAATTGAGATTCTCATCCCTCGGCCAACGGCCTGTAGGTACAATAGGAGGAAATCCCATGAAATTCAAACCATTTTTTCATAACAGTTTATTTATAATGGCTGTAAGCATTGGAAAACGCCCCTTTTACTTAGCTTACACTACTTTATAACAAATAATTTATCTTTATTCACAATTCTAATGACCGGTTTTTGAATGGATTTAGCAGCTTGGCCAATCTGCTTACATTGAGGAATTCAGGGCTAAATCCAAGGTAATTTCAGCGCATTGGAAAAATAATTATCCATTGAAAGCAAATGAAAACTTTTCTCAGATACAAAATTAGTGGAGAATAGAGTTCTGAAAATATTATTGAAAATTAGTATAGAAAGATAACCGCTTCAAGGGGAGAAAAAATGTCAATAGTAAACCACTGGATTGATGGAAAAATTTATGAAAGTAAATCAGGAAGGACTGCTCCAGTTTATGATCCAGCACTAGGTATTGAATCAAAGCGAGTTGCTTTAGCCAACAAAACTGAAATCGATGCTGCGATTGCTGCAGCGAAAAATGCTTTTAGACCATGGGCAGATACCTCTTTAGCAAAAAGACAACAAATAGTTTTTGCATTTCGTGAATTATTAAACTCTCGAAAAAATGAATTGGCGGAAATAATTACCAGTGAGCATGGAAAAGTTCTTTCTGATGCATTAGGTGAAATTACCCGTGGTCAAGAGGTAGTGGAATTTGCAGTTGGTATTCCTCATTTGATGAAAGGTTTTTATACTGAAAATGCTTCAAGTGGAGTGGATGTTTATTCCACTCGCCAACCATTAGGTGTAGTTGGAATCATCTCTCCTTTTAATTTTCCGGCGATGGTGCCGATGTGGTTTTTTCCAATTGCAATCGCTGCAGGAAACACAGTTGTTATAAAACCATCTGAAAAAGATCCAAGTGCTTCCATTTGGATCGCTAAGTTATGGAAAGAAGCAGGTCTACCAGATGGAGTATTTAATGTATTAAATGGGGATAAGGAATCTGTGGATGGTTTACTAGATAGCCCAGATGTTTCCTCCATCTCCTTTGTAGGTTCAACTCCAATTGCAAAATATATTTATGAAAAAGCAAGTCAAAGTGGTAAAAGAGTTCAGGCATTAGGTGGCGCTAAAAATCATATGTTGGTATTGCCAGATGCTGATTTAGATTTAGTTGCGGATTCTGCAATTAATGCCGGGTTTGGATCTGCAGGTGAGCGATGTATGGCGATATCTGTAGTTGTGGCAGTAGAACCAGTTGCAGATAAATTGATACCGAAAATCACTGAGCGAATGGATAAATTGGTAACCGGTGATGGCAGAAGATCATGTGACATGGGACCTTTGGTAACTAAAGAACATAGAGACAAAGTTGCCAGTTATATTGATATCGCTCAAAAAGATGGGGCGAAAGTTGTAGTAGATGGTAGGAATGTAAAACCAAATGGGGAAGCCAATGGTTTTTGGCTCGGGCCAACTTTAATTGATAATGTGCCAACAACATCAAAGGTCTACCAAGAAGAGATATTTGGACCGGTGCTTTCAATAGTGCGAGTAAAAAGCTATGAAGAAGGTGTTAAATTGATTAATTCCGGCGCTTTTGGAAATGGCACTGCGATCTTTACCAATGATGGTGGAGCTGCCCGCAGATTCCAATATGAAATAGAGGTAGGCATGGTTGGTATAAATGTGCCAATTCCAGTGCCTGTTGCTTATTACTCATTTGGTGGATGGAAGCAATCCCTATTTGGAGATACTAAAGCACACGGAGTTGAAGGAGTTCACTTCTTCACTAAAGGTAAAGCAATTACCTCTAGATGGTTAGATCCTTCTCATGGTGGTATTAATTTAGGATTTCCGCAGAACTAACATCCTAAAACCTAGAGACAATGGAAACTAATAAATGGCTATACCAATATGGTGAAATTGCTTCTGGCAATTTATTGGTTCATGTAGATGCTGAAAATAATTCTGTACTTAAACATGCTGGTATTCGGGTAGGTGATGCAACTAATGGCATTGAATTACCTGCAGATTCCAATGAAAGACTAATCTTGATTGCTGCTGGAGATGAAGTTGAAGTTAAATATTCAGTTGAAGACTTAAACATTGAAAAAATATCTTTAAAGGGTAGAAAAGATGTGTTTCATGGTCCGGCAGATGTATTGTATTTACCATTTCACACTTCTGCTCGTATACAGGGCAATGCCCGAGTTATTATTGGAGAAGGGCCGGCGAAAAATTCTAAACCGGTGCAGATAATAAGAAAAGCAAAAGTTCCGGTTTTATTAAGAGGTGCTGGAAGAGAAACCAGGCAAGTGCATAATTTTGGCATTCCGGGAGAACTTGATGCAGATCGATTAATTTGCGTTGAAGTAATTGTACCTGCTGGGAATTGGTCTGGAATTCCAGCTCATAAACATGACACTTATATTCCGGGAATAGAGTCAAATTTAGAAGAGATTTACTATTTTGAAACCAAGGTTGCAAGGGGATTTGAAAATTTTTCATCACAGAAACCTTTTGGATATTTTCGTGGTTACTCATCAGATGAGAGAGAATTTAATTTAGATTGTGCAGTTCATGACGGTGACACTGTACTAGTCCCACATGGTTATCACGGACCAGTAGCTGCTGTCCCCGGTTATGACTTGTATTTTTTTAATGTAATGGCTGGACCTGATACCAATCGAGAATGGAATATTCAAGATGACCCAAATCATGCCTGGATTAGAAAAACTTGGGAATATCAAGTACCAGATAATCGATTACCTTATAAAGAATGAGTAAAGAAAACTAAATATTTTATAACGTTTTGATAGGAGAAAAAATGAGCACCTCGCCACTTAAATTTGCGGCAGATAACTGCCCCACTGTTCTTTGGAATGATTCCGCAGATCCAAAAGAATTAGCTGACTCAATATCTTGGGGTGGTGTTGGCGCAACTTGTAATCCAGTAATTGCGCTTACTGCACTAAAGCAAAATTATGATCATTGGTCACGCAGAATTAAAGAGTATGCACAAGCAAACCCTTTGGAATCTGAAATGGATATTGGCTGGGCAATGGTTCGAGAATTATCTATAAACGCTGCAAAACTTTTAGAACCAAATTTTGAAAAATATAAAGGGAGAAATGGTCGTCTTTCAATTCAAACTGACCCAAAGTTTTATAAAAACGCGAAAGCGTTAACTGAGCAAGCCATCTATTTTGATTCTTTGGCGAAAAATATGATAGTGAAACTGCCTGTTACTTCTGATGTAATTAAAGCATTTGAGGAGGTCACATATGCAGGAGTATCTATTAATGCCACCGTCTCATTTACTGTTGCTCAAACTATTGCAGTGGCTGAAGCGGTAGAGCGTGGATTGCGACGTAGAGAACAAGAAGGGTTAGATATTTCTCACATGGGACCAGTTTGCACCATTATGGTAGGAAGAACTGATGATTGGATTAAGGTACAAGCGGAGAAAGATGGCATAAAAATTGATCCTGATTATTTGGAGTGGTGTGGAGTTGCAACTTTCAAAAATGCATATCGTATTTATCAAGAGCGTGGCTATCGCACTAGGTTATTGGCAGCTGCATTTCGAAACACTTTACATTGGAGTGAAATTCTTGGCGGAGATTGTGTAATCTCACCACCCTATGCATGGCAGGTAAAAATTAATGAAACAATTGTTAACCCAGATATTCATAGCATTGAAAAACCAGTAGATCCAAAAATTCTAGATTCTTTATTAGTTAATTTCAGCGAATTTAGGAAAGCTTACGAACCAGATGGTTTAGCTGTTTCCGAGTTTTCCACTTATGGTGCC
>OMHY01000044.1 GCA_900298985.1 Streptomycetaceae bacterium
CCTTTATACTCTCTTCCCCCCACTTTGATATTCCTTTTCATTTGGAAATCTTTGATTTATTAATGAAAAGAATTGATCAAGAGAAAATTTCAGTCTTAGAAATTATTGGTAATCCACCTAATACGCTTCGTACTTATTTTGGCTACCGAAAAGTTATTAACTCTTATCAAGATTTGTTTGATCTACCTAAAATTCATTTGACAATTTACTACACTCAGTTGCCAACTCTATTGGTTGAAGTACCAATTGAAGTTTATGAAAAGATTAAGCACCAAACATTCCCAGAGGCAGAGGTGTTTCTAGTTAAAATTGAGCCGATTGATTATTAATCTATAAAAAACAAAAGCGGGCGAATAAATTCGCCCGCTTTGCCAAAAGTGGTGTTTTAAGCAGGATTTACTTGATCTGCTTGCGGTCCCTTTGGACCTTGCACTACTTCAAAAGTAACAGCTTGACCCTCATTGAGGCTCTTATAACCATTTCCTTGAATTGCTGAGTAGTGAACGAAAACATCTTGGCCACCACCATCAACGGCGATGAATCCAAAACCTTTTTCGGAGTTAAACCACTTAACTGTACCTGTTGCCATATATTTCTTATTCCTTACTTTGTTATCTCTAATAGTAGATAGCGTGAGTATCTGCCTAATACCAGAGTTTGTTGTTGTCCCAATAATTGCAGTCCAATTACCGGGCGGTTCTTTGATTGCACAGACCTTAACAACAAAACAAATGTTTCTAGCAAGGGTACTGCCAAGCTTCTAACCTAAGGTGAAGTGTAACTAGCCTTTTAATAAAGGAGCAAACTGGGGAAATATCTTCAATACCTTAAATGGAGGCAAAAACTAAGACTACGTTGTGGCCCCCAAAGCCAAAAGAGTCATTTAAAGCGATGATATCGCCCTTTGGTAAGGCTCTAGGCTTATCTTTTACGACATCAACCACTACCTGTGGGTCTAAATTATCTATATTTATTGTAGGTGGAGCCATTCTCTCTTTTATTGCCAGTGCTGCAAAAATTGATTCAATTGCTCCAGCACCACCTAGTAAATGTCCAGTCATTGATTTAGTCGCTGAAACTGCTACTTGATCAACATGGTTTCCAAGTGCTTTTGCTAGAGCATTTGCTTCTGCAATATCTCCCGCCGGAGTACTTGTGGCATGGGCATTTAAATGCACCACATCAGAAACTTGAGCCTCAGCATCTTGCATTGCAAAATTCAAAGCTCTAACTACACCGCTGCCATCTGGATCTGGTGCTGCTATGTGATAACCATCTGAAGTTAAGCCCACTCCAATTAATTCGCAATATATTTTTGCCCCACGAGCTTTTGCATATTCATATTCTTCTAAAACTAAAACACCGCCACCTTCACCTAAAACAAATCCATCCCGATCTAAATCATATGGACGAGATGCTTTATCCGGTGCATCATTTCTCGTAGATAAAGCTTTCATCGATGCAAAACCTGCCATTGGCAATTGATGAATAGCTGCCTCTACACCACCACAAACCACAACATCTGCTCTATTATTTCTAATCATTTGCAATGCATAACCAACAGCTTCAGCCCCTGATGCACATGCAGAGACCGGTGTGTGTACCCCAGCTTTTGCTTGCAACTCTAAGCCAACATGAGCTGCTGGTCCATTTGGCATCAACATGGGAACGGTATGAGGTGAAACTAAACGAGCACCTTTACTTTTTAAAATATCATATTGCTCTAATAAAGTTGTAACTCCTCCAATACCGGAAGCTATAACAACTCCGAGTCTTTCTTTTTCAACTGCAGGTTCCCCCGCATCTTTCCATGCTTCTCTACTTGCAATTAATGCAAAACTTTCTGAGCGATCTAGACGACGCAAATGCGCTTTCTCAATTACTTCACTTGGATCTTGGCTAACTCGAGCAGCAAATTTAACTGGTAAATCCGCTACCCATTCATCTGATAATAATGCGACCCCAGATTTTCCTGCTAATAAAGCAGACCAAGACTCAGGAACGTTTGCACCCAAAGGAGTAGTGGCACCTAATCCGGTTACTACTACTCTTTTGCGCGTCATTAATACCTACTTAAAATTAAAAAATGATAAAGATTTAGGATTTTAGGAATGTGCCACGATGTAATTAACTGCATCGCCCACAGTTGCCATTTTGGTGACTTCTTCATCTGGAATTTTTACTCCAAATTTTTCTTCTGCGGCAACAACTACTTCTACCATACTCAAAGAATCAACTTCTAAGTCATCGGTAAATTTCTTGTCCATGGAAACCTTGTCACCTGAAATACCAGCGATTTCAACTACGATTTCTCTTACTCCACTGAGTACTTCTTCTTGTGTATATGCCATTTGGCTCCCTTTCAAATTAAGTTTAATTTTCTACTATCTAATTAAAATCTTTGGGATTACTAGACTCCATTACCTTCTAATCATACCTGCTGAAATCTAAAAAAGGTCAATTACAGTTTTCTCTCAGGGAAATTTATTATTTTAGTGTGGGAAAGATTACTTACTTTAGGAGAAATTACTAATCAGTAACAAATCTAACTTTAATTGATTGGGAATTAAGGAAGTTCAACTACTTGTCCGGCATAAACCAATCCAGCACCAAATCCAATTAACAAGGCTAGTTTGCCATGTAACTCTGGATTCTCAGCTAACAATCGATCCATGGCTAGTGGAATAGATGCGGCGGAAGTGTTACCAGTATCTTGAATATCTCTAGCAATTATTACATTGTCAGGTAGTTCCATTGATTTAGCAAGTGTGTCAATAATTCTTTCATTTGCTTGATGTGGAATAAAAGCACTTAAATCATTTGCAGAAATTCCAGCAGCTGCAATTGCTTGATTACCAATAGGTGCAATTGAATACACTGCCCAGCGAAAAACTTTTTGTCCTTCTTGTTGAATATCTGGCCAAACTTTTTCGCCAGCTTCTAATTTTGCTTTTAATTTCTCGGCATCTTTAAATTCCAACCAAGAAGGCCTCGTCATGATAGCTTCTCTATTTTCTGGATTGGAACCCCAGATTGTTGGTCCAATGCCTTGAGTTTCACTAGCACTTACAATTGCTGCCCCTGCTCCATCTGCAAATATAAAAGAGGTTGCTCTGTCATATGGATCAGTGAAATCAGATAATCGCTCTGCACCAACTACTAGCACATTTTTAGCACTGCCATTTCTAATCATGTCATTTGCTAATCCAATTGCATAGGAAAATCCTGCACAAGCAGCTGAGATATCAAAAGCAGCAGCGCTTTCATTTCCCAATCTAATCAATAACTCTGTAGCCGCGGAAGGGGTTTGATATGGATAAGAAATAGTTGAAAAAATTACTGAATCCAAATCTTTACCTGTTAAATTAGCCCGCTCCAATGCAATTTCACTTGCTTTTGTTGTCATATCTATTAATGATTCATCAGGTGCTGCATAATGTCGAGTTCTAATACCGGTTCGCTGCACAATCCATTCATCACTAGAATCAATTTTGTCTACTATCTCTGAGTTAGGTACCACTCTTTTAGGACGATAAGCTCCAACTGAAACTATTCGAGCATTGTGTTGAGTCTGTTCAAATTTAATTGCCATTTAATTATTTCCTAATATCTTCCCCAAGGAAGGTGAATGCTTGATTATGAATTCTCTAGCATTTACTAAACTGCTTGCATCTTTCATAGTACAGATTTCAATATCTGGGCAATTTCTTTTCATTAAACCAGACAATACACCTGCCGGTGGTAATTCTAAAACTCCAGTGACACCTTCCTTTTTTAATTGATCCATGGTTAAATCCCAGCGAACAGGCCCTGCTACTTGTCCCACAAGTAATTCTAGATATTTCTCACTATCAACGACCGCAGCTCCATCTTTATTTGTCAACAACACAGAGTTGTTTTTAATTAATTTGTTTTGCAAAGTTTCTTTGGAAAGCTCTGCTAATTGCTGCTGAGCCTTTTCCATAGTTTTAGTGTGAAATGCACCAGCTACTACTAGTGGTCTTATTCTGGAACCAGGAGGTGGGTTTTGCTCTAATTTATTTAGTGAAGTTAAACCACCCGCCGCTACTATTTGACCTCCACCATTTTCATTTGCTGCAGTTAAACCTAATTCATCTAAAACTTTAATTACCTCTGATCTATCTCCACCTAATATTGCAGACATACCAGTATTGGAACCAATCGCCGAATTGGACATAAATTCACCTCGAGCGCATACCAATTTCCAAGCAGCTTCAAGTTCAATTTTTCCGCTGAGTGCAAATGCTAAAACTTCACCTACACTGTGACCGGCAAATACTATTTCTGTATTAGAGAAAATTTGTTGAGGTATTTCAGTAGTATTAAAGATTTCAAATAATCCAATTAGCCCAGTAATAAATAAGAGTGGCTGAGCATTTTTAGTATTTCTAATCTCTTCTTCATTTGCCCCGGCTCCTAAAAATTTCAAATCTAAATTTGATTGTTCGGCAAATTCTTTAATCAAGGTATAGATTTTGGCTCTTAACGATTGATCTATATTAGAGTTATCATCAACCCAGCTCTTGAATAAATTTGGAGCCTGTGAACCTTGACCGGGAGCAAGAATTGCCAACACCTTTGTTATTTTAGTGCTAGATAACGCTCACTCCTAATGCTTTTTACCCTTACCAATCAGTATTTTTTTGGAAAATCTATCTTCTCAAACTTCCCAACTAGAATTGGCCGGTGGGCCTTTCATATTCTGGAATTTATTTAGATAACGCCAGCACTACTTCAGTGCTGCCAAACGCCCTGGAAAGATTTAATGAAGTAGCAAAATTAGATGGAAATGCATCTAGCATTCACTCTCATGGTCGCTTAATGCGCAAAATAGTAGAAGAATCCCGAGAACAAATTGCAGAAATAGTGGGAGCAAAAGCCACTGAAATCATATTTACTAGTTCTGGTACGGAATCAGATAATTTTGCAATTAAAGGACTCTATTGGCATAACTCTAAATTGGGCAAAAAAACTATTATTACTTCAAGTTTTGAGCATCATGCAGTAATGGATCCCGCTATTTGGTTACAAAAATCAGATGAGGCAAAATATTTACAAGTAAAAATCAACTCAGATGGTTATATTGATTTAAGAGATTTAGCAAATATGATTCAAACTCAAAAAGACAATATCGCACTAATTTCAATAATTATGGCAAATAATGAAATTGGAACAATACAACCTATCGCGCAGGTTTGTGAGATATCTGATGATATTCCAGTACATACTGATTGTGTACAAGCGCTTGGCAAATTAAAAATTGATTTTCACAAATTAGGTGTTACGGCAGCTTCTTTTACTGCGCATAAAGTGGGGGGAGTTCCTGGCGTTGCTGCTATCTATTTAAAACAAGAAACTCCTATTACCCCCCTCTTTCATGGCGGTGGACAGGAGCGAGAACTTCGAAGTGGAACTTTTAATGTTCCTGGTATTGCTGCTTTTGCTGTCGCACTGCGCGAAACAGAAAAAAAGCGAGAACAGATTAATAATCAAGTTTTTCAACTTCGAGAGCGGCTTTTTGCAGGAATAAAAAATATACCTGGTATTAATTTTATAGGAGCTGATGATTTAACTGGAAGCGGGAATCAAAATCAACACCTACCTAATATCTTAAATTGCACCTTTTCTAATTTAGAAAGTGAAGCTCTTTTGATGGTTTTAGATAATGAGAATTTATCATTGTCTGCAGGTTCTGCCTGTACCGCAGGAGTTTTTAGACCAAGCCATGTTTTATTATCAATGGGGCAAAGCGAGGAGCTTGCAAGCGCTTCTCTTAGAATCTCACTTGGTAATTCAACAACCCAGGAGCAAATTGATAAATTAATTCAAACACTACCAAAAGCAGTAGAAAGGGCGCGCGCCGCATATGCTTCGCGCTATCAAAAATAAAGGTTTAATCTAATACTATGAAATTAATAGCAGCGATGAGTGGTGGGGTGGACTCTGCGGTGGCTGCTGCCCGAGCTCACGATGCTGGACATGAAGTTGTTGGAGTTCATCTAGCACTTTCCTCTAATCCAGCTAAATATCGCTCTGGTGCGAGAGGTTGTTGCACTATTGAAGATTCGCATGATGCGGCTAGGGCTGCAGACATGATTGGAATACCTTTTTACATCTGGGATATGGCAGCAGAATTTCATGCTGGAGTAGTAGAAGATTTCATTGCAGAATATGCAAAAGGAAGAACGCCAAATCCTTGTTTGAGATGTAATGAAAAAATAAAATTTGCAGCGGTTTTAGATCGTGCTAAAGCTTTAGGATTTGATGGGGTAATAACTGGACATTATGCAAGATTAATTGAAGTAGAAAACCAAAAAGTAATGTATCGAGCGGTAGATCCACAAAAAGATCAATCTTATGTTTTAGCAGTTTTAAATCAAGAACAAATTCAAGGAGCACACTTTCCACTAGGAGATTCTTTAAAGATTGATGTGAGAAAAGAAGCAAAAGCCCGGGGTCTTTATGTAGCAAATAAACCCGATAGTCATGATATTTGTTTTGTACCAAGTGGAAATAATGCTGGTTGGTTGCGAGATAAATTAGGTAGCGCTCGCGGTGAAATAGTAGATGAAGTAGGAAATGTATTGGGAGAACATGAAGGTGCATTTACCTACACCATAGGACAAAGAAAAGGTTTAGGAATTTCAACCCCTCTTCCAAATGGTGAACCTAGATTTGTATTAAAAATTGAACCAACCTCTAATCGCGTAGTAGTGGGAACTAAAGAAAAATTAGCCATCCAGGAAATAGAGGGTGAAAAACCTATTTGGTGTGGGGAAAAACCAAATATAAACACTACCTATCAAGGCTTTGCTCAAGTTAGAGCACATGGTGCTGCCTTGCCTTGCGAATATATATATGATGGCAAAGCTATTAAAGTTAAATTGAATGATTCACTTTTAGGTTTAGCCACCGGTCAAGGTTTAGTAATTTATGATCAAGACCGAGTTGTAGGTTCGGCAACTGTGAGTACGACTGCATGAAAAAGATGGAAGTTGCACAGCGCTTGCTAGAACTTCGTAATGTTATTCGAGAACACCAATTTAATTATTATGTTTTGGATAAGCCAACGATTTCAGATGCAGAGTTTGATCAACTTTGGAAAGAGTTGGAAAAATTAGAAAATCAATACCCACAATTAATCACTGAGGATTCACCTACCAAACAAGTAGGTGGCGGCTTTTCAACATTATTTGAACAATTTGATCACCGCGAACCGATGATGAGTTTGGACAATGTATTTGGAGAAGAAGAATTAGTTACCTGGTGTGAAAAAATTGAAAAAGCTGGAATCAAACCAGAGTGGTTATGCGAATTAAAAATAGATGGTTTGGCAATAAATCTTATTTATGAAAATGGAAATTTTGTTAGGGGATTAACTCGGGGCAATGGTAGAACTGGAGAAGATGTAACTTTGAATCTAAAAACAATTTCTACAATTCCTTTGAAACTAAAAGGGGAAAATCTTCCAGACTATGTAGAAATCAGGGGAGAGGTCTATTTTCCACTCAAAGATTTTGAAAAGCTAAATGCCAAATTAGAAAAAGAAGGCAAAGTAACATTTGCTAATCCGAGAAATGCTGCTGCGGGGAGTTTGCGTCAAAAAGATCCAAAAGTTACCGCTCAAAGACCACTTGCCATGACAGTTCATGGGATTGGCGCATATGGTGAAGGTACTTTTAAAAAGCAAAGTGAGGCATATCAACAACTAAAATCTTGGGGACTTCCCACATCAAAAAGATTTGAAGTATTTTCCAAAACTTCAGAAGTTATTTCTTATGTCGAAAATTATGGGTTACATCGACATGACCTCGAACATGAAATTGATGGCATAGTGGTTAAAGTAAATCAAATAGAGTTACAAAAGAAATTAGGTTTTACCTCTCGAGCACCCAAATGGGCAATTGCTTTTAAATATCCACCAGAAGAAGTAGTAACTAAATTATTGGATATAGAAGTAAGTGTTGGTCGCACCGGTCGAGTTACACCTTTTGCGGTGATGGAACCAATTAAAGTTGCAGGTTCTAATGTTTCTCGTGCTACTTTACATAATGCTCAGGAAATTGAACGTAAAGGAATCTTAATCGGAGATTATGTAAAGATTAGAAAAGCGGGAGATGTAATTCCAGAGGTCTTGGAAGCGGTAGTTGATAAAAGAACTGGTAAAGAAAAAATCTTTATCATGCCAACTAAATGCCCAGACTGTAAAACAAATTTAGCTTATGAAACAGAGGGTGATGTTGATATTAGATGCCCCAACCAAAGAAGTTGTCCGGCGCAAATTATTGAAAGATTAACTTATATTGGTTCACGCGTTGCATTAGATATTGAAATCCTTGGTAGTGAAGCAGCTGCTGCTTTAATTACAGATCAGATTTTAGAAGATGAAAGTGAATTATTTTCTTTAACTGAAAAAGATTTAGCAAAAAGTGAATTCTTCTTGAAGAAAAATGGAGAATTAGGATTAAATGCCCAAAAATTTTTACAAGCAGTTGAAGTTGCAAAATCAAGGCCTCTATGGCGCATATTGGTTGCGTTATCCATTAGACATGTTGGACCAATAGCTGCCCGGGCATTAGCCGCAGAATTAGGTTCAATTTCTAATATTCAAAAAGCAACTTTAGAACAATTGGCACAAGTTGATGGAGTTGGTGAAATTATTGCAATCTCTATTAAAGATTGGTTTGCAGTTGATTGGCATAAAAATATTGTCAAGAAATGGGAAAAAGCTGGGGTGCAGTTAACTGAAGAAAAAAGTTCCGGATCAATTCCACAAACCTTAGCTGGATTAACGCTGGTTGTAACCGGAAGTTTAGAAAAATTTTCCCGGGATGAAATAAATGATGTGATAATGAAACATGGTGGGAAAGCCAGTTCCTCAGTTTCTGCTAAAACCAGTTATGTAGTTGTAGGCGCGGAGGCTGGGTCGAAAGCGACCAAAGCAGTGGAATTAGGGGTAAAAATTATTGATGAAGCCCAATTTCTAAGGCTTTTGGAATCTGGTCCCAATTCAATTAGCTAAGGTGCGATAGGCTTGGAAGGTAATACAGCAAGATATATTTAACGTTGTTGAAATCGAAAGGAAGAGCAATTGAGTAATCTAAAAAACCTAGTGGCAGAGGTAGTAGTCAGACATTTACCTGCTCCGCCAGTATTTTTTGGAATATTTGCTTTTGCCATTTTGGCTGTCTTTCTATATTTAGTTCTTCGAATGGATCGCGACTAACATATTTTGAGCTCCGATAAAATTGCTTTTAATTCCGGTTTAAATATCGGTCTCTTCGGTGGAACATTTGACCCAATACATAACGGGCATCTTCATGTAATCAAAAAACTTGTTCCAAAATTTGATTTGCTGATGTTAATCCCAGCAGCAACCCCACAGCTTCGAGACAAACCCTCCACATCCGCTGCTCACAGATTAGAAATGTGTGAGCAAGCTCTTTTAGATCTTGATTCCAATATTGCAGATAAAGTCGTAATTAGTGATATTGAAATTCAGCGCAAAGGCAATACCTATACCTATGACACTTTGCAGGAGTTGCGGGCTTTTTTTCCACAAGATTCTTTTACCTTAATAATTGGAAGTGATGCTGCCCAGAATTTTGAAAATTGGAAGCGAGCCAAAGACATTATCAAAATGGCCAAAGTTCTTGTAGTTAAAAGACCAAATTCTGATATCCCAGGAGAGAAAAAAGAAAATAAATTTGATTTTGAAGAAATAAAAATATCAGCCCTAGATATTTCAGCAACCAAGATTCGAGAGCAACTTGCAAATTCGAAAATACCAGCAGATATATCTACTCATGTTGCAAAATTTATTAAGAACAATAACTTATATAAGGAAAATAGAGAAAAGGTAAAAAGTATTTGAGAACTCAAACTGAAGAACTATTGAATCACGCGGCAAATATCATCGCAGAAAAATTGGGCCAAGATTTAGTCGCGCTAGATATGAGTAATCAACAATTGCTTTCTGATGTCTTCTTAATCGCTACTGCTAGTAATGAAAGATTATTGGCGGCGATTTGTGATGAATTATTGGAACAAACTGCAGTAATGGGAGAAAAACCAGTTCGGATGGAAAAAAGCTCTGGGTGGATCTTGTTGGACTATGTAGATCTAGTTATCCATTTACAAACCCAGGAGATTAGAAATTACTACGCTCTAGAGCGGCTTTGGAATGACAGCCCTCGCATAGAACTTGCTGTATCTACATTGCGCTAATTACAATTAAATTTACCGCAACAACAATTAAGGAAAATTTAGGAGCATTAATGGCAAAAAATCGACCAGTAAAAATGGTGATTTGGCGCCATGGCCAAACTGATTGGAATATCCAAGGAAGATTTCAAGGGCACACTGATATCCCATTAAATGCTACTGGTGAATATCAAGTTCGACATGCAGCTCAAAATTTACTTTCCCTTCGTCCAACTCAAATTATTTCAAGTGATTTAACTCGAGCTAAACAAACTGCTCTAGCACTAGCTTCGCTGACTGAATTACCTGTGAAAACTTTTCCAGCTCTTCGAGAAACCAATGGGGGAGATTGGGAAGGAAAAACAGATTTAGAAAACAAAAGTGAAGATGGCGAAAATTGGGCTCGTTGGATTAATGGCGAAGATATAAAAGCTGGAAGTATTGGTGAATCAAGATCTGATGTGGTTTATAGAGTTCGAAAATTACTTGATGGTGTAATTGAAAATTTACAAAAATCTGAAACCAATGAACCAGCAGTCTTAGTTGTAGTTACTCATGGCGGCACTGCCAGAGCGATTATTGGTTCTTATTTAGAATTACCCGTTCCACTTTGGTCAATTTATGGTGGACTTGCAAATGCGAGTTGGTCGATTTTGGCTCCTCGGAGATTGCCACTTTCTTTAGATAGCAAACCCACACCCACACTAGATACCGATAAAATTAGTTGGCAATTAGTTGAACACAATGCTGGCACCATTCCAGAGCCTGTAATTGGCGATGGTGAAGGTAGCGTGTAATCTTGGCTCTTGCTTAATAAAGCAAATTAAGAATACTTTCTTAAAAGTCTAAAAGTATCGTAAAACTTAATAAATCAGGGGCTATAGCGCAGCTGGTAGCGCACCTGCATGGCATGCAGGGGGTCAGGGGTTCAAGTCCCCTTAGCTCCACTTTTGAAAATTAAAGTAGTAATGATTAATCCTATTTAGTATAAGTATTTTAAGTTATCTTTTGCGCATGACTAGATACCTAATTTCATTTAATGATGGAGACATGACTTTTCCAGATGAAGATTTTCCAGCGGTAAAGGAAGCGGTGGGCTTAGTAAGAAAAGAAGGAAAAGAAAAAGGTATTTGGTTATTTGCTGGCGGTTTATGGAGTCAAACACCAATTACTGTTAATGAAGATGGCACTACAAAAAATGAATCATTGCAGCCTAATACCCCACACATTGGTGGCTTCACAATTATAGATGTGCCAACAAAAGAAGAAGCATTTGAGTGGGCCCTTAAAATTGCAATTGCTTGTAGATGCGCTCAAGAGGTTAAGGAGATTATGGATGATCCAAATAATTAGTTTTAATAATAGCAAGCAGCTCTAACTGCAGATTGAAAACTTCTAATAAGGTTTCGAGCCGTTGAAAGTGTTTGATTGGCTTGTGCAACTTCTGAATAACTTTGCTTTTGCATAGCATCTAGAATTACCAAGAAAGCTTGGTCATAATCATTCCAAGCATTTACATAAATCTGGTGAGCACTTGCTAATACTGAATTACTTGGTGTGATAGCTTCAATCTTGGAGATAAAATCATTTACTTTTGGTAACAATGCATTAATAGTGTTGAACGATGTCATGTCATCTTTATAATTTTTACCTGTTACCGAACCATACTTGTTCAAAATATAAGTTTCACTTGGGGCAAGGGGTTTAATCGCAAGTGCATACTTTTTACATTCAGATTGTGGCGCTCTGCCCGCAGCAATAGCAGAGTATTGAGTATTGATTAATGTAGAAGTAGTGATTCCTACAAAAGCCAATACTAAAAGTTTATGTTTCCAAGTCCAAGGTTTGGGATTCATGGTTACCTCCAAGGAGATTATTCACCTTCTTTTCGAAATTTCAATCTTTCTGAAGGTATTATTTATCCAAAGAGTCTTGGAACTCAAAGAATTCAAGGACCAATAATCAAATTTGAAAGAGGATTGTGGAAAGAATAGTTACGATGGCCGCTGCTTTAGCCCTTGCCAAATCTAAAGTGGGCAATTCAGATCGCTTTGTACTAGGACTAGTAGGAAAGCCCGGAGCAGGTAAATCTACTTTAGCAAACTACCTTATTGATAATTTACCTGCTAAAGATGTTGCTCTAATTCCTATGGATGGGTATCACTTAAGTAATAAAGTGCTCAAGGCATTAGGGCGAGATCAAAGAAAAGGTGCTCCTGATACATTTGATGTTGAATCATATGTACAAATTCTAAAAAGAATAAAAGAAGATAAAACTGAAACTATTTATTTTCCTATATTTCACCGTGAGATAGAGGAATCTGTAGCGGCGGAAGGTGTAATTTATCCAGAAACAAAATTGGTGATAACAGAAGGCAACTACTTATTACACAATTCAGGTGGATGGGATAAAGTAAAAAAGTATTTAGATGAGACTTGGTTTGTAGAAGTTGATGATACTTTGAGATTAGAGCGTTTGATTTCTCGCCATCAGAAATTTGGTAGAACTTTAGAAGAGGCTAAAAGCTGGGTGGAAAATTCAGATGAGAAAAATGCAAATTTAATTGAGAAAACTAAAATAAATGCGGATTATATTTTCCTAAACTCATAACTCTCGACAATATTTAAAGTTTCATTAACTGATTTAATTCCATCAGAGGTATGAGTATCCATGATGCAAGTAGCAGCTGCACAAATTCCCAAGCGCGCTGAACTTTCTAAATCCCAACCTTGGTGAACACCATAAAGAATTCCAGCCGCAACCGCATCTCCTGCACCTGTTGTATTTACAACTAATTCTGAAGGCAAATTAATACTGGGTTGGATGATGACTTGATCATATAATCCGCCTTTTACCCCTGCTTCTATCGTGATTGAGGTTGCGGGCCAAGATTGAAATGCAGAATAAAAC
>OMHY01000045.1 GCA_900298985.1 Streptomycetaceae bacterium
ATGTGCAATTTCTTTTTTTACTTTTATTGCAGCAACCGTAACTCCAGCGTTGATTTCTTTATGAAATTTATACATCTGAGCTGGATCCATTCGATAAACGTGATCTGCTCCAAAAACTAAAACATGTTCTGGGTCCTCGTCATGAATTAAATTGAAATTTTGCAAAATAGCATCTGCAGAACCGGTATACCACCTAGGACCTAATCTTTGTTGTGCAGGTACCGGTGTAATGAAATTGCCGAGCAATGTGGAAAGTCGCCAAGTAGTTGTAATGTGTTTATCTAATGAATGAGATTTGTATTGAGTCAAAACAGCAACTCTTCGCATTTGAGCATTTACTAAATTTGAAAGTACAAAATCAACAAGTCTATAGTTTCCAGCAAAAGGCACTGCTGGTTTAGCGCGATCTGCAGTAAGCGGCATTAATCTTTTTCCTTCACCACCTGCCAAAACAATTGACAATAACTCCGGATCGCGACTCATGAGAGAAATTTACTCCATATTTACCAGAGTTAAACTAAACAAATTTTCAATCAATATTTGCCATCCAGTTTCATTTAGAGGTTAAAGGGTGCTTAAATGAACCTATGAAAGTTGGCATAGTCACCAAAGAATGGCCACCAGAGATTTATGGTGGGGCGGGAGTGCATGTCAAGAATCTAACAGCGGCACTTGAAAAAATAGGAACCCAAATTGAAGTTCACTGTTTTGGAAAAGAGAGAGCAGATGCTAGAAATTATCAGTTGAGTGAGGGAGATAAGCAGTTAAACCCAGCTATTGCAGCCCTCAAGCTAAATATTGAAATAGCAAGCAATTTGGCAGAGGTAGAGGTGGTGCATACCCACACCTGGTATGCAAATTACGCAGGTGTATTAGCCCAAAAAATTTACAAATCTAAAAGTGTTTTAACTGCTCATTCCCTAGAACCGGATCGACCTTGGAAAGAAGCCCAATTAGGCGGCGGATATCGAGTTTCAAGTTTCATCGAAAAAACTGCTTATGAAAATGCTGATGGAATTATTGCGGTAAGCAAGGGTACCAAAGCAGATATTTTAAGGGCTTACCCATTTGTAGATCCAAATAAGATTTCAGTAATTTACAATGGAATAGATTCAAATATTTATTTTCCCCAAACCTCTTTTTCTACTTTAGAAAAATATCATATCCAAACTCCTTATTCACTCTTTGTAGGAAGAATTACTCGCCAAAAGGGATTAGAACATCTAATTAATGCCTGGCAGGATGTTTCACCTGAATTTGGCTTAGTAATTGCAGCAGGTGCACCCGATGAACCAGAAATAGCGAAGCGAGTTACCGATGCTATTTTGCACTTGCAAAAGAATCGCAAAAATGTCATATGGATAAATCAAATGCTGCCACAAAATGAATTAATAAGTCTTTACAGTAGCGCTGCATTATTTATTTGCCCTTCCATCTATGAACCACTGGGTATAGTGAATTTAGAGGCGATGGCTTGCCAAACCGCTGTCTTAGGTTCAAGAGTTGGTGGTATTCCCGAAGTGGTAGCAGATGGAGTTACAGGTGAATTAGTTGATTACAGCGGGAATGCAAGCGAATTTGAAAACTCTCTCGCACAATCAATTAACAAATTGATGTCTAACCCAGAATTGTTAGAAAAATATGGACTAGCCGGTAGAAAAAGAGTGCAAAATGAATTTAGTTGGGATCAAATTGCTCATCAAACTTTAGATTATTACCAAAATCTACTAAATCAGTAATTAGTTGAACTTTCAACTAAATTGCGTTAGAATCTAGTTGTGAATGCAAATAATTTGCCAGCGCTTTATTTAGGCCATGGGGCACCACCTTTGTTGGATGACCCGGTTTGGCGGGGAGAACTTTCTAAATGGAGTTCTAATTTGGTTAAACCAAAAGCAATTTTAATTATTTCAGCACATTGGCAAGCAGCGCCTATTTCAGTAACTTCTCTGCAAGATAATCATCCACTTTATTATGATTTTTATGGTTTTCCCCAAAAATATTATGAAGTTCAATATCAAGCACCAGTAGCTCTAGATTTACCTGGCGAAATTCAAAAATTAATTGGCCAAGAAATTCAAGTTGATCAAAATCGGGGATTGGATCATGGCGCATTTGTGCCTTTAATTGCTATGTATCCACAAGCTGATATTCCTGTTATTCAACTATCAATACCTACTATGCAACCGGAAAAACTATTTGAAATTGGAAAAAAACTAGCGCCACTTCGATCTCAAGGAGTATTGATTATCGGAAGTGGATTTATGACCCATGGTTTACCATTTCTAAAAGAATTTAGAATTGAAGCAACTCCTCCAAATTGGAGTGTGGAATTTGATTTATGGGCTAATGAGATGTTACAAAATGGGGAAGTGGATAAATTATTAGATTTCAAAAATCAAGCACCTGGCATGCCCTATGCTCATCCCACAGTGGAACATTTTGCACCCATATTTATTACTCTGGGGGCGTCATCTAATCCAGGGGAAAAAATAGAGTCTGCCATTGAAGGCTATTGGATGGGGCTATCTAAAAGATCTTTTGCAGTGCTGTAATTTTATTTACCTCGGGCAGGCTTAGGAACCTCTACCTTATTTGCAAAATATCTTCCCAAAAAATCTGCTTTGAATTCAAAATACTCTCCAGATTCAATCGTGGTTCGAATTTGGTCTACTAAATTCACAATAAAAAATTCATTATGAATAGTTGCTAAAGTTGAGGCCATCATTTCTTTTGCTCTAAATAAATGATTTAAATAAGCGGCAGTATAGTTTTTGCAGGTATAACAGCCACATTCTTGATCAATTGATCCAAAATCCTCATTAAATTTTTGATTGGTGAGATTTACTCGGCCATCTTTGGTGTAAACAGCACTAGTTCTAGCTTCTCGAGAAGGTGCTACACAATCAAAAGTATCAGCCCCGTTTTCAACACCAGTAAACAAATCTGCTGGTTCTCCAATTCCAAGTAAGTGCCTTGGTTTATTGGCAGGTAATTCGGAGGCCATCCAATAAAGAATTTCATTTAGCTTTTTCTTATCTAGTGCACCACCAAATCCAAAACCATCAAAACCATATCCATCCTCTTTTATTTCTGCCAAATCTCTTGCAGCTTTTCTTCTCAAGTCCTCATATTGCGCACCTTGGATAACTCCAAACAATGCTTGATAGGGCTTTCCCACTCTTTCTTCAGTTAATTTATTATGTGCTTTTAATGATCTGATTGCCCACAATCTGGTGCGCTCTAAAGATTTTTCTTGATAGCGCCTGGTGTTATGTAAAGTTGTACATTCATCAAAAGCAAAAATAATATCTGCACCTAATTGATGTTGAATTTCTAAAGATATCTCAGGTGTAAATCTATGAAGTGATCCATTTAAATGAGATTTGAAAGTAACACCATCATCATCCACCTGGGCTAACCTAGATTTTTTTTCAGCAATCACTTCATCAGATCTAAAAGTTTCTGCATCCATTGCAATGACTTTTTTGAAACCCACACCCAAAGAAAGTACTTGAAAGCCGCCACTGTCGGTAAAAGTAGGTTTTTGCCAATTCATAAATTTTCCAAGACCACCCGCTTGATCAATTATTATTGGGCCAGGTTGTAAATAAAGGTGATAGGCATTGGAAAGGACCGCTTGCGCACCTAGTTCAGAAATTGATTCTGGCAAAACCCCTTTCACTGTTGCTTTAGTCCCTACTGGTATGAAGGCTGGGGTCTGGATTTCTCCATGGGGGGTAGAAATAACACCAGTTCTTCCTAGAAAATCTGTTGGCGAATTTTCCTTAGAGTTAATTTTAGGCAAAGAAATTTCAGAAATATTCTTTTGAACCTTGAAAGTGAACCCACGCACCACGCTATTATAAGTTAAGTATTTTCTAATCTATTAAAGGGGTTTAATTGACATCCACTCCAAATGGGAATGTAGCAGCCGAGGTAACTGACCAATCGGCTAGTTCTGAGTTGCAATCTGCTTTGGATAATTACAACCAACTTTCACCTCGACAAATTGCTTGGCGCAGATTGAAGAAAAATAAGGTAGCACTTGCTTCTGGAATAGTGGCTTTATTTTTCCTGATTTTGGCCTATGGCGCTCCCTTGTTTGCCGGAATTTTTCATGTTGATCCAAACTCCAGATTTCCAGATGCAATAGATGGAACCGGTCTGGTCAAAGGTTCTTTTAATGGAATGGGGTTGCATCATCCATTTGGATTTGAACCTGGAACTGGGCGGGATTTATTTGCTTTACTTGTATATGGATCTCGAATTTCATTCACAATCGCAATTATCACTAGTGTTGCATTTGCGGCGGTTGGTTCAATATTTGCAGTTATTGCAGCTTTATATGGTGGAAAAATTGATAATTTCTTTGGCAGATTAGCAGACTTTCTTTTAGCTTTTCCATTTACTTTTTTTGTAATTGCTCTAAGTGTGCCACTTACTAAATCAATAGAATCAACTGGTATTGCCCAAAATAATGGCGCCAGAATGATTATGTTAGTTTTATTGTTAGTAATATTTTCTTGGTCAGGATTTTTTAGAGTTGTGCGCTCGCAAGTTTTGACTTTGCGGGAAAAAGAATTTGTAATGGCCGCTCATGCATTAGGTGCAGGAAATCGCAGAATTATTTTTAAAGAGATTTTGCCAAACCTCTATCCCTTGATAATTATTTATTTATCAATTTCACTTCCTGGTTATTTAACAGCGGAAGCAACTTTTTCCTTTTTAGGAATTGGTATTCAAGCTCCCGCCTCTACCTGGGGATTGACCCTTGATGATGCGGTAAATTATTGGCAGCGAGATCCGGTCTACTTATTAATTCCAACTTTGATGCTTATTATTGTGGTCTTAGCTCTTAACCTTTTTGGTGATGGTCTAAGAGATGCCTTAGATACAAAATCTGACCGCTAGCCCTTTTCAAGTTAAAAAACCACCTATTCAGGAGAAATCTTTATAGTTTTGTTATTTTAACTTTCAACTACCCCCTTACCTTTTTCAAGGCCTTTAGTTAAACTCCTTCCATACTAAACGTTTAGTTTAGAGTCAGTTGAGACTGGCTCTGAGAAATTTTTAGTAGATGGTTTCGACCAATACCTATCTCCACCTTGGAAATAGGTTTTGAAAATGAAGGGGGAAATTTCTCTAATGAGTTCCAATTCTGGAAATGCTTCACGCAAGAGAACACCTTTAGTCGCAGCTGGTGTTGTAATAGTGGTTGCAATTGCAGCAATCCTATATGGCACTTTAAGCGGTGGCTCAGGTTCAACCGGTGGGGCACAAAATGGTGGTCAATTAGTCTATGTAACAAATGCATCTCAGTTGAATCACTTAGATCCACAACGTGTATATACCGGACAGGATATTGCGTTTCTAAATTCTTATGTCTTTAGATCACTTGCAAGTTATAAGCCAGTGCCTGGTCAAGATGGATTCCAATTAGTGCCAGATTTGGCAACTGATATTGGTACCGCTTCCGATGGTGGTAAGACTTGGAAGTGGACCCTAAAAGATGGAATTAAATGGCAAGATGGTTCAGCATTAACTTGCGATGATGTTAAATATGGAATTTCAAGAGCATTTGCCACGGATATCATTACTGATGGACCTTCCTATGCAATTCAAGATATAGATATTCCAACTGATGCTAAGGGTAATTCCATGTACCTAGGACCTTATAAGAAAACTGGTCAAGATCTATATGACAAAGCTGTTTCCTGTAACGGAAACACTTTAACAGTTCATTTAAACAAGCCAGTAGGAGATTTCAATTACTTTGGAACCTATCCTGCAATGTCACCAGTAAAGCAATCTGCAGACACTGGAGCGAAATATGACAATGGGCCTTGGGCACTTGGACCTTACAAGATTTCCTCTTATAAAATTGGAAGTCAATTAGAGTTAGTGCGTAATCCAAATTGGGATCCAGCAACTGACACTATTCGTCACAATTTCCCAGATAGTATTGTGATGAGATTTGGTGTAGCTGAAGCTGCAAGAGATCAAATTTTCTTGACTGACTCTGTTAAAAATGCAGTTAACTATGATCAAGGATTGTTGCCACAAAACTTGGATGCTTTCTATAATGATGCAAAAAATGCAACCCGTGGAAACAATGAAAATAGCCCTTATACCCGCTATTACGCATACAATGTTTCTGCAGGTCACTTAGACTGCGTTGATATTAGAAAAGCAATATTCTTTGCTTGGCCAATTCAAGGTTTGATTGATTTATCTGGTGGCGAGAAATATTATGGAAAAGTTGGAGATAGCCCACTAGATCCACTTGTTCCAGATTATGCACCAACTACTGGAAACACTCATGATACAAACTTCATGAAAGCTGGAAATCCAACATATGCAAAATCTTTAGTAGAGAAAGCTAAAACTGATTGCGCATCTACCTATGCACGTGTAACCACAAAAGGTTTCTCTATTGATATTTCTGATACCGCTACTCACCGCAAGGCTGCAGCTTTAATCAAGAGCGCAATGGAAGGAACTGGAATGAAAGTTAATTTCAACTTCATTCAACCAGGTGTTTATTACTCCACAGTGCAAGATCCAACTAAGCAAGGCGATATGTCTGCTGCTGGTTGGGCTGCTGACTGGGCAAATGCTTCCACAGTTATTCCAGATCTATTTATCAAAAATGGTGGATTTGATTTGGATCAAAACTGGAACGATCCCGCCTATGCTGATTTCGCTAAGAAAGTTGCTGCTGCCCAAGCAGAAACAGATCGCACAAAGCAGATGTCAATGTGGCGAGAGTTAGCTCAATTTGTAATGGATCAATATTGGATCTCAGTTCCAATATTCAATTTGGATCAATATCAATGGGGATCACAAGTAGGTGGAGTTGAATACTGGCTACCACAAGGTTCCTTGATCTTTACAAACTTATATGTGAAAAAATAGTAAGTTAAAAAATAATATATAAGTAAAACTTCAAAATAAGGAGAGTTGAGAAATCGACTCTCCTTATTTTATTTTTTAGCTAATTTATACCTTTCTTCTAGTGAAATTTATTTAAATATAAATTGTTAGTATTGAGGCTTAATCACATTTAGATAAAGTTTTAAGAGGTTTGCAAATAAAACCTCAATCTATAGTTAGACTCACCCCACTTGCCATTTGGATATTTATATCCCTTTTCCTTTTGGCCATTTTAAGAGTTACCAGCCTTGGAATGGTTTAGGGAAAGGAAAAATATGCAAAAAATTAAAATCAAATCAAAGGAGTTGCCCAAACTTTATCTGTTACTAATAGGGCTAGTAACAATTGGAATTAGTTCAACTACTTTGTTATCACCAGCAAAAGCGGATGGGCCAACAAATGGTGGAACATTGGTTTATGTAACAAATGCATCTCAGTTGAACCATTTAGATCCACAACGGGTATATACCGGACAAGATATTGCGTTTCTAAATTCTTATATTTTTAGATCATTATTAAGTTATTCGCCTGTGCCAGGAAGTGCTGGATTTAATTTAGTTCCAGATTTGGCAACTGATACTGGAAAAGTTTCTGCAGATGGTAAAACTTGGAGTTTTACTTTGAAATCTGGAATTAAGTGGCAAGATGGTTCACAGTTGACCTGTGCTGATGAAAAATATGGAGTCTCTCGTGCATTTGCCACGGATATCATTACAGATGGTCCTTCATATGCAATTCAAGATTTGGATATTCCACAGGATGCAAAAGGTAATTCACTATATTTAGGACCATATAAGAAAACTGGACAGGATTTATTTGACAAAGCGGTAACCTGTAATGGAAACACCATCACCTTTCATTTAAATAAAGCTGTAGGGGATTTCAATTATTTTGGAACCTATCCTGCAATGTCACCGGTGAAGCAATCGGCAGATACCGGGGCTAAGTATGATTCTGCACCTTGGGCACTTGGACCATATCAAGTTTCAAATTATAAAACTGGTAATTCAGTTCTTGATTTAGTCCGTAATCCAAATTGGTCCCAATCCTCTGATTCTGTTAGACATGCATATCCCGATAAAGTTGAGATGAGATTTGGAATAAATGAAAATACCCGCGATCAAATTTTTATCTCAGATTCATCTCAAAATGCAGTTAATTATGATCAACTTCTTTTGCCACAGAATTTAAATAATTTCTATAACAATCCAAAGACCGCCGCTCGCGGAAATAATCAAAATAGCCCATATGTTAGATATTATGCATTTAATATCTCTGCCGGGCATTTAGATTGTCTAGAGGTAAGAAAAGCGATTTTCTTTGCTTGGGATGTACAAAGTTTAATTGATCTAGCAGGTGGCTCTAAGTTTTATGGCACTGTGGGTGATAACTCAATTGATCCACTAGCACCAGATTATGCTCCTACAACAGGCAATGTACATGATGCTAATTTTAAGAAATCTGGAAATCCAGCCTATGCCAAACAAATATTGGCACAAGCAAAAGACAAATGCCCAGATACTTATCAAAGAGTAACTACCCAAGGGTTTACTATTGATTTGCCTGATAATGCAACCAGTAAAAAAGCTACAGCGTTGATTCAATCTGCAATGCAAGCAGCTGGATTGGTTGTACATTTCAATCCAATTCAACCAGGTGTTTATTATCCAACTGTTCAAGACACTACAAAGCAAAGTGATATGTCAAGATCTGGTTGGGCAGCAGACTGGGCAAATGCCTCCACAGTTATTCCAGATCTATTTATTAAAAATGGAGGATTTGATCTAGAGCAAAACTGGAATGATCCAGCCTATAAAGATTTTGCTAAGAAAGTTTTAGCTGCACAGGGTGAAACTAATCGAGCAAAACAAACTGCGCAGTGGCGAGCTTTATCCCAGTTTGTGATGGATCAATATTGGATTTCAGTTCCAATCTTTAATCTTGATCAATATCAATGGGGCTCTAAAGTTGGTGGGGCACAATATTGGCTACCACAAGGTGCTCTTATTTTCACCGATCTTTATCTAAAAAAGTAATTGAAAACTAAGAAATGAATATTTATGGACTAGGTACTTCAAAAATACCTAGTCCATAATCAAAGTTGGGAAAATATTGAGAAAATAATTACATTAGATACTTGAACTATTAGAAAATTTTAGGTGGAATTAGCGAGTGCTGAAATATATAGGCAAGAGAGCCATGGCTAATGGTTTGATTTTGGTTGCTATCAGCATGATTACATATTTAATTTTTTGGGCTTTGCCGGTAAACCCGGCCTCAATTTCCTGCGGCACTCACTGCACTCCGCAAAAAATTGCAGCTAATGAACATCTCCTTGGTTTAGATGTACCCATCTGGGTGCAATATGGAAGATTTGTAAAAGGATTAGTTGTTGGTGCAAATTATGCAGATGGACAGGTTCATTGCTCCGCGCCTTCTTTAGGTTATTCAGTTCCAACCAATACCTGTGTAACTACCTTGTTAGCACAAAAATTTCCAGTAACACTTTCACTTGCCATTGGTGCTTTTATTTTATGGATGTTAATAGGTATGAGTATGGGTATTGTGGCGGCTAGATATCGTGGCAGATGGCCAGATAAAGCAGCAAATGCATTTGTATTAACTGGCACCTCCTTGCCGACATTTTTATTAGGCTTGCTTCTATTAATCGGAGCAACATTGGCTCATTGGATTGATCCCATTACTCAAGGTTTGTGGGTAGCTCCGTGGAGTGATCCAATAGGATTTTTTAAGAATTTTATTTTTGCTTGGATAACACTCGCAATTACCTCAGCTGCTATTTATACCCGGTTAACCCGCGGTAGTGTTATTGAAACCTCTAGTGAAGATTTTATTAGAACCGCTCGAGCCAAAGGGGTTTCAGAGTGGCGGATTTTATTAAAGCATAATTTGCGCACTTCATTAGCTCCAATTATTTCCCAAGCCGGCTTGGATTTTGGAGGTCTATTAGGTGGTGCGGTAATAACGGAAAAAGTATTCAATTTACAAGGTTTGGGAAATGTAGCAATTACCGCTGTTTTACAGACCTATGACTTGCCGATACTGGTAGGAACAACATTGATTGCAGCGGCTTTTTATCTGGTTTTTAACTTGATTGTAGATGTGGCATATTCCTTCCTGGATCCAAGGGTGCGCATCTCATGAGTAGATTATTGGAAGTTAAGGATTTATCAGTTTCATTTCCTACAGATGCCGGGGTAGTGAGAGCAACCCAAAACCTTTCATTTCATCTCGATCGGGGTGAAACTCTGGCTATTGTCGGTGAATCCGGCTCAGGCAAATCAGTATCCAGCATGGCAATTATGGGATTACATAACCCGGGAAGAACTGAAATCAGCGGTGAAATAAATTTAAATTTTGGGGAAAATAATTTAGAGGTGGTCTCAGCACCGGAGGAAAAAATCAGAGCAATTCGCGGCAAAAATGTAGCGATGATTTTTCAAGACCCAATGTCCTCTTTGCATCCCTATTATTCAATTGGAAATCAATTAACTGAAAGTTGGTTAATTCATAATGGAGGAAATTTAGATTCTAAAACTGCCAAAGCCAAAGCGTGGGAACGAGCAGTTGAGATGCTGGATTTGGTGGGTATTCCAGATGCAGGTCGGCGAGTGAAGGAATTTCCTCATCAGTTTTCCGGAGGTATGAGACAAAGAGTCATGATTGCATTGGCATTAATAAATGGACCGGATTTATTAATTGCAGATGAACCTACTACTGCTTTGGATGTAACAGTTCAAGCACAGATTCTAGGTTTATTAAAAGATATGCAAAAAGAATTTAATATGGGGGTAATTCTTATTACCCATGATTTAGGGGTTGTTGCTGAGGTTTCAGATCGTATCAACGTTATGTATGCCGGCAAATTAGTAGAAGAGGGCACAGTAGATGATATTTTTTATCGCACCTCTCACCCCTACACTCAAGGACTTTTGAATTCTATTCCTAGAGTGGATTCCGGGGTAGCAGAAAAATTAGTTGCAATTCCAGGACAGCCTCCATCTTTAATAGCACTACCTAAAGGATGTGCATTTTCACCCAGGTGTGAATATGTAAGACAAGTTAGTTCACATGACTGCAAAGTCGAGATTCCAGATTCTATTGAGGTTGCATCTGGACATAGTAGAAAGTGTTTTTTAAAGGAAACTTACTTACCAGCTGGGAAAGGTAGGTAGAGAGTATGAGCGATAAAGTTTTAGAGGTCAAAGATTTAAAGATGCATTTTGCACCGAGATCCACAATATTTAGCAAAAGTAATGCTCCAGTAAAAGCGGTTGATGGAGTAAGTTTTCATATCAATCGTGGGGAGACAGTTGGCTTAGTTGGAGAATCTGGTTGCGGAAAAACTACAGTTGGTAGAACTGTGATGAGGCTTTATAACCCAACCTCAGGTGAAATTATTTTTGACGATCAGGATATCTCTCAATTAAAAGGCAATGAGTTAAAGGGCATTCGTTCCAAAATTCAGTTGATTTTCCAGGATCCTTATTCCTCTTTAAATCCCCGTCATACTGTGGGAAAAATTATTGAGGCATCTTTTGAAATTCATAAAATAAACCCAGCCGGGGGAAGGACAGCAGCAGTAAAGGAATTGCTGGCAAAAGTAGGTTTAAACCCGGAGCATATTAATCGCTTTCCCCATGAATTCTCCGGAGGACAAAGACAGCGTATTGGAATTGCCCGCGCCCTTGCTTTACAGCCAAAATTAATTGTTTGTGATGAACCAGTATCTGCCTTAGATGTTTCGATTCAGGCCCAAGTAGTTAATTTATTAGATGATTTGCAATCTGAATTTAATTTAGCTTATTTGTTTATTGCCCATGATCTTTCAGTAGTTCAGCACATCTCTGATCGGGTAGTGGTTATGTATCTTGGAAAAATTATGGAGATTGCAACCACCAAAGATTTATTTGCTAAACCTATGCATCCCTATACCAAGGCATTGCTTTCTGCAGTTCCCATACCTGACCCTGAAATTGAGAGAAAAAGAGAGCGAATTGTTTTGCAGGGAGATTTACCTAGTCCGGCAAATCCTCCATCAGGTTGCGTATTTTCCACACGTTGTTGGAAAGCAACTGAAAAATGTAGGACAGAGGTTCCAGAATTAATTACCTTAGGCGTTGGAAATCCAAATGAAAGAAGTTATGCCTGCCATTTCCCGGAAAATTAAATCACCAAATCTTTACTCTTTTTTCCTTTACTAAATAAAGTTGATCACTTTCATTCACTCCAAAAGACTCCATAAAACTATCTAAATTCTTTAGTACTTGATTACACCTAAATTCCTCCGGAGAGTGAGGGTCAATAGCAATTCTTCGCTTTACCTCTTCTGGTCTATTTTTTCCGCGCCAAACTTGTGCCCAGCCAAAGAAAAATCTTTGGGCACCAGTAAGTCCGGCCTTGATTGGAGCATCTTTCCCATTATTGGTTGCAATTTGATATGCCCGGTAAGCAATAGTAATTCCACCCAAGTCTCCAATATTTTCCCCAATAGTCAGTTCACCATTGACTTTAACCTCTGGAGCTAAAGCGGGGGAGAGAGTTGAATATTGAGAAATCAATTCTTTGGTTCGCTCTTCAAATTGTCGCCTATCTTCTTCCTGCCACCAATTTTCCAGATTCCCTTTTTCATCATATTTAGAGCCTTGGTCATCAAAACCATGCCCAATTTCATGGCCAATTACCGCTCCGATTCCACCGTAATTGGCTGCTTCATCAGCGCCAATTGTGAAAAATGGAGGTTGCAGAATTGCAGCTGGAAAAACTATTTCATTTAGACCAGGGTTGTAATAAGCATTGACTGTTTGCGGTGTCATAAACCAAATACTTCTATCAACCTCTTTGCCAAGTTTGGAAAATTCATAATCTTTGCCAAAAGCATTTGCAGCCATAATATTTGCAATTAAATCATCTGGAGAAACCTGCAATTTCGAATAGTCTCGCCATTTATCTGGATAACCAATTTTGGGCATAAAAGTCTCTAATTTGGCAAAGGCTCTTTGCTTAGTAGCATCTGACATCCAATCTAATTCAGCAATACTTTCCCGGTAAGCTTGTAATAGATTTTTAACTAACCTTTGCATTTGTTCTTTGGCTTGGGGCGGAAAATGCTCCTTTACATAAATCTCCCCAATAGCCTCTCCCATAATAGACTCAACCAAGCCCACCCCTCTTTTCCACCTTGGTCGAAGTTGGGGGGTGCCGGAAAGAGTCCTTCCATAAAAATTAAAGTTCTCTTCTACAAAAACTGAACTCAAAAATGGAGCGGTTTCATGAATGAGATGCCAAATCAACCAACTTATCCAATTCTCCAGAGGTTCACTTTGTAAAAGAGAATCTAGCCCCACAAAATAGGAAGGTTGGTGAACTACTAAATCTTCAAATATTGCCATTGGCGTCTGGCTCAATTTGGCCCATTGGCTCCAATCAAAATTCGGAGTAGCTTCTTGAATTTGCTCTAAACTCATCTTGTTATAAATTAAATCTGCTTCCCTTGATTTCACTTGATCCCAATGGTGTGAAGCAATTTTGGTTTCTAAATCTAAGATTGCAATGGCTTTTTCTGCTGCATTATTGATACCTGCTAATTCCAACATTTTGCCGATATGAGCGGTTAATGCCTTTCTGATTTCATCATAAGCCTCCTCGCGATAAAAGGCTTCATCGGGCAAACTAAGCCCAGATTGGCCTATAAAAACTGCATATTTACTGGAATCTAAGTCATCTGTGTTGATAAACAAATAAAAAAATCCAGCTAGCCCTTGGCCATCAAGGTAACTGGCATATTCAAAAAATTCTTTTTTATCTTTTAAGCTAAGTGCTTTTTCTATGAAAGGTGAAATAGGGGAGATTCCCAATTTTTCAATTTTTTCCTCATCCATAAAGGATTGATATAAGTTGCCTATTTTTTGGTCATTGCTTTCCCGGGAATCATTTTGATTTTCATTGGATTGGACCCGATCTTCAATTATTTTGCGAACTTGTTTTTCTGCATCTTCATAGAGTTTATAAAAAGCACCATCACTTGCTCGATCTTGAGGTATTTCAGAATTATCTAACCAATCACCATTCATAAAGCGAAAGAGGTCATCCTGGGGGCGTACTTTTGGATTTATATGAGCAAAATCTAGACCCAACTCTGGGACAAAACCCTTGTTTTTCAGGAATATTGGGTCAATTGAATTTTCCACTCCCGGATTTTCGTTCAGTGAATTTTTATCTAAAAAGTCATCCATTTAGAAAGTCTACTTAATAGCCAGGATTACTTATACCTGCCGACAGCATTACTATTATCTAGTGACCTCAGAAAGTGGCAAAAAACCAGTTAAATTAGCCCCGAAAGAAATGAAGGCTTGGCGGTCTTATATTGAGGCGTCTCGACATCTAATTGATGTCTTGGAGGGGGATTTAACCATCCACAATTTGTCTCTTACAGATTATGAAATTCTTACAGTGATAGGTGAAGCCAAAGGCGGCAGAATCAGAATGAGTGATTTAGCCCTTTCTTCCTTGGTCTCTAAATCTCGCCTTTCCCATCGGATTAAGGCGATGGAAAAACTAGGTTGGGTGCGAAAGGAAAGTTGCCCCGAAGATAAAAGAGGCTCTTTTGCTTCTCTAACAAGTAAAGGCCAAAAAGTTTTGACAGGTGCGACTATGGACCATTTGCAAAGTGTTAAAAATAGATTTACTCAAAACCTTACAAGTAAAGATCATGAAGAGGTAACCAGAATATTTTCTAAATTAACAGATGCATTGCGTGCTGTTTATATGGAAGATAATTGTGATTCCGAAAATAATAAAAAGTAATGACGGAAATAACAGAAATAATTTAAAATATGAATTTGTTTGAAATAAAAAAAAAGCCCGGCATTTCGCCGGGCTTTTTCTAATGGGGAACTAAGCAGCTTTCTTTGCTGCTTTGCGACGACGACGCTTTGGTGCTGCTGCTGGAGCAGCTGCTGCCTTCTTACGACGACGCTTTGGAGCTGCCTTCTTAGCAGCTGCCTTCTTGCGGCGCTTTGGAGCAGTCTTTTTTGCTGCAGCCATTTACTTCTCCTTTGTGAATAGTGCGGATCCGTCTACCACACTCTTTCATGGATAAGCGTTTCATTAAATGCAAAATATTTCCACTATTTCGTGAAAAAAAATTAATTCGTGTCGCAACTTATTTTTTATTAATTAATGTGGTTACTAATTGATTTTTAAATATGAAATCAAAAATTTTGATGTTTTTCACGTTCTTTGCGAACTATTGCAACATTTTCATCAGTTTCAACGTCATAACTCCACATTTTGGGGAGAAAAAACAGGGCCAAAATGATGAAAAATATGCAGGAGACTCCACCAAAACTCACCGAAAATCGTAAATTGCTCCAACTAGCAAGAGATGCAGCACGTAATTGACCTAATAATGGTCCAACCGAGTAAGAAAGTTGTTCAATGCTAGCTAAACGACCCCGAAAATCATCGGTTATAGATTGATTCCATATTGCGCTTCGATAATAAACAGAGATCATATCTGCGCCACCTGCTGCAATTAGTGAAAACAAAATTATCCATAACTGGTTGGTAGTACCAGCTAGAAATATCGCTGCTCCCCAGGCCAAAGCTCCAACAACCACACCTCTGCCATGTTTTTTAAATCTTCCCATTAGGGAGGAGAAAAATCCGACTAGTAAGGCACCCACGGTTCCGGCGGCATAGAACAATCCCAAGGACCAGGATTTATTAATTTTTTCCACCCATGCTGGAAATAAAACATTTGGCATTGCCAAAATCATTGCTAATAAATCAACAATATAAGTGCCCAACAAATCTTTACGGTTCCAGGCATAAGAAAATCCATCAAAAACACTAGTAAATCCGGGTCTTTTTCCTTGATTTGCAATTGGTGTCTTTTTGATTTTCATCAATAGCGCAACAGAAATTGCAAAGGTTACTAAATTAAAAATATAGACTGAACTAACCCCAAGACCTTGAATCATCAGACCACCCAAAGACGGACCTGCAATAGTGGCAAAATTTGAACTCATAGAATTTAGGGCATTGGCAGCGGGTTGATCATCATGAGAAACTAATTGGGGAGCGATTGCACCCATACTAGGTCTTTGAAATCCATCAATAGTCGCATATAGCGCTCCCACAAAATAAAGTACCAAAATTGAAGGATGTGAGAAATAAGAGTTAATTAACAACAATCCAGTGGCAAATAATGCACCTGCCTCAGTCATCCAAACTATTTTTTGTCGGTCATGGTGATCTGCCAAAACCCCGCCAATAGTTGAAGCCAAAATCAGCGGGACTATTTCAACTACTCCCAATATTGCGGATGCAAAATAGGAGTGAGTAGAGTGCCATAGTTGATAAGGCAAAGTTACATAGGTTGCCATCGAACCCAAACGGGAGACAAAACCAGAACTCCAAAGTATTTTAAAATCTCGATATTTTTTCAATGGAGCAAGATCTAGAGTCCATTTACTTGCTTTAGCACTCAAAAACTAATAACTCTCCTCTACCCCCGGAAAGTTTCCACTTTGGGTATCTTGTAACCACTTTTCAATACTAGCGGGAATCAGTTTATCTAAATCAAGATATTGGCGAACAAATTTTGGGGTATTGGTATTTATGCCCAATAAATCAGTCCAAACTAATACCTGACCATCAGTCCCATTTCCCGCACCAATTCCAATAGTTGGGATAGTTAGGGTTTGAGAGATTTTGTTAGCCAATTCTGCAGGAACTAACTCTAAAACTAAGGCACTTATGCCAGCTTTTTCTAAGGCAACGGAATCTGCTAAAACTCTATCTGCATCCGCACCTTTGCCTTGAATTTTATAACCACCAATTGCATTAACTGATTGCGGTGTTAGACCTAAATGGCCAACTACCGGAATGCCGGAAGCAATAATTTTTTCAATTTGAGGTACTACCTCTCGACCTCCCTCTAATTTAACCCCTTGGGCGCCGCCTTCCTTAGTCAAATAGATACTTGATTCAACTGCTTGCTCGGGAGAGATTTGATAACTTCCAAAGGGCAAATCAGCAATAATTAATGCTTTTTCACTACCACGAACTACAGCAGAGGTAAGCATCGCCATTTGTTCCAAAGTAACTGGAATAGTATTTTCATAGCCTAAGAAATTATTGCCCGCACTGTCTCCCACTAAAATAATTGGGACACCGCTTTGATCAAATATTGAGGCAAGAGCTGAGTCATAGGCGGTGATTACATTGAATTTGAATTTATCTTTTTTGTACTTGGCAAATATGGAAATGGTGTTTCGCTTGATCTGCGAATGAGAGGACATGGCGAAAACCGCCTTTCTCGACCCTTTGCCTCACCGCCAATATTGGTCGATGGGTGGGGCGAACTATTTACTCCTCATATTTTAATGGAAAATTCTATAGTGGAAAATTCTCTAGCGGAAAATTCTCTAGCGGAAAATCAAAGGGCACACCTAGGTCAAGGTAGTTGATAGCCTTACTTCGTGGATAATGGGCAGGTTTATTCAAAAGGTGTAGGTTCTTTGCGCCTGGCCATGGCTCAAATAAATCCAGTGGTTGGGGATCTGTCCGGAAATTCCCAAATAATTTTGCAATCTGCATTGAAAGCTAAGGAACAGGAAGCAGACTTGATTTTGTTTCCAGAGATGGCTTTAACTGGTTACCCGGTAGAGGATCTCGCTAATAGAGCAACTTTTCGCCAAGCAAGTAGAAACTCACTTAGAAAATTAGCAACTGACCTAGCAAACCAAGACCTTGGTTCATTGTTGGTTTTAGTTGGTTATTTAGAGGTATCGGAAAATCAAGAACCCCAAAATGCTTTGGCGGTGATTTATCAAGAAGAGATAGTGGCAAGATATATCAAAAGACATTTGCCAAATTATGGCGTCTTTGATGAATATAGAAATTTTGCGCCCGGGGAAAACAGCACCATCATCCGCTTCAAGGGGGTAGATATTGGTTTAGCAATTTGTGAAGATATTTGGGAAGAAGAAGGAGCAATTTCGGAGCTCGCCGCAAGAAAGCCTGGTCTAGTTTTGGTCCCAAATGGTTCGCCTTTTGAAAAAAATAAGTTTGATACCAGATTTACTTTAGTAAAAAAAAGAGTTGCCCAACTTGGTGCTCCCATGGTCTATTTAAACTTAGTTGGTGGCCAGGATGAATTAGTTTTTGATGGTGGCTCAATTGTGGTTGGAAAAAATGGTGATTTATTAGCCTCAAGTCCGCAATTTCAAGAAGGCCTAATGGTATTTGATA
>OMHY01000046.1 GCA_900298985.1 Streptomycetaceae bacterium
CCAGTCTTATTATTAATTGAACCTACCCGGGGAGTTGATGTAGGTGCTCGCAGAGACATATATGCAATTATTCGCGAACAAGCAAAAACTAAAAAGACTGCAGTATTAGTAGCAACCTCAGATTATGAAGAGGTGGTCTTGTTAGCAGATCGTGCTTTAGTAGTTTCCAAAGGTGCGATCGTTAATGAATTTATCGGCGATGATATTAATTCTAAAAACTTAATTGCGGCGGCAAGTTAAAGGAGAAAAGTAATGCTTGGAATGAAACCCCTCGTTGCTAAAAAAGAACGTCCCAAAAAAGAAGGTGGGCGTAAGATTCCAGATGTTGCTGCATTATTTGGCTTTCTGGTTGCGCTTTTAATTCTATTTTCAGTTACCAGTCCATATTTCTTTCAATGGGCGAATTTTCGTGACATTTTAGTTGCACTTGCAGTAACTGGTATTGCCTGTGTGCCCTGCACATTTTTAATGATTGGTGGACAGGTTGATTTATCAGTGGGATCTTCTGCTGCAGTTTCAGGAATGATTGCAGCAAAATTGGTTGGACATCATGGAATCATTGTTGGTGTGGGCCTTGCTATGTTATTTGGTGTTGCACTTGGATTGTTTAATGGTTTTATTGTCACAGTAATTGGGGTTAATTCATTAATTACTACTCTTGGCGGTTTGGCAACTTTATATGGTTTTGCATTATTGATTGGAAATGGTCAAACCCTTGGAGTACAAAAGTTTGACACATTAGGAACCGCACAACCACTTGGCATACCGTTGCCAGTTGTCATATTTGTTTTAATTTCTGTAGCGGGAATAATTACTTTGCGACAAACAGTATATGGAAGAAGTTTGTATGCAATTGGTTCTAATCCAAATGCTGCCAGAGTTGTGGGCATTAGAACTCGAAGAATTATTTTTATCACCTTTATTGCTTCTGGTATGGCATCTGCTTTAGCCGGATTGATTTTATGTTCTCAATTATCTCAAGGTGATCCAAATGCAGCTAAAGGGTTGGAACTTCAGGTTGTAACTGCAATAGTTTTGGGTGGAGCTAGTTTGGCTGGCGGTCGAGGTTCAATGCTCGGAACAATTTTGGGATTGTTGGTTATCGGCGTTTTGAATAATGGTCTAAATCTTTTAAATGTACAACCATTTTGGCAAAGCGTTGCTCAAGGTTTTATGTTGATAATTGCTGTTTCCTTTGATCAAATTAGACAGAAACTAAATCAACAGCGGCGATAGTTGGTAATCTAACCTATGGCTACAAGAAACATAGCAGGTGATTTAGCTGGAAAGTCAGTTGTAGTTACTGGAGCATCTGGTGGTATCGGCAAAGCAGTGTGTATTGGTTTTGCACAAATTGGAGCACATGTTTTAGCGATAGATATTCCGGGAAGTGCAGTGAAGGATACAGTTGCAAATTTACCTGGCAATAATCACAAAGCACTTGAACTTGATATCAATGATTTAACTGCACATGACAATATATTTTCTCAGGCGCAAGGTTTGGCACCGCTAGCGGCGTTTGTTAATTGTGCTGCTTTCCTAAAAAGAGTTGACACAGTCAATGATGTGTCGGAATTGGATTGGGATCAACAACTAGATACTAATTTGAAAGCGGCATTTTATTTAAACAGATCTGCCTTTAATTCTTTTAAAACTCATAACCAGCGGGGAGCGATTGTGAATTTTAGTTCTCAAGGTTGGTGGAGTGGTGGGTTTGGTGGTTCTGTTGTTTATGCTGCAAGCAAAGGTGGAGTAGTAACAATGACTCGAGGCTTGGCTCGGTCATTTGCTCCTCATAATGTCAGAGTCAATGTCATTGCTCCTGGTGGGGTAAATACCGCCATGATGTCCAACCAAACTCCAGAAGCCCTAAAATCTTTTATTTCTATGATTCCACTTGGAAGATTAGCAGAGCCAGAGGAATTAGTAGATGCAGTTTTGTTTTTGGCTTCTGATTCTGCAAGTTATATAACTGGCGCTACTTTAAATATCTCTGGTGGGCAGTTGATGTACTGACTTATTTCAAAGAAAAAAAGTGAATAACTAATACACAAATAAAGGCAAATACTCCAGATACCCATAATTTAAATGGACTTCTAGTTTTGCTTCTAATTGTTTGTATAAATGTAGCTACTAAAGGAGTTAGGGAAATAATTGCTTGTGATTCAAATATTTTATGAGTGCTCAATGAAAGTGCAGTAAAAATCCAACCCAAAGACATGAAAATTGATCTCAAGGAATAGATAGGGAGCAGTGAAAAAGTGAAATTTTTAGGGGGCTTGATTAGAAAGGAAATTAAACCACTGCCTAATTGCTGGAAAACTACTATTTCATATAAGGGTAATTCTCGGTTTATCAATTTATTAATCAATAATGCTATAACAGCAGCATTTGTGCTTTGTAAGAAAATAAAAAGTATTGATTTACTTGATTTGAAGCCAATTCCTTCCCCTATTGCTAAAGCACTTGCTACTACCATGAGCAGAGAGACTAACCCAGAAAAAATGGAAAATTTCTCCCCAAAGATAAGTGAATTTAGAAAGAGTAAAGGCACCGGGGATAAAGATTGTCCAACTAATGATGTTGCAGGAGTACTTTTTTTAATCACAAAAAAAACTAAAAATGCTCCAAATGAGGTTAGTATTGCAACCGAAAATAGTAATAGAAAATCTCCGCTACTTGGGATAATGAATCTTGTTTTAGCTAACATAACTGGGATTGCAAATACTCCATTTAGGAGAAATAGTGGACCAATTGGCTCATATGGAAAGTACTCTGACATTAGATTGCGAGTTAGCACTGTACCGGTGCTGATTGAAAATATTGCCAATGCTGCATATACCAAAGTCATCAATAAATTATTATTCCAGATGATAAATTAAATGGATATAACAAAATGAATAAAACCCGCAATAAGTTTGATGAGATTTTTTTAACCACAGAATATTTCGCAAATCCATATCAATGCTTTAATAATTGGCATGAAGGCAATAGCCATCTTTTTTGGAGTGGGAAAATAAATGCCTGGGTGGTTACTTCATATGAAGCGGTGGCAAATGGTTTAACTAATCCAGAATTCAATTCTTCTCAAAGAATAGCTACTGCCTCATCACATCTAAGTGCTAATGAAAAAGAAAAATATTTTGATGCGATAGATGTTTTAGAAAAATGGATAGTTTTCCAAGATCCACCATCCCATACCAGGCTTCGAAAACTGGTAAATAAATCTTTTACACCCAGAACGATTGCTGCAATCACTCCAAAAATAGAGAATTTGGTAGATGCCTTACTTCTCCAAATTAATGGTAAAAGAAGATTTAATTTTGTTGATGAAATTTCATTTCTCCTTCCCGCAACTGTAATATGTGAGTTGCTTGGCATTCCAGAAGAAAGACAAGTTGATATTAGGAATTGGTCAGAAGCGATTGCAGGATTTAGTGCTTCTGCTTTTCCTTCTGCACATGACATTGAAAATGCAAACAAAGCCGTTCAAGATGCAGACAAATACCTAACTGAATTATTTGGAGAACTCAAAAATAACCCTAATGAATCTCTATTGTCAAAATTAGTTAATTCTCCCTTGGAAGAGGATCATTTAAATAATCGAGAACTTGTTGCTTTGACAGTACAATTATTTTTTGCCGGTTTTGAAACTACTGAAGGCTTGTTGGGTAATTTGTTGTTAGCTTTGCATCGTAATCCTGGCGAATTGGAAAAATTGAGAAATAATCCAGATTCAATTCCAAATGCAGTAGAAGAAGGGTTACGATTTGACTCTTCCATACTAAAACAATCTAGGGTTGCTTCTAAGGATTTGGAATTTTTTGGGCAAGAAATTTCTAAGGGTGATTATCTACATTTCATGATTGCCAGTGCGAATTGGGATCCGAGTAAATTTGAGCATCCGGAAAGTTTTCTAGTGGATAGAAAGAATATCGATCACTTGAGTTTCGGCCATGGAATACATTTTTGCATTGGGGCACCTTTGGCCAGGTTAGAATCAGCTATTTTAATCAGGAAATTCTTGGAGAAATTTCCTGTTTTTAAAGTGGAGGATAAAGATATTAAGTATCCAGAACTTTTAGCAATCAGAAAACCTAGAGAGCTTTGGATTAATACTTAAAAATTATAAATTTTTAACGCATTTAATGAGGTAATTTTTTCCTGTTCATTTGAACTATAAGTAGAAATGTATTCTCGCATAAACTCAATTATAGTAGCGTAACTGGAAAACAATCTATCCACTGGCCAATTAGAACCCATTACACATCTATCTGGACCAAATGCTTCTGCAGAACTTTCCGCCCATTTGCGAAGTGATTCTTTTGTAAATCTAGGATCGGTCATTCCAATTCCAGATAATTTCATAACTATATTAGGTGCTTTGGCTAATTCATTAATAGATTTTTTCCAATTTTGGAAATATTGTTCATCTCTTTTTCTAGGGAATCCTATGTGTTGTAATACTATTTTCAGGTTTGGGTGACGATTAGCTAATTTCAATGCTTCCGCCATATTTGGCCATTCACAATCCAGATCAAAAACTAAATTATTTTTTGCTAGAAACTCGAGTGATTTTTCATAGTTAGAATTTATCTCTTTGCTTGCAAGTAATGGTTCCGCATTGAAATCTCGAATACCAACAAATAGGGGAGATTGCATATGTGTTTCCAATTGCGATATTGCTTTTTCAGATGCTAAAGCACAATCCCCAATAATTCGCATTGGAACCGGTGAATCTTTTGCCATTTGAGTTAACCATACAGTTTCAGTTACGGGGTTAGGGGAACCAATTGCAGCTTGTACATGCACAAATCCTGAAATATTTGAAAAACGTGCTTCTGCCCATAAATCATGGATTTGAAAACCAACTGATTTGATGGCATCTATATTTCCTAGAATAGGGTGAATCGCATCCTTGTCTAACCACACCCATTTTAATTCCGGGTGTTTCAAATCCCACAAGTGCATATGAGTATCAATAATTGGAAGTTGAGACATTTCTCCTCCTAAGTCCTAGGGTTTTTTACTTATAAGCGGTAAAGTAGTGGGAAACGTTTCCAAGAACAATGGGTAGGGGAGATATTTTTATGAAAATAATTAAGGTAGAGCCAATTCCAGTTGCATACCCTGAACCTAATGATTTCAATGCGGAGCGTTATTTGTGCTTAGTAAAGATTACAGATGATGCAGGAAATGTTGGCTGGGGTGAATCCATTACCCAATTCAAGGAGGCCAATTTTGCGGTAGCTGCGTTAATCGATGGACTAGCTGAATTTATTATTGGAAAAGACCCGGTAGAAAATAATTCTATTTGGAATGTAATCAAAGAAAGAATTTGGTGGTATGGATATAGAGGTGGAATTGCCTCTTACGCTCTCTCTGCTATTGATATAGCTCTTTGGGATTTACGTGGAAAAAATTTAAATTTAAGTTTATTAGAAATGCTAGGAGGTCCAGTTCATGAAAAACTTCCAGCAATCGCCTCTGGTCATGCTCATGATTCCTCAATTCCAAAAATGGCGGAACAGGCTCAGGAATGGCTAAGCACCGGTTTGCAAGGAATGAAAGTCGGTTTTGGAAAAAGAGGAAATGCTTATTTAGGTTATGAGCATAATAGAGATGTGGAATATGTTAGATCAATGCGCAATGCCATTGGTCCGGATAAAAAATTAATGATTGATCTAGGTTATGCAATTAAGTGGGATGTCGCAACTGCAGTTAAAAGAGTGCAGGCTTTTGATGAAGAAAATATAGATTGGATTGAAGAACCACTCGGAGCATGGGATCCAGAGGGCTATCGAACTTTGAAAGATAAATCTAAGTGCTTAATTGCATATGGGGAAAGAGAATGGAATGTTGCTGGTTATGAACAAATATTAGTAACTGGCACCTGTGATGTATTTGGAATTGACCCCGGCAGAGTAGAAGGTGTAACTGGATTTGTAAAAATAGTTTCCCGAATAGAATCTTTTAAGAGACAAGCAAATGCACATGCTTGGTCATCTGCAATTGTGTCTGCTGCAAGCATTGCAGTTAGTTTTACTAGTTCCACCTTTAAAGTTTTTGAGTTTAAACCGTTACCAAATCCAATGCAACATGAATTGGTAACTGAACCACTGGCGCATAAAGATGGTTGGGTTTACCCACCACTTGGAAAACCGGGATTAGGAATTGAAGTAATTGATGAAGTAGTGGAGAAATATCGTCAGAAAAGAGATTAGCTATCTGACTCTTGATGTGGAGCGGAATTTCTAATTGGTGGTCTTTCACCATTTATTCTAATTGGCAGTCCAGGAATTTTTTCAACAAGTGCAGTTGAGTCTGGGTTTTTTAGTAACATATTAAGAGCTTGTGCCTGAGGATCGTTCAAAAGTTTTTCCGGAAGAACAACTGCGTCTGCCGGAACACCTGCTTCGCCCAGAATTTTTACCCAGTACTGAACCGTGTTTTTTCGAGTACAATTGTTAATTTCCTCATTTAGAATGTTGCGATTATCAACTCTGGCTTTATTACTTAGGAATCTCTCATCTTTAATTAATTCTAACCTGCCTAAGGCATTCATTAATTTATTAAATACTTGATCACTTCCGACTCCAATGCACACTTGACCATCACTTGCCTCATAGAGATCATAAGGGGAAAATGTTGGATGTGCTGCTCCGTAACGGTTAGAAGGTTGGCCAGAAATTTGAAAACTAGCTAAATGATAACTCACCCAACTAACTCCAGTTTCATAGAGGGAGGTTTCAATTAAACTCCCTTTTCCAGTTCTTTCTCTTTTTACAAGTGCTGCTAAAACTCCGAGAGCCAGCCAAGTTCCAGAACCCATATCTAATACTGAAACACCAGTGCGTACTGGTGAGCTATTTGTTTCACCAGTGATTGCCATAATTCCAGTCCGAGCTTGGACAGTTGCATCATAACCTGCACGATTTGCATCTAACCCTATAGAACCATACGAGGATAAATTGCCATAAATTAATTGAGGAAATTTATTCATTAGTGTGCTTGGCTCCAAATGCAATTTACTTAGATTATCTGGTAAAAAATTTGTGAGGAAAACATCATAACCTTCTAATAATTTAGAAAATTTATCTTGCCCTTCTTCAGTTTTAAAATCTAAAGTAGTAACTTTTTTATTGCGATTAGTAATATGGAAATATGCAGACCTATCTCCATCTAAAGGCACCATATTTCGAGAAGGATCTCCTTGGGGA
>OMHY01000047.1 GCA_900298985.1 Streptomycetaceae bacterium
AGACTTTAGGTAGAGCCATTGTCGCTTTGGAAAAATTTAATCAAGGTGCAATTGTTTTTGAGTCTCAGGATATTTCAAAGTTAAAAAACAAAGTACTTAGAAAATCTAGGCCTAAATTTCAAATGATTTTTCAAGATCCTTACTCCTCTTTAAATCCTCGAAAAAGTGTTGGGAAAATATTGGAAGCACCGCTAAAAATCCAAAAAATTGGAAAATCAGAAAGAAAGAAAATAATTCTCGATTTATTAAGCAAAGTTGGACTAGATGAAAATGCCTACGACAAATACCCGCATGAATTTTCCGGTGGCCAAAGACAAAGAATTGTTATTGCCCGAGCCCTAGCTTTAAAGCCTAAATTAATAGTGGCAGATGAACCAGTTTCAGCGCTAGATGTATCTATTCAAGCCCAAGTATTAAATTTGTTGATGCAGATGCGCAAAGATTTTGGTTTGACTTTAATTTTTATCTCCCATGATTTAGGAGTAGTTCGCCATATTTCTGATCGAATTGCAGTTATTTATTTAGGCAATATTGTGGAATTGGCACCTGCAGATGAGTTATTTGAAAGTCCTAAGCATCCCTATACTAAGGCTCTGCTCTCTTCCATCCCCCGAATAAATACCGGGAAGGAAGATAACAACTCTCAAAGAATTATTCTTAGTGGCGAAATTCCAAATCCAATTAATCGCCCAAGCGGATGTTCTTTTCATACTCGTTGTCCGATTGCGAAGGATATTTGTAAAGTGGAGAAACCTTTATTGCGTGTAATTAATCAGGAAAGCTCTAATCAAAGTGAAGTTGCTTGTCATCTAATTCAACAAAAGGGGATACTATGAATGGTCTAGAAAAAAGCATTGCACACATGGCCTGGTCCAACATAAAAATTTTTGAAGAGTTAGTAAAGCTCCCAGAAAGTATTTATAGTTTAGCTGCCAATAAAGGCGAATGGAACATTGGCCGATTGATCTATCACTTTGTGGAAGCATCTGAATGGTATTCATATTGTCTAACTCAAATTCCGTGGGGTGAGCCAATTGAGGTTTCTAATCATTCAAAACTAAATCAATCGCTCGATCGTCTACATAAAAGTGATTTGATTTTGATTGAACAATCTAAATTATCAGATGGATGGGTTTCATATAAAGATGAGCATGGTGAAGCTAATTCAGAGCGTTCTACTATTTTGGCTCAAGCAGTTACCCATACTGCTGAACATAAAGGTCAGATTTCAACCATATTAAAAGTTCATGGTTATGATTTGAATCTAGATTTATTTGATGTTTGGGGTTTCACCAATCAGTAGTGATATCTAAAAATATTTTGAATCAAAGCTGCAAAATATTTGCATGAAGTAAAAATAATTTAACCTAAGATTCAACCTAGGTAACGAGCTCTGAAATTAAGCCCTGGCTATTCAGACAGCAACCCTCCAAACGCGGCGGGGTGCTCCAGGTGATTACCGGGCCAGAAACTCTGGCAAGCGCGTTAGATATGCGCTCTACCCTTAAGAAAGCTAAAGAAGGTAATTATGAGCAATGCAATTAAACAAACCACTATCCCAGTTATTGATATCTCTAAATTAGATGGCTCGGAATCTGATCGCAAACAACTGATTGAGGATCTACGGTTTGCGGCCCATGATGTAGGTTTTTTCTACATTTCCGGACACAATATTCCAAAATTTGTAACTGACAATATTTTGTCTGAAACTAAAAAGTTCTTTAATCACCCGGTTGAAGAGAAGGCTGAGATAGACAATATCAATTCAAAACAATTTCGTGGTTATACCCGATTTGGTTATGAATTAACCAATGGCACTCCAGATCGCAGAGAGCAAATTGATATTGGCCCGGAAAGAGAAAGCATCTATGAAATTGCTCCGGAAAAAAGATTTTTAGGTTTAGTTGGACCAAATCAATGGCCCACTTTTCAACCTTCATTAAAGCCAGCTGTGCAAGATTGGTTGAAATATTCACAAGAAATCTCGCTCAAAGTTTTAAGTGCCTTGGCTTTAACTTTGGAGTTACCAGAAAACTTTTTTGAGCAATGGTTTGATGAGCAATCTCATTTCCACACCAAATTAATTAGATATGAAGGTCAAGGAAATGATTCGAGCAATCAAGGAGTTGGCGCCCATAAAGATTATGGATTTTTGGCTCTACTATTGCAAGATAATGTTGGTGGCTTGCAAGTACAAACATTAGATGGCGAATGGGTCGATGCTCCCCCAATTGAAGATACATTTGTATTTAACATCGGAGAGGTGCTTGAAATTATTACCAATGGTTATTTCCGAGCCACAGTGCACCGAGTCTTAAGCCCCAAAGGAAACATTGAGCGATTTTCCATTCCATTCTTCTACGGCCCAAGACTTGATGCAGTTATTACTCCAATTAAATTATCAGCGGAATTAACTGCACAATCCCGTGGTATTGAAGCAGATCCAAATAATCCACTAATTGCTAATTATGGGGAGAACTCTTTAAAGGGCTGGCTAAGAGCACATCCCAAAGTTGCAGAAAAATACTGGAACTAAAAAAATCTTGTTCCTCTCTCAAATGCCTATTTAGGTTTTTAGGACCTAAATAGGCATTTATCTTATTTATTTTGCAATGAAAATATGTAAAGTTAATACATGAGCAAGATCCAAATTCGTGGAATTTTCCTAGCGTTTGTTGGAGTTGCTATGTTTTCACTTTCCTTGCCCATGACTCATTGGGCGCTTGAAACCTATTCACCTTTGTTCACCGCAACTGCGAGAGCGGTTATTGCAGCTATTCTTGCAATTACTTTTCTATTAATTGCAAAAGAAAGACTAACTCCGCCTTCGCATCGTAAAGAGTTTTTCTACACCATGGCAGGAGCAGTATTTGGCTGGCCGATTTTAATTGCCCTTGCCCTTCAAAGAACTCAAACCGCACCAACCGCTGTAATAGCTTCCATAATGCCTTTGGTAACAGCGGTAATTGCTGTGCTTCGAGGTCATGAAAAGGTTTCTAAACAGTTTTGGGTAGCTTCAATTTTAGGTACTGCAATCTTAATTATTTTTACCTCTAGCAAAGGGCCAGTAAATAGCAAAGACTTAATTGCAGATTTGCTAGTAATCGGCGCAGTTTTTGCATCTTCTTTTTGTTATGTACAAGGTGCAGAGTTGACTTATATCTACCCTGGTTGGAAAGTTATTTCTTGGGTAGTGATTGCAGCTCTGCCCATCACAATACCCTCATCAATAATTCTTTGGTTCACCAATGAAAGATCTCATCACCTTACTACCCACGCTTGGGTTGGAATGCTTGTGATTGGGTGTTCCTCTATGTATTTAGGTTTTATACCTTGGTATCAAGGCTTAAAAGATGCAGGCACTGCTCGCGGTTCTCAAATCCAACAACTCCAAGTATTTGGCACTCTTGGTTGGTCGGTATTGTTATTTAAAGAAACTATTCCGTCTACTACTTTAATTTGCACAATCGGGATAGTAGTTGCAGTGACTTGGGCTTTGTTTGCCAGGAGAAAACAAAGTTAAAGAGTGTGGGCAGTGAGGGTTTCGTTATAAATACCTTCACTTAGACGTTATATGAATGTATAAGTTCTTGACCTACATCCTATTTTGTAGGAATTTTGGTCAAATAGCAAGGATTTAGGTTAGATAAGGATTAATGCACCGAATATCTGCACAGGTATTTGATTCTAGATGGTCAAGTATTTCATACTATGCATATGCGAAAAAGTTTGATTGGGATTCTTGCTTTCGTGCTTCTTATTACTACAGTAGCGTCCAATTCATTTGCACAAGATGCCGCAAAATTAGGCGGGACCTGTTCTCACCCCGGGAGCGTTGCACCAGTTGGTGGCCAGAAGATCATTTGTGCAGTTATAAGTGAACATTTAGCCGTTTATAAACCTTGGAGTGCGGAACTTCAGAAAGATCCATTTAGTATATACAGGAAATCGGCAAGCGGTCCGAACCCTAATTCAGTTCAAATAGATCCTAAAACCTTAATAATTCCTAAATCCAATGAATTACCAACATCATTTTCTAATTTGTGGGAATTTCGAAAGGGAGTATCTTATCAAGCGTGGAAGAAGATAAGCGATATTCTAAAAAAATATTCTTCTACAAGTTCTAAAAAGACAAGCAATAATTATCAACCGGTATTACATCTCTATGTCGGTCCTAATTCACTCAAACCAAATATCGACCTTTTGAAGGGTTTTGCAATCATTCATAACGTCTTTAGTGAATATGATCCCTTTAAGAATATTTACGTGTTTATCTATAATGCTCAGGATCATCAATGGGCCAATACTATAGCGGATCAAGTAATGGGCCCTACTTTGGTAAACCAAATGCATTCATTAAGTGCTGTTCCTGACCAAAGCATTAATTCAAATTACCCAAATAACAATGAAAATGATGTTGTCCATTGTGTTGGAGTAGATTCTTGTAATGCTTCAAACGCATGGGCGGATGGCCAATCATCGGTTTATATTGGTCTTGGTCTGCCAAATCAAATTGATCAATTTTTACAAGGACCGAATTCAAGTTTTCTAGATTGGTCTGGAAGTGAGTTTTGGCATGCATTATGGTTTGAGCAATATCAAAAAAATGGTTCCTTACAACCAATTCGGCCCTTTGCAGGTGGTAGCCAAGTTCTAGGAGCGGCAAACAATCCACCTTTATGGTTTACGATGGCATCTGAGCAATTTTCACAAGACATAATTGAGTACTCAAATAGCTACAGTAAATATCTTACTGATATGGTGAATAGATATAGCAATGTGAATCATGTTATCAAGACCGAGACACCAGACTTGGGAAACCAACTTGATAGTGGTTATTTGACGAAAATGCTTGATATTTCACATGCTACTTCGGTAGATACACTTTCCTGGCAGAACGGGAACTATTATGCCGATTTAACAACTACTTTAGTTCCACGAATAATAGAAATTTTAGTAGCACTCAAAGGGCCATCAATAACTTTAGATATTCCAAAAGATATGAGTAAAGGAATGTCATTTGAGGATTCATTTAAGAAGGAATTCGGAACCACGTGGCAAGAAGTAACACCAATCATCATTAAGGTATTGCTTGACGAATATCAAAATCATTATTGATTTATAGTTTTGAAGTCTGAATTACGTCCCCAAAATCACCAGACTCTATAACTGAAATCTTCACGCCGTCCACCACAATGCTCTCTCCTAATTTAAGAGCGGCATCCCCGAAGTGAATATTTCCATAGAAATTATTCTTTGTTTTCGGTCTAATGGATTCAACCACTACGCCTGTCGAACCCCCTGATTCCCCATCGGGATGCGAATTCATCGTTTTCGTTGTATCCACTTCGTAAACCAAGGCGCCATTTGTGATTTTCGGCATCTTGTAGTTGTAACCATATGAACGCTGAGATTCAATGACTATTCCTTTGCTGGAGGACAGAGGAATAATCACTGCTTTTGGAAAATTGCCATGAATTGTTGATGGTCTAATCCATTGAACAGATTTCGTGGTTGGGCTAACACAACGGATTTGGCTATCACTTACAAATCCAACCAGCCATTTGTCCCAAATAAGGAGTTCACCCATAACGCCTGCCATATTTCCCCAGCCACCTGTATATTGAATGAGTTCATCATCTAAACCCATTTCGTGATTGAGTTGTTCGTGCACATAAATATTAGGGTCAAATCCCCATTGCGCATCAATCCATGGCTGTAATTTCGTTGGATTGTATTGATAGACGGCAATTGTTCTTCCAGCTCTGTTTTTTTGCTGAAGCGAACCCATGTATGCGTACAACTTTGACAATGGTGTGGTGGGAGGACCAACAATGATTAATTGATCAACATTTGAAATGTCATAATATTTTTCCGAGGCGCCGAGAACATCGTTTAGGTAATTATCAGAAAGAGATCCTCCTGCCCCTAATTTATAGAAATCGATTGATTTTCCTAGCTGTAGATAGTGATCAATCCAATTTACATTAGGATGAATTGGTACATCAGAAGTGTTTTTTAAGTAACTCATAACAAAATCAACATACTTGCCATAATCAGTCCGTGGATCACTATTCGCCTGGATGTCAGAGAACTGGACTGGAATAATCTCGAAATTTGCAGAAAGACTTGGGGTAAATAAAGTTGGATTTCGAGGGAAAGTTGCAGCCCATGGTCCTTTACTCTGCGAGTCAGCCAATTTGCATTCATTAACATTGAGAAGTTGTGCATCTGATGTTAATTTGGATTTAGGTTGCACAAAATTGGAATTTCCACCAACATAGCGAAATGGTTCTGAGCAACCACGATTAGCTTTGTCCCATGCTTGAACTTCTACCCATTCGGCGGGTACTTGCGGATCCGCTTGGCAGAAGTCTGTTATTTGATTGGACGAAGCGGATGGAGTGGTCTTAGCGGCGATTGGCGTGCCAGTTTTTTGATCTATTTTTGATGCACTGTTATCTGGGGAATACGTTCCATTTCGCCCACAACGTAAAAAGATTAAAGTACCCGACCCGGATTTAGAGTTGTAGCCAACCACTTCGGATGAACCATATTTGCAAGAGTCACCATTTTTTGGATAACTTGCTGAAGCCATATGTATCGGCTGAAGCGTTACAAGAAAAATAAGTGAAGCAAAAAGGGAAATTTGCTTAGCTTGATTCATCTTCATAGCCATTTCTTTCACGGTTTGAATCGTTGGTGGGCAGTGAGGGTTTCGAACCCCCGACATCTTCGGTGTAAACGAAGCGCTCTACCGCTGAGCTAACCGCCCGGTAGGTGGTAAACCTTACCGAATAAAGAGTATTTTCTCCAAACTGTATTAATTACTAAATTAGATGGAAAATTAACAACTATAGAGACTATAAAGCAGCGAGCGCCGCTACATACTCCCCTTGATTTCTCGCATCTCCAATAGCATTTACTACTTTCCAACGAAGTATCCCAGATTTATCAATAATAAATGTGCCCCGAATTGCACAACCGCGAGCCTCATCAAAAACACCAAACTGTTTTGCAATTGCGCCATGTGGCCAAAAATCTGACAAGAGATCAAATTGATAATTTTCTTTCTCCGCAAAAACTCCTAAAGTAAATGGAGAGTCACAAGATATACCTAGTAATTCAGTATTTTCATTTTTGAATTTACTAATGTCATCTCGCATTGCACAAAGCTCTCCCGTACAAATTCCAGTAAATGCAAAAGGGTAAAAAACTAGAGTTACATTTTTCTTGCCACGAAAATCAGATAATTTAACTTCTTCTCCCTTTTGATTTTTGGCGGTGAAATCTGGAACTTGATCTCCAATATTGATTGACAATTTTTACTCCTTATTTGAGTTTGGTTATTATCACTAGAATTTCTTATTTCTTACTCTTGCGGACAACTATACGGGTTGCGCTCCAATTTGGCGCAATTAAAAATGAACTTGATTGAGATAAACCAGCGGCATTGACTGAATCTACAATTTCACTAGCTTCTACATAACCTTCTCTGCCAAATTTTGGAGTTAATAACCACAACGCTCCTTCACTTGTCAGATAAGTTAAACCATCCATTAAGAAATCAGCGATATCTCCATCACCATCTCTAAGCCAAATGATTACTGCTTCAACAACTTCCGGAGATTTCTCATCAACTAAATTAGTTCCAGTTAGCGAAACAATACTGGCTCTGAGTTCTTGGTCACAGTCATCTTGGTAACCAATTTCCATTACTAAATCACCTTGAGCAAGTCCTAGGCGCTCTAGTGGTGAAGCATTGGTCATATAAGGACCTGCTTAATTAACTGCTTAGTAATAAGCATTATTAGCCTTTGTTGACTCTCTCGCGGTTTCCCACTGGAATAGTCCACCTAAGTTTGTGAGAAATTTCAAGATGTTTTTCACAAAGATCTGGTAAAAATTTGCTGTTTTCTTGTGGGAAAATAACGCCATGGAAGAGACCTCGCCGGCTTATGACAGACTAATAGATCAACTAGTAGATACCGACCCCAATGAAACAGCAGAGTGGCGGGAATCTTTTGATACAGTATTAGAAAAGGCAGGTCCGGTAAGAGCTAGATATATATTGCTTTCTTTATTACAAGAAGCTAAAGAAAAAAATCTAGGAGTCGCACCTCTTCGCGGAACTGATTACATAAACACTATTCCACCACATTTAGAACCTGCATTTCCTGGCGATGAAGATATGGAAAGAAATATTCGCCGCATGGTTAGATGGAATGCAGCAATTATGGTGCACCGAGCACAAAGACCAGGTGTTGGAGTAGGTGGACATATTTCAACCTATGCTTCTTCTGCAACTTTGTATGAAGTTGGATTCAATCATTTCTTCCGTGGAAAAAATCATCCAGGTGGAGGAGATCAAATATTTTTCCAAGGACATGCAAGTCCTGGAATGTATGCCCGTGCATTTGTAGAGGGAAGATTTACTGAAGATCAAATGGATGGTTTTAGACAAGAGTTGTCACATAAACCAGGTGGATTATCAAGTTACCCACATCCAAGATTGATGCCAGAGTTTTGGGAATTTCCCACAGTATCAATGGGCATAGGACCAATTAATGCAATTTATCAAGCAAGATTTAATAAATATTTACATAACCGCGGTATTAAAGATACCAGCGACCAAAGAGTTTGGGCATTTTTAGGTGATGGTGAAACTGATGAAGTAGAAACTTTAGGTGCGCTATCTCTTGCTGCTCGTGAAGGTTTAGATAATTTAACATTTGTAGTCAACTGCAATTTACAAAGATTAGATGGACCAGTTCGTGGAAATGGAAAAATTATTCAAGAACTTGAATCTATTTTTGTCGGGGCCGGTTGGAATGTGATTAAAGTTGTTTGGGGACATGAGTGGGATGAACTTTTGGCAAAGGACCGCGAAGGTGCGCTAATTGATTTAATGAATCGAACCACTGATGGTGATTACCAAACTTTGAAAGCTGAAAATGGTGCGTACGTAAGAGAGCACTTCTTTGGAAAAGATCCAAGAACTGCAGCAATGGTTGCAGATTGGAGCGATGATCGAATCTGGGCGCTACGCAGAGGTGGACTTGATTATAGAAAAGTTTATGCAGCTTATAAAGCAGCAACTGAACACAATGGCAGACCAACTGTAATTTTGGCGAAAACAATTAAAGGTTGGACATTAGGTTCTCACTTTGAAGGTCGAAACGCTACTCACCAAATGAAGAAGATGACTGTAGAAGACCTCAAAGCATTTAGAGATACTTTGCATATTCCAGTAACTGATGAACAAATTGATCCATATTTACCACCATATTATCGACCAGCTCCTGATTCTAAGGAATTCAAATATTTAATGCAGCGCCGAGAACAACTTGGTGGCAGTGTCCCAACTAGAAGAAAAGTTTCTAGACCGCTTCCTATGCCTAAAGATGAAGCATTTGATGTTGTAAAACGTGGAAGTGGACATCAATCAATCGCTACTACTATGGCTTTTGTTAGGCTGTTGAAAGATCTAGTTAAAGAAGAAGAGATTGGCAAGAGATTTGTACCAATCATTCCAGATGAAGCCCGTACCTTTGGTATGGATTCATTATTCCCAACTCTAAAGATTTATTCACCAAAAGGACAGCTATATACCGCCGTTGATCGAGAATTAATGCTTTCCTATAAAGAAGCAAAAGATGGTGTGATATTGCATGAAGGTATAAATGAAGCTGGTTCTACTGCTTCTTTCACCGCAGTTGGTACCTCTTATGCAACTCATGATGAACCAATGATTCCGGTTTATATTTTCTATTCCATGTTTGGTTTCCAAAGAACTGGTGATGCATTTTGGGCGGCAGCAGATCAAATGGCTCGTGGCTTTGTACTAGGAGCGACTGCTGGTAGAACTACCCTTAATGGTGAAGGTCTACAACATGAAGATGGCCATTCATTATTGTTAGCTTCTACAAATCCAGCGGTAGTTGCCTATGATCCAGCATATGCTTTTGAGTTAGGCCATATTGTAAAAGATGGACTTCGCAGAATGTATGGAGAAAATAGTGAAAATATTTTCTATTATTTAACAGTTTATAACGAACCATATGTGCAACCTGCAGAGCCCGAAGATGTAGATGTGGAAGGAATTTTGCGAGGTATTCATTTATACCGAAAGAGCAAAACTAGAAATCGCAATTCCGTTCAATTACTAGCATCTGGAGTTGCGGTAAATGCAGCGATTAAAGCAGCGGAAATGTTAGAAAAAGATTGGGATGTAAATGCAAATGTATGGTCAGTAACTTCCTGGAATGAATTGCGAAGAGATGGATTAAATGTAGATAGACATAATCTAACTAATCCCGAGGAAAAAGCTAGCGCATATATCACTGGTAAATTAAAAGGATTTGATGGACCAGTGATTGCAGTTAGTGATTATATGAGAGCAGTACAGGAACAAATTGCTCCTTGGATAGAAAATCCTTTCTACGCTTTAGGTACTGATGGTTTTGGATTATCAGATACCAGAGGTGCGCTTCGCAGACACTTCCGAGTGGATGCGGAATCTATTACAGTTGCTACTTTATCTACTTTGAATCAAGTAGGAGATATTAAGTCTAAGGTGGTTAAAGCAGCTTTAGATCAATATCAATTACATGATTTTTCCAATGTAGATGCGGGCAATACTGAGGGCGCCAGTTAATTACCTATTGCTAATCAGAATATTTTAAAGATTTGCTGGATTTTTAGTGGGTAAAATCTTTTCAATATAATCTTTAGTGGCGTTGTCCAAGCCAATATCTTTACCAATTTGCTCACCTAAATACCATCTATGTTCCAATATTTCATGAAATAGTTGGGAAGGTTCTACTCTGCCTTGCAATTCATTAGGTACTTGTTCAATTACATGATGATAAACATCTCGCAGCCATCTGCGAGCACTATCATGAATGGGAGGTTTAGGAACACTTTCTCTACCACGGTATCTATCAAAAGAGGCTAATAATCTTTTTGCTTGTAACTCTTCTGCTTGCAATCCAAGAATTTCATACAATCTTTTTTGATGATAACCAGCTGCAACTAATTTTGGAGAAAATTTTAGTTCTCCTTTATCGCCATTTATTGATACCTCTACCTCTTCTACCGCAAATCCTAAATCTTGTAGTTCTCGCATTGCTTTTTCTACTGCATGCCGGTCAGAAGGATCTAGAATTTGGGGTTCATTTAATGCTTTCCAAAGCCGGCGATATCTCTTTATTACGCCATCACTTGATCTAACAGAGTTAACACTTGGATGTAATACCCCAGCTTCAATTAAATCTTCTAGCTCTGCCGCCACATTGAAATGTGCAATCTCTAAATCATGTTCTCTTTGGCCATTACTTAACTTTTCCTGAAATTCCCCGGTTTCCGCATCTACTAAATAAGCGGCATATTGATCAGCATCTTGTCTAAACAATGTATTAGATAAAGAGCAATCTCCCCACCAGAAACCTAATAAATGTAATCGCACCAATAAAAATGCCAAAGCATTTGCCATATTTGTAATTTCATGGGGAGTCATTTGATTACCTAAAATAATTCGATAGGGCAAAGAATAAGGTAGATATTTAGTTACCAACATGGCGGGCAATCTTTCGCCTTCTTTGTCCCGTCGGCCTTCTATTACTGCCACTGGCTCCACTGTTGGTGCTTGGCGATTAATTAATTCTCGCAATATTCCATATTCCCGGTTTGCAAACTCGGGAACCGTTTCCTTAATGGCATAGACAAATTCAGAGTTTTTCGGATCCGGTTTTATTAATCTAACAATGTGCCGGGAGATACCGCGCATATCTGTAAGGGTTGGGTCCTCGGGCCAATTCTCTAAAGGCTGTTCCCAAGGTAACCTAGCTAAAGCAGACATTTCCTCTGCTAAACCAGTTATTTTTAACTCCGACACTTGGCTAATTCTACTAGTTATTTCAGGCTCAACTTTTGCCAATCGCTACACTTTGAATTATGAAATTACCACTGGGAGAGCCAGGAAAACCTTTAGATAAACAAAATCCATTTTATTTTGGATTTCTAGTGACTGCAGGTGCTTTAATAGCATTCACAGTTTTGCGAGCTTTAGCCTCAGCCTCTCAAGTATTTCTCATAATCATTGTTGCTTTCTTCTTAGCAGCAGGTTTAAATCCTGCAGTCTTAATTTTGCAAAAAAAGGGGCTAGATCGTAAAAAATCAGTTGCAATAATTATTGCCACTGTATTGATATTCTTTGTATTGCTTATTTGGTTAGTTATACCACCTGCGGTCACTCAAATATCTAATTTTATTAAATCACTTCCAAACTTAGTAAAAGAGTTAAATAGAAATCACCTATTTCATTCACTTGATCATAAATATGGAATTGTGTCTTCTCTCCAGAAAAATCTAAACAATGTATCTTTGCGCAATACTTTTATCTCCCATGCCTTTGGAGGAGTAATTGGTGTAGGTAAAGCAGTTATTTCACTTACTTTTTCTATCTTAGCTCTTACAGTACTAACTTTATATTTCTTAATAACTTTGCCAAGTTTAACTAAAACCATCTATGGATTTATACCTAAATCTCGCCGGGAAAGAGTATCTGCACTTTCTGATGAAATTATCTATCGAATTGGCTCATTTGTAGGAGGTCAAGCAACTGTTGCCATAATTGCTGGTATTTTCATTACCTTGCTAAGTCTTACCCTTAGAATTCCATACTCCTTTGCTCTAGGAATGGTAGTACTTGTTTGTGGTCTAATTCCATTAATTGGACATTTCTTAGGAATTACAGTGGTTACTTTAGTAGCTTTGGCAAGATCTCCAATTACTGCATTAATAGCCTTTCTTGCATATTTGGTATATGTACAAATTGAAAATTATTTAATTATGCCAAAAATTATGAGAAAGTCACTTTCAATTCCAGGCATAGTTACTATTTTGGCAGCAATGCTTGGTACCTCTTTATTGGGTCCAATTGGTGGATTGCTTTCAGTTCCGATTGCGGCAGCGGTATTACTAATTGTTAATGAAGTGGTTTTACCTAAAAGTGAGCGAAGTTAATTTAGATTTTATATTTCAAGCGGAAGTGGCAATTTATTTGGTGCCACTATTTTAACTATTTCACTTAAAACTCTATGAACATAAGGCTCCCCCACCCAAAGATGTTTAGCACCTTCCACATCAATTTGATGCAAATTAGTTAAACCAGTAAATCTAGCTTTTGCTTCCACCGGTTTTAAGTATTCATCAAACTCTGGAATTAGCGCAGTTATGGCTCTGCCATCTGCTTTCCAAAAATCTAAATCAGTCTGGGTAGTATTTTTTAAAGGTGGACTAAGTAAAATCAAACCTTTAATTCTTGGATCTCTGGCATATTGCAAAGCTAAATCAGTTCCAAAGGACCAGCCCATGACCCATAACTCTTTAACTTCACTTTGAGAAAATGAATACTCTAAGGCTGCTTGTACATCATATTTTTCACTTACCCCGTTGTCATATGAACCTTCACTTTGACCACGATCACTTTTGGTTCCTCGAGTGTTGAATCTAATTATTTCGATACCAGCCAAATGAGGTAATCGATTGGCAGATTTTTTATAAATATGACTATCCATCATCCCACCACCTGAAGGGTTTGGGTGCAAGCAAAGTATTGTGGAATTAATTGACCCTATTGGGATAGCTTTTTCTCCAACTAATTTCAAACCATCAGCAGTAATTATTTCAAAATTTTCTCTAATGGAGGGCAAGATGGTGCTTGGTCTAATTAACTCTGGCATAATCTACCTTCCATAGACCTATTTTAATCAAAAAATTAATAGTAATGAAATCTATCCCGTTCCTATCTGACTTTGGAGGTAATAAGAAGTGGTGAATATAACTACAACTTCAATTGAAGAAGTTATTGAAGAAGTTTCCTTTAAAGTGGAAAGAGCTAGGGCAGCCCAAACATATTGGGAAAAATTATCTTTTACTAAGCGCAAAAAAGTCTTGAATATTTTTGCCGAAGGAATTTCAAATCATTGTGATGAATTAACAAATACTGTTTTGAATGAAACAGGTAAAAAAGAGGTAGATACTCTTCTAGAAATTGCATTGAGTGTTACCCATCTACGTTGGTCAGCAAGAAATGCGCGAAGATATTTAAGATGGAAATGGCGGCGTAGTAATTTTTTAACTGCTAATAATATTGCTTCAGTTATTTGGAAACCTTATGGAGTAGTTGGTGTAATCGGACCTTGGAATTATCCAATATTCACACCCATGGGATCTATTTCCAGCGCTTTAGCGGCTGGTAATGCAGTTATTTTTAAGCCCAGTCCATATAGTGAAGCAATTGGTAAAAAATTAGTTGAAATCTGGGAAAAATCATTTGCTAAAGAGAACTATCTTTATTTGTTTCAATTTCTACCTGGCGATAATCAATATGGTATCGAGTTAAGTAAAGCTAAAATTAATAAACTTTCCTTCACTGGATCCAGTAAAACTGGCAGAGCGGTAATGAAAACAGCGGCAGAAAATTTAACTCCAGTGGTAATTGAAGCTGGTGGTATGGATCCAGTCTTTGTGGCTGCAGATGCAAATATTGCAAAAGCGATAACTGCAATTACTTGGTCAGCTATGAGTAACTCAGGACAGACCTGTATTGGCGCTACTCGAATCTATGTAGAGTCTCCTATTTATGATAATTTCAAAGTTGGGTTAATCCAGCAAATAGCAAATATAGATCCAATACTAAATGGGGATTATGGTCCAATGGTTTTACCGGGGGCCCCACAACAAATTGAGGGGCAAGTCAATAATATTTTAGGAAAAGATTTGAGAATTATTTTTCAAAAACAAATTCCAATAAATGATAAGAATGCGACTAATTATTTATACCCAATAATTTTAGAATCAACAGATCCCAATTATGATATTCCGGAAGAAATATTTGGTCCAGTAGTTGTGCTCTGTAAAGTAGAAAGTATCACAAACGCAATAGCGCATCTGCAAAATTCAAATTTTGGATTAGGTGCAAGTATTTGGAGTAAGGGTCAAGGGAAAAAACTTGTACCTCAAATTAAGGCGGGAATGATTTCAATTAATAGTGTTAATACCTATGCTGGAGCTTCCTTGCTTCCATTTGGAGGTGTAGGTGATAGTGGATTTGGACGAATTCATGGAATAGAAGGCTTAAAAGAATTTTCTTATCCAGTTGCGGTAAGTAAACAAATATTTTCTTTGCCTTTTGAATTAACCTCTTTTGGTAAAACTAAAACTAAAATCTCTATCTTTAAGAAAATAATTAAAACTCTTAATATTTAGGTGCATTTCTAGTTCGCTGAACATTTGGTTTTCTTTGACTACGCTTATTCCAGCAGGCCATGTGCCAATGTCTTCTACTTTCTAAATCACTAAGTGGCCAGGCAACGATATGTGGTGTAGCGGTTGGAATAATCTGGTCACAACCTGGACATCTATATGGTTTATTTGAAGTTGAGCCGGTAATTTGTCTGAATTCATATTCAATCCCATCAAACTCCGCAAATGAAATAGTCTGAGGCGAGAAATTTTCTATCCCAGACTCTAAATTGTCTCTGCTCTTATCTCTGCGGTTTCGTCGCGGGCTCACTGCCTTATTTTCCAATATAAATTCCAATATTTCTCATATTACGGCAAGATAACACTGTGAAAAATAGTAACTCCAGCCCAATAGTAGTTAAGGGATTAGTCAAAGATTATCCGAGCGCCAAAGGTAAAACTAAGCGCGCAGTTGATGGTATCGATTTAGAGATAGAGCAAGGTGAAATATTTGGACTACTTGGACCAAATGGAGCAGGAAAAACCACCACAGTTGAAATTTTGGAAGGTTATAGAAAGCGAACAAGTGGAGAAGTAAAAGTACTTGGCCAAGACCCAGAAAACTTGCGAAACAACTCCAAGGAGTGGCGAAACAAAATTGGAATAGTCTTACAAAATACTAAAGATGGGCAAGATTTAACTGTGCGAGAAATGGTTTTTAATTTTGCTAATTACTATCAAAACCCACGAGATCCCATGGAAGTAATTGAAGCTGTAGGCTTGAAAGAAAAACTAGATGCCCGAATTGAAAAACTTTCCGGTGGTCAAAGAAGAAGAGTTGATGTGGCACTTGGGATTTTAGGAAATCCTGAGTTGTTGTTTTTAGATGAACCAACTACTGGTTTTGATCCAGAGGCCAGGCGCCAATTTTGGGAATTAATCAAATCATTACAAAATGAAGGTAGAACTATTTTATTAACCACCCATTATCTGGATGAAGCAGAGGTTTTATCGGACGGGGTAGGAGTAATTGCAGACGGCAAAATAGTTGAAGTGGCTACTCCCCAGACTTTAGGAGGCAGACAATATGCCTCTTCAACCGTTTCATGGGTTGAAAATGGAATTACAAAAAGTGAACAAACTTCATCTCCTACTGAATATGTTGCACAACTTTCTAAAAAGTTCTCTGGTGAAATTCCATCTTTAAGTGTGGTTAGACCCAGCTTAGAAGAGATTTATTTAAAAATGATTGGAGAAC
>OMHY01000048.1 GCA_900298985.1 Streptomycetaceae bacterium
CAATTAATCAACCTTTGAAAAAATCTTCTGAGGAAATGCCAGCTTCGCCTAATCAATACAATTCAAAAATATCAACATCTACGACCGCAAATGTAACTAATAATTCTCACCCATTTTTAGGTGACATTGACACACAAATCCAAGGTTTGGTTGATAATAAAACTACCCAACTAGTGAGTTACTCCCCTTCTATCATACAAATTCTAGAAGGTGACCCGAACTTGTCTGGTACATATCCGGCTAAAGTTTTTGAATCAGCATTGAATGCTGTCAATTTTTTCGCAGAAAATCGTTTTTCAATCCCAAGATCTAAAATAGTTTTATACATGGGAAGAACTCAAAAGTGGTTGCACGATATACCTAGTACCCTAGGTTGCAATTTTGAAATCCCTCAAAATAAATATGTGGGTTCTAGTTTTGCATTAGGGGACTGTAATTCCAATGACAACCAAACCCACGTATTGATAGCCTTGGGACCAAAAGTACTTAATAACGGTTCATTTGATGATAATCTTAACTTAACTCAAGATTTTAATAGTATAACATTATCGAGAGCTTTCTATTTAGAGTTGATATCTCAAGCACCTCATGAAATTTTCCATATTTGGCAAGGTCTAACTTATTCTAAAGGTTTGATTGCTTCTGATTTCCCAAGTTGGTTAGTTGAAGGCTCAGCGCAATTGATGTCATTGCTTGCAAACAGCAAGTTTGAAAACGTGAAGTCAAGTAATTTTATTGAAGATTGGTTCCCTGCTTTTCCAGATATTACTCCGGTTCAATGCACAGCAAGCCTACAAAATATTCAGGGTCAATGTGTGTATTCAGAAGGTACTTTAGGAGTAGCATTTCTAGTAGCTAAATTTGGCGGTCTCAAGATTTTGAAGGACCTATTCTCAATGCCTAGTGGAATAAGTTTCTCTAATTATTTTGAAAATATTTGTGGAGAACCACTTGAAAACTTTTATGAACAAGCGAACAGTTATTTGAAGTCAATAAATTGGCTAAGATCCTAAATAAATTATTTAATGCTCTGCAGAAGCACCGGGCTTGTCATATTCCATAACTAAACCAAGTACTGAAACTATTAGCGCACCTGCACCAATTGCAAAAAGCCACCAACCAATGATTAAGCCCATACCTGCAACAATTGCAGAGAATGCAACTGGAAGCGGCCACCAAGAATGAGGTGAGAAGAAACCTAACTCTCCGGCACCATCTGCGATCTCACCCAGTGGATTATCTTGTGGCAAAACATTGTTTAATCTCTTATCAGTAAACCAAACATAGTAAGCGATCAATACCGCTAAACCTCCGGAAAGCAGGATGCAGGTAATCCCAACAGCCTCTCCCCCGATTACTACATAAACTACTGCTACTAGAAAATAGAATGCAGCCAGCCCTGCAAATAAACGCCATGAAGCTTTCATTAATTATTCTCACTCTTCTGTTCAAAAGTTAGATTTCCTGAATCCATAGCGCTCTTTAATGCTGCAATTTGCCGGGCAGCATCTTTCTCGCCATATTTTTCTAACTTAGCTCGTTCTGCTATTTCCGGATGATGTAAATCAAAGGCAGGTCGCTCAGAGCGAATGCGTGGCATGGTTAAGAAGTTGTGTCTTGGTGGAGGACAAGAAGTTGCCCATTCCAATGAGGCGCTATAGCCCCAAGGATCATCAACGGTTACATTTGGAGCTTTGCGAGTAATCCACACATTGATAAAAAATGGAATAAAGGAAATCGCCAAGATGGCAGAACCAATAGTGGAGATAACATTCATGGTAGTAAAGCCATCACTTGCCAAATAATCTGCATAACGACGTGGCATACCTTTAATACCTAGCCAATGTTGAATCAAAAATGTAGTATGAAAACCAATCATCAATAACCAGAAATGAATCTTGCCAAGTCTTTCATTTAGCATCTTTCCAGTCATCTTGGGCCACCAGAAATAAAATCCAGCAAACATCGCAAATACCACTGTTCCAAATAAAACATAATGGAAATGTGCAACTACGAAATAACTTGCAGATACTGCAAAATCAAGTGGTGGGCTAGCCAAAATAATTCCAGTTAATCCACCCATTAAAAAGGTAATTAAGAATCCAACTGAAAACAGCAATGGGGTATCAAAAGTTAAAGACCCTCGCCACATAGTTCCAATCCAGTTAAAGAATTTAACACCGGTTGGGACACCAATTAAAAATGTCATGAAAGAGAAAAATGGAAGTAGGACTTGTCCGGTTGCAAATAAGTGGTGTGCCCATACCGATACAGAGAGCGCAGCAATTGCAATAGTCGCAGCAACTAAACCTTTATAACCAAAGACTGGTTTGCGAGAAAAGACCGGCAAAATTTCAGTAATAATTCCAAAGAAAGGCAAAGCTAAAATATAAACCTCAGGATGACCAAAAAACCAAAATAGATGTTGCCAGAGCATCGCACCACCATTTGCCGGATCAAAAATATGTGCTCCAAACAAGCGATCAATTTCTAAGCCAAAAAATGCTGCAGCTAAAGGAGGGAATGCGAGTAAAACTAAAATTGAGGTAAGCATTACATTCCAAGAAAAAATTGACATTCTAAACATAGTCATTCCAGGAGCACGCATAGTAATAATTGTGGTTAAGAAATTAACTCCACCTAAAATCGTTCCTACACCAGAAATTGCCAATCCCACTACCCATAAATCTCCTCCAAGACCAGGTGAATATTGAGAATTCGATAGAGGTGCATAAGCGGTCCAACCAAAGGAAGCAGCACCACCTGGAGTTAAAAATCCAGCAAAAGCCATGGTTCCACCGAATAGGTATAACCAATAAGCCAACATATTTACTCTCGGGAAGGCCACATCCGCTGCACCAATTTGAAGTGGCATTAAAACATTTGCAAACCCGGCAAAAAGCGGAGTTGCAAACATTAAAAGCATAATAGTTCCGTGCATTGTAAAAATCTGGTTGTACTGCTCAGTCGAGAAGAATTGAAGTCCGGGCTTGGTTAACTCAGCGCGTAAAAACAAGGCCAAGACTCCGCCTACCAAGAACCAAACAAAGGAGGTTATTAAATAGAGGTAACCAATGACTTTGTGGTCAGTAGTGGTTATCCACTTAACTATTAACTTGCCTTTGGAGGTTGGCTTTGGTCGCACTGCTTGATTGAAGTAATCCTGATCCCCAATAGTTTGCGGTGTGGCGTAAGTTGTCATTTAACCTTATCTTTCTTTTCTCTATTCTGTTTCTTGAAATTTTACTTCTCTAAACTTTATTTATTTCTTTAGAATTACTATCTAAGCAGATACCAATGAATTCAAATAGCTTTGATATTGCTCTGGAGTTACTACCTTTACATTAAAGATCATATAAGTGTGGGCACGTCCACAAAGAATGTTGCAACGACCGGGGAAAGTTCCAAGTTGCTTTGCTGTAAATGCAATCACATTGGTAACACCTGGTATTGCTTCTACTTGATCCATAAAAGCTGGGATCCAGAATCCATGTACAACATCATTGGAGCGAACTAAATATTTGACTGGTTCATTTAGAGGCACTACCAAAGTTGGAGGTGCATCTGGAGTTCCAGTTACCTTTGCTTTATCCGCATTCGCACCTAACTCATCATATTTAAATTGCCATGACCATTGAAAACCTGTTACCTCAATAGTGTGGGTAATGTTTGGATTATTTCGGGCATTTACAATTTTTGATTCATCTTTAGCGGTAAAGAAAAATAAAACGGCCACGATCAAAAATGGAATTACAGTGTAGGCAATTTCGACTGGGACGTTATATTGAGTTTGAGTAGGAAATTTAGCGCCAATCTTTTTTCGATGTCTAACCGCTGGATACAAAATCAATATTGCAGTGAAAACACCAACTACCGCAGCTGCAATCCAGGCACCATTCCAAAGTGAGCCGGTAATACCATTTACACTTGAAGCGCCACTTCCAAAGCCCATCAAACTTCCCTTCGCCCTATAAATACCCATATTTACCTTCAAAACAACTGGGCATATTCTATCTATTTAGCCATTTTCTACCTATCTACCAGCGCACTCAACTGGGTGTTACCTCTCACAAAAAACTAACTCTGGGATTGGCTAAAGTTGGCAAGTAGAAACGAGCTATTGGATTTTTACATAGGCACTACAAATGGGTTGTTAAATTAGGGGAAGGCGGAGAATATGGAATCATTATATTTCCAATATGAATCCCCTCTACCTTCACAAATTGCAGATCACTTGGCCAAAAGTTTAACCGCCTCTTCCTTTGGGTGGAGTAATCCAAGTAAATGGGGCAAGGAAAACTCCCAGGCCCGCGCTGTACTTGATCGTGCCCGAGAATCAGTGGCATCAAATTTAGGAGTTGATTCGAAATCTCTAATTCCTTCAGCTGGAACCCAATTGATTTTTCATTGGGCATTATCTGGTTTAGCAAAAAGATATTTAGCCCTACCCGAAAAATTCACCTTTATTCACTCTCCCATCGACCGCCAAGAAGTACATGCAGTTGCAGATTCGTTTTTCTTTCAAGGTGTTCCCATTAAAAAACTTTCTGTTGACCAAAACGGCTACTTTGACACCCAAGTTTTGGTTAATCTCCCCGATTCGGAAAATGCAATTTTACTTTGGCAAATTTCAAATATAGAACTTGGAACTATCCAAGAACCAAATCAAGAGCTCAAAAATTTTCTAAACTCACCAAATCACCATTTAGTTATTGACGCTACTGGTTCGGGCAATTTAAGAAAAATTACTGAACTAGGAGTCAAGTGGGACATTGCTTTATTTGATTCCCTGGCTTGGGGTGGACCACAGGATGTGGGTTGGATGGCGATAAATGATTCTAGATCATGGCAAAATCCCAATCCCCATATCACACCAAAGTTTTCGGGAGGTGGGGTTAACCCTGCGATGCAAATTGCTAGTGCACTTTGTTTGGAAAATTTTGCCCACCAACAAATTGATTTTGAAAAACATTTATTGGAAATGCAAAGATATCTAATCAAAAAAATTGGAGAAACTTTTCCTGATGCAGATTTAATCTATGGCCAAAATCCATCAATTGTTTCTATATCTTTTTCGGAGCTGAATAACCGAGCTATTAGTGCTGAGCGATTAGTAAATTATTTACAGGAGATGGGAATTTATGTTGATTCTGGCTCTTCCTGTACCGCCACTATTTGTGAACCTTCCTATGTACTTGATGCACTGGACAGGCCAAACTCTGGAAATATTAGAATCAATTTGAAATTTGAACACCAAAAGGCAGATATTGAACGTTTGATGACTGCCTTGCAAAACTTTTAACAATTAAGAATTACTAACCCAATTTACTAATTAATTTTCCTGCAATCTCTCCGCGAGCTTCTTCCCCATAAGCTTGCCCAAAGCGTTCGCAAAATTCATTTGCAGTGAATCTATATTCCTGGGTGCCCATAGTTTCTATGCAATAGGTGGCTAACATCGAACCGATTTGGGCACATCTTTCATAAGAAAGTCCCCAAGATAAACCAGCAATAAAACCGGAGCGATAACAATCACCAATTCCAGTTGGATCAACTTTTTGTTTCTCAACCGGAGCAGGAACATAAATCGGTTCTTTCCCATGCTCTTCAATTCGGGAACCTTTTTCCCCTAAAGTTGTAATGCGAACTTCAACTTGATCAAATAGCTCTTGATCACTCCAACCAGTTTTTTGCAAAGTCAATGCCAATTCATATTCATTTAAAAATAGAAATTTAGCACCTACTATTAATCTCTTAATATCTTCCCCACTCATAACCGCCATTTGTTGGGAAGGATCAGCTGCAAATGGAATTCCAAGTTGGCGCAGTTCATCACTATGTCTAACCATTCCTTGCGGATCATCTGGACTTACAATCATCAAATCAAATTTCCCAGTTTTTTCAACAATTGGCGCAATTTCAATTTCTCTAGCAGCGCTCATCGCACCTGGAAAGAAAGAAGCAATTTGATTTAACTCTTGATCTGTTGTCACCATAAATGAGGCGGTATATAAATGTTCGCAGTTATATACATGATCTGTATTAACCCCATGCCTTGATAACCAACTTCTATAATCTTCCCAATCTTTACCTACTGAAACTACCAAGATTGGTTCTAACCCCAATACCGCCATACCAAAAGCAATATTGGCGCCATTGCCTCCCCTTCTTATTTCTAGTCCATCAACTAAAAAAGAAAGTGAAACTTTGGAAAGGGAATCTGCTACAAAAGAATCGGTGAATTTTCCAGGAAAGGTCATGATGTGGTCTCGGGCCACCGAACCGGAAACAGCAATTTTCACGGGTGCAGAATACAAGTGAAATAGACAAAACTACCCATTTGCAACTTCATATTTGAAAATAAAGTAAAGCTAGATTTATGAGTTATTTAGCAAAAAGAATCGCCACAAGCACAGGAACTTTGTGCATTAGGGTTATCAATAGTGAATCCTTGCTTTTCAATGGTATCCACAAAATCAATTGTGGCACCAGCAAGATATGGGGTAGAGGCTTTATCGGAAACTACCTTTACCTTTCCAAATTCTAGAATGGAATCACCTTCCAATTGACGATCGTCAAAATAAAGTTGATATCGAAGCCCTGCGCAACCACCTGGTTGTACCGCAATTCGAAGTGCTAAATCATCTCTTCCTTCTTGCTCCATTAATGCAGCAACTTTTACTTCCGCCTCTTTGGATAGGCTCAAGGTTGTGGCTGGTGCCGAGGTCGAAATTTCAACTTTAGTTTCCATATTGGAATTCTATCTCATATGACAGCAGGTATCCTTATGAGAGATAATTTGTTATGGCGATTTTCCCCACAACAGGGAGCAATTAATGGTTCCGACCAATCAACTAGATTCCCACTCTGTCGGGTTGCTCAGTGACCTACTCAAAATTGGTGAGCCATCTCAAAGAATTGATTTGGAGAGTGAAAAAGGGGTTACCTGTGAAGGAATGCTTCCTGCGCCCAGTGATCCAGATTTAGTTGCTCGGGCAAAAGTGGCCAAAGAAAAATTAGGAGATAGGGCCTTGATTTTGGGCCACCATTACCAAAGGCAAGAGGTAATTGATTTTGCAGACCAAGTTGGTGATTCTTTTAAATTAGCTCAGTATGCATCGCAAGCAAATTCTGAATTGATATTTTTTTGTGGCGTACATTTCATGGCAGAAAGTGCCGATATTTTAAGCAAACCAAATCAAAAAGTAATTTTGCCAGATTCCGCAGCAGGTTGTTCGATGGCAGATATGGCAAATATTTGCCAAGTAGAAGCGGCTTGGCAAAAACTTGAACAATTAGGAATTGCAAATTACATAATTCCAGTAACCTATATGAATTCCTCAGCTGCTATTAAATCTTTTGTTGGAAAACATGGTGGCACAGTTTGTACCTCCTCCAATGCAGCTCGCGCAATTAGATGGGCGATAGATAAATCCCAAGAAAAATTAGGATCTTCCAAAATAAAACCAAAAGTATTCTTTTTACCTGACCAACATCTGGGTAGAAATACAGCAGTAGAAAAATTAGGAATTCCGCTTGCAAGCAATGTTCTCTATAACCCATGGAAACCAAATGGCGGCTTAACAGATGAGGATTTTAATTCTGCTCAAATGATTTTGTGGCGCGGGCATTGCAGTGTACATGCACGTTTTACTGTAAAAGATATTGAACAATATCGTATGAAATACCCAGAAATTAAGATCCTAGTGCATCCAGAATGTTCCCTTGATGTTATTCAAGCAAGTGATGTGATAGGAAGTACTGAACAAATAATTCAAACCATTGCCTCATCACCAGTAAGTTCTACCTGGGCAATTGGCACTGAATTTAATCTCGTCGCCCGAATCGCTCGGGACTTCCCAGATCGCAAAATTTATTATCTAGATGAAAAGGTCTGCTATTGCAGCACTATGAACCGAATTGACCTCCCCCACCTAGTGTGGGCATTAGAAAGTGCCGCGGCAGGAAGAATAGTTAACCAAATTCAGGTCAACGAAGAGGATAAGAAGTATGCTAAGTTGGCTTTAGATCAGATGTTGGCACTACCCTAGTATCAGAGATTTTCCAACTTAAACAAATTAATAGATAAAAAATATCAACAAATAATAGGAGCAAGAAATTGGCAAAAAATGATTCTAATCAATCTAACCAAGATGAGAACAATCAATCACTAAATAGTGATCAATCTGGTTCAGATAAGAAAAATCGACCCACTCCTTCTCGCAAGGAAGCAGAATCTAAAAACAGAAAGAGTGCATTTGCTCCTGCAAATACCAAGGAAGAAAAAGCCGCCGCCAGATTGGAAGAACGGGAACGCCGACAAAAATTACGTGAAGCTTATATGCGTGGCGATGAAAGTGTTTTGCCTGCGAGAGATAAGGGTCCGGTACGAAAATTTATTAGAGATTATGTAGATTCCAGAAGAATGCCCGGCGAATATATATTCTATTTATTATTTATTTCCATTTTCCTATCTGCATTTTCCAAAGCCAGAGCATTACAAGCGATTGTAGTAATAATTATGTATCTGGCCGTTATTGCATTAATTGGCCATGCTTTAATTTTAAAGAGAGTTATTCGAAAAGCGGTTGAGGAAAAATTCCCGGGTGAACCCACCAAAGGTTTAGGCATGTATGCCTTCCTACGCTCAACTCAAATGCGGCGCTTGCGTGCACCTGCTCCACAGGTAACACCCAGCAAAGGCTTATTTCAGTTTAGGAAATAAACCACCAGCAGAAATTAAGCAAATAACCATTCCGGTATCTAACCGAAATGATTAGGATTTGGTCATGGCTAAGACAACCAAATCTAACTCTAGAGCTTTTAATGTTTTCTCAAGAGTCATATTTGCTTCTCTTTTATTTTGCTTCGCATTTAATTTAACTTTTTCTGCAAATAGTTTCGCTGATGGAAATAATCCCCCTTCCCCTGCCCCAACAATCAATAATCCAAATCCCAATCCCCCAC
>OMHY01000049.1 GCA_900298985.1 Streptomycetaceae bacterium
GAGAAATACTGTTCCCAGTTTGTTAGAAAATTTATCTTTGGAGTTGAAGAAAATTGGAGTAGAGATAAATAGTTGGCAAAAACCACTTTCTTTTGGAACTTGGATTGGTGGAGATAGGGATGGAAATCCAAATGTAACTCCACAAATTACCTCGGAGGCGGTATTACTTCAAACCGGGCATTTCATTAGAACCATGTTGCCAATCCTAGATGAATTAAGACAAGAACTTTCAGTGTCCTCAAAAATTGTGGGTGCAAGTTTGGAATTACAAGAAAGTGTAGAAAAAGATTTAATTAATTTACCGGAAATTGAAGAACGATACCGAAGACAAAACCAACAAGAACCTTATCGATTAAAAGCAACTGCAATTAGACATCGTTTGACATTAACTCAAAAAAGACATGCTGCCAATGCGCCTCATTTAGCTGGACGGGATTATCAATCTACTGCGGAATTATTAGAGGATTTCTTAATTATGCGACGCTCACTAATAGAACACCACGGCGAATTAATTGCACAAGGAACATTAGACCGCGCTATTCGCACCATTTCTGCATTTGGCTTAACTCATGCAACTATGGATGTAAGAGAACATTCCGGGGCTCATCATGATTTGCTTTCCCAAATGATCAATAATTATCAGGAAAATCAAAGTAAAATTTTAAACACTCAACTAAGTAGTAATGATGTAGCTATACAAACTTCACACCTTACTCCAATCGGGCAAAAAACTTATCAAGTATTTACCACCATTAATGATTTAATCTCAAGATTTGGAAGTGAGGTAATTGAAACTTATATAATTTCAATGACCAAATCCCATGAAGATGTATTAGCAGTTGCTTTAATCGCTAAAGTTGCAGGTTTGATTTCGCTTGATTCGGATAATCCTTTTGCCAAAATTGGTTTTGCACCTTTGCTAGAAACAGTTGCGGAGTTACAAAGTGCAGGTGAAATTCTAGATGCACTTTTATCTAATAAAGATTATAGAAAAATTGTAGAGCTGCGGGGAAATATCCAAGAGGTAATGCTTGGATATTCAGATTCCAACAAGGATGCTGGTATTGCAACTTCTCAATGGGAAATTCAAAAAGCACAGAGAAAACTTCGAGATATCGCTGCCAAACATGGAGTTAAATTGCGATTATTTCATGGTCGCGGTGGATCAGTTGGTCGTGGCGGTGGACCCACTTATGATGCAATCATTGCTTTGCCCTGGGGAACATTGGATGGTCAAATGAAAATGACTGAACAAGGAGAAGTTATTTCAGATAAATATTCAGTTCCAGAATTAGCATATGAGAATCTAGATTTAACTTTAGCTGCGGCCCTAGAAGCAACAATTCTTAATCGCGCACCAAGACAAACTGCGGAAGAATTAGATAATTGGACCAACGCAATGGATCTAATAAGTGAAAATTCCTTTATTAAATATCGCTCTCTTGTAGATCACCCGAATCTACCAAACTATTTTTACCAATCTACACCTGTAGAACAATTAGGTGATCTATTTTTAGGTTCTCGCCCATCTCGCAGACCAGATGCTGCGGGGGGTTTGAATTCATTGCGTGCAATTCCCTGGGTATTTGGCTGGACTCAAAGTAGGCAAATAGTTCCAGGTTGGTTTGGAGTTGGCTCTGGTCTAAAAGCAGCCCGCGAGCAAGGGAAAACTGAAATAATGAAAGAGATGTTAAAGGAATGGCATTTCTTTCGAACATTTATCAGTAACGTGGAAATGACTTTAGCCAAAACTGATTTAAATCAAGCAAAGCGTTATGTAGATAAACTAGTGGAACCTGGTTTACATCATTTTTTTGAAGTTATAAAAATTGAATTTGAATTAACTAGAAGTGAAATACTTAACTTAACTCAAAAAGAAGCACTTCTTTCTGATCAACCAATTTTGGCTAGAACTCTTGCTACTCGAGATAATTATTTAGCCCCACTACATGCCATGCAAGTTTCACTTTTGCAAAGGGCGAGAAAGAATCAAGTAGACAATCCCGCTGCCAGCCGGGCTCTATTACTTACTATTAATGGAATTGCCGCCGGTCTTAGAAATACTGGTTGATTTAATCATTAAAATCCTGTTGTACTCGCTCTAATCCTTTTTCAATTAATGTCTCTATGGCGGAAGTTGCGCGAATAATAAAATCAGGTAATTGTTTTTGCTCAGCTGAAGTGAATTTGCGAAGTACAAAATCAGCGGGATCTTGTGGAGCTGGTGGCCTTCCCACTCCTAAACGAACTCGATAATACTCTGGACCAAAATGCTGGGTCATAGATTTCAAACCATTATGGCCATTATCAGAACCGCCCACTTTGATTCTCATGCTGTTAAAAGGTAAATCAATTTCATCATGAATCACAATTAAATTTGCAGCGTTGACTTTATAAAAATCAGCGAGCGCTTTTGCATTTTGCCCAGATAAATTCATATAACTATGGGATTGAGCAATTACTACTTTTTGGTTTCCAATATTTACCTGCCCCACATCACATTTACTTTTGTGAGTTGAGAGTATATTTTTTTGAGTAAAGCCTGAAGTTGCTAAATATTCAATCACCATCCGACCAATGTTATGCCTAGTCAATCCATATTCAATTCCTGGATTTCCCAAGCCAAAGACCAACCACCCATAAGCGGATGGTGATTTATCAACCATTTAATAATTACTCAGCAGCAGGTTTAGCTTCTGCGGCAGGGGTAGCAGCTGCATCTGCAGCAGGTGCTGCTTCTTCAACTGGAGCAGTTGATTTAACACCTAGATGAACCACAGTTAAATCAGGATCAGAAACTAATGTAACGCCATTAGGTAATGTCACATCAGAAGCATGCTTGGATTGTCCAGCCATTAAGCCTTCAACATTAAGTACTAAGAATTGTGGAATAGAGGTCGCTTCTGCTTCTACTTCAATTGTGTTATTAACGTGTTCCAAAATTCGATCTTTATCATAAGCACCTTCAGTGTGTACTGGAACTTCCACTCTAACTTTTTCGCCACGCCTTACAAGCAATAAATCAATATGTGCTAATTCTCCACTCAATGGATTTCGAGAAACTGCCTTTGGCAATGTTAATTCTGTTCTGCCATCAAATGTTAAATCAATCAAAACGTTGGAAGTTTTTAATGCAACTGTTAATTCCTTAACTGGAATTGAAACGTGAATTGGATCTTGGTTGTGTCCATAAATTACACCTGGAACTAAACCTAACTTACGAGTGCGGCGAGATGCGCCTTTACCAAATTCATTTCTGGATTTACCATTAATTGAAACTTGAGCC
>OMHY01000050.1 GCA_900298985.1 Streptomycetaceae bacterium
CTCCAACACCATGCATAGCGGTATAGGCAATTTTTAAATCACTGCCATTTGGAATCAAAGAATTAGTTTTGATTAAATAGTTTTCAATAATTGATTCATCCAACACACTCCAATTATTTCCCAAAAGAGGCATCTGATTTACTAATTTAATTTTCTCTGCAATAAATCCATCTGTTGGAGAAATAATCTGAGATCCCCGGTAATTAATTCCATCCACTTCTGGACCTAAATAAACTTTATAGCCGTTGTCTGCCGCCGGGTTATGACTAGCAGTGACCATTACTCCCACATCCATTTTTAAATGATTTACTGCGAAAGCAAGGACTGGGGTGGGTAGGGGCCTGGGAAGTAGAAAAACTTCAAAGCCAGCACCAGAAAAAATTTCCGCACTCTTAATTGCGAATTTTTCCGAGCCATGTCTGGCATCTCGGCCAATAATAATTTTCCTTAAATTTCTTTCTTTGCAATATGAAACTAATCCACCAGCAGCTTTACACACAACTGCAGTGTTCATTCCAGATGGGCCTGGTCTTATGGGACCTCTGAGGCCTGCAGTGCCAAATTCAAGTAGTCCTTGGAAAGATTTTTCTAACTCTTCAATATTATTTTCTTCTAGCCACTTTCTAATTAATTCAAGATCCTCATTATCGGGATCAAAATCAATCCAATCTAGGACTTCTTGCCGATTAAACATAGAGAAAATCTACTGCAATTTTTAATAGATTTGAAGAACTGGAAGTTACTAATAAAAATTATTTTCTAATCTTCAATTACACATAAAGATTGGCCACTTGAGACTGTTTCTCCAACTGAAATTTGCAGTTGAGAAATTGTGCCGCTCTTGTGAGCAACAAGAGCTTGTTCCATTTTCATTGCTTCTAGTACTACTACTGGATCTCCTTCTTGCACTCGATCTCCATTGGTCTTATGAATTTTAACAACAGTACCTTGCATTGGACTGACTATGTTATCTCCACTTACTTTTGCAACTGCATTACTTTTAATTCTATGTCTTTTTTGAATTGGTTCTGGTGTATGAATCAATACTTCAAATCTATGTCCATTTACCTCTGCAATTACAGTTTGTGAAGCTGCTTTGGAATCTGCCACACCCTGTTTGAAATTAAATGGCTCAATTTCATTATTGAATTCATTTTCAATATAACTGGTATAAACTGAAAAATTTTCAATGAACGCTGGATCATTTAATATTGCACGATGAAAAGGCAATGCGGTTGCTAATCCACCAATTTCAAATTCTTTCAACGCTCGGCGAGCTCTTTCCAACGCTTCTTTTCTATTCGCACCAGTAATAATTAATTTTGCCAGTAGCGAGTCAAAGTGAGATCCAATAGTGTGACCATGGTCAAAACCAGCATCAATTCTTACACCTGGTCCATCAGGAACTTCCCATTTGGTTATAGTTCCAAGTGAAGGCAGAAAGCCATTTCCGGGATCTTCACCATTAATTCTAAATTCAATACTGTGGCCTCTAATAATTGGATCAGTATTTTGAATTTTTTCACCATCTGCGATTCTAAATTGAGTTCTAACTAAATCTATTCCAGTTACCTCTTCGGAAACGGGATGCTCTACTTGCAATCTAGTATTTACCTCTAAAAATGAAATAGTGCCATCACTGCCAACTAAAAATTCACAGGTACCTGCACCTACATAACCTGCTTCTTTCATAATAGCTTTGCTGGAACTATAAAGTTGTTCAATTTGAGCTTCAGTTAAAAATGGAGCTGGGGCTTCCTCAACTAATTTTTGATGTCTTCTTTGGAGGGAACAATCTCGGGTGCTGACTACTACAGCATTTCCATGCTTATCAACTATTACTTGAGTTTCCACATGTCTTGGTTTATCCAAATATCTTTCAACAAAACATTCGCCTCTACCAAAACCAGTAATAGCTTCTCTTACCGCAGAATCAAATAATTCCGGGATTTCCTCTAAAGTTCTGGCAACTTTTAATCCTCTGCCACCGCCACCGTGAGCTGCTTTAATTGCAACTGGCAATCCATGTTCTTTAGCAAATTTGATTATTTCATCACTGTTGGCAACTGGATCTTTAGTTCCCGCTACTAAAGGTGCACCTACTTTCGCTGCAATTTTTCTAGCTGAAACTTTATCACCTAATAATTCAATGCTCTCAGGACTTGGTCCAATCCAAATAATTCCAGCTTGAATTACTTTGCGGGCAAAATTTGCATTCTCTGAGAGAAAACCATAACCTGGATGAATTGCATCAGCTCCAGATTTTTTTGCAATTTCAATTATTTTATCTTGGTCTAAATAAGTTTCTGCAGCTGATAGGCCTCCCAATGCATAGGCTTCATCTGCAGTTGCCACATGTAAAGAGGTACGATCTTCATCAGAATATATTGCAATTGATTTAATACCATGATCCCGAGCAGCACGAGCAACTCGAACCGCAATTTCTCCACGGTTTGCAATTAATACTGATTTCATAGCCATAATTTTAACTCGCTACCTTTGAATAAATAACAAGCTCTTCCCATTTATATCCCAAGGATTTAACTGCTAAACGCAATGTGTAAAGAGGTAATCCAATAATTCCACTAGGATCTCCATCAATTCTTTCGATAAATGGAGCAGAATATCCATCCAAGGTAAAACCACCAGCTACATTTAAAGGTTCCCCACTTGCTACATAGTTATGAATTTCAGATTGATCCATTTTGGAAAATTTCACTAGTGAAGTGGAAAGATCAGAATATTCCTGTGATTTAGCTACATCTATTACACATATACCAGTATGTAATAATCCTGACTTGCCACTAACTAAATTACTTCGCTGAATTGCATTTTCTGCATTTCCAGGTTTTCCTAAGGAGACTCCTTCAAATTCAAAAGTGGAGTCACAGCCAATCACTAAATAATTTCCATTTAATTTTTGAGCAACTGTTTGGGCTTTCATGATTGCCAAAGCAATAACCATTTCCGCTGGTTTCAGGGAAGTGATTTCTGGTAATTCTTCATCAACTCCACTGACTATTATTTGGGGAGCTATTCCCACGGATTCCAATAATTTTTTGCGGGAAGGAGAGGCAGATGCTAAAACTATTTGCATTAAAAATCAGTTCCCCATTTTTTGGCTAGGGGTTGTCTTATTTGAGATTTTCTCCAGATTGAATATGGTCTAGGCTTTTTCTCTTCCGGGACTGGTATCGCAATTTCCAGAGCCTTTAACTCTAACTCTGAAGGGTTACCTTTTAAAATAGTAAATTTTTTTTCCATAATTATTTCCAATTAAATTAATTCTCTTTAAAGCGGAATATTTCCATGTTTACGTGGGGGTAATGCAACTCTCTTATTCCGTAATGCTTTAAGTGCATTAGCAATTTGAACTCGAGTTTCTTGCGGTCTAATAACTGAATCCAAAAATCCACGATCAGCAGCAATATAAGGATTTAATAAAGTATCTTCATACTCTGAAATTAATTCATTTCTCTTACTATCTACATCTTTCGCATCTGCAAGTTCTCGTCGATATAAAATATTTACCGCTCCTTGTGCTCCCATTACAGCAATCTGAGCAGTTGGCCAAGCAAAATTAATATCAGCACCAAGATGTTTCGAACCCATCACAATATAGGCTCCACCATAAGCTTTTCGTGTTATTACTGTAACCATCGGCACGCTTGCTTCGCCATAGGCATAAAGCAATTTCGCACCTCTTCTAATAATTCCATTCCACTCTTGTTGGGTACCAGGTAAAAATCCTGGAACATCTACCAATGTAACAATAGGAATACCAAAGGAATCACATAACCTAACAAATCTGGCTGCTTTCTCACTTGCATCAATATCAAGAGTGCCAGCCAAGCTGGATGGTTGATTAGCAATCACACCAACTGAACGTCCATCTATTCTGCCAAATCCAACTAAAATATTTTGAGCAAATAAAGAATGTACTTCTAGGAAATCCTGCTCATCTAAAAGTGCTTCCACCACAATTCTCATATCATAAGGTTTGTTTGGATTATCAGGAACTATGGAATCTAAAGCGCGATCTGAAGGGGAAATATCATGAGTTTCCGTGGGAGGATAAATTGGAGCTTCATCCATATTGTTGCTGGGTAAAAATGAAAGTACTGCTTTCACATAATCTAAAGCATCATCTTCATTTTCTGCTAAATAATGTGCATTGCCAGTTTTAGCTGCATGGGTATTGGCCCCACCCAATTCTTCCATCTCTACATCTTCACCAGTTACTGCTTTAATGACATCTGGACCAGTAATAAACATATGTGATTTTTGATCAACCATAATTACTACATCTGTAATTGCAGGGGAATAAACCGCACCACCTGCACAAGGTCCCATGATTACTGAAATTTGAGGAATTACTCCAGAGGCAGCTACATTTCTTTTAAAAATTTCACCATATTTACTAAGTGAAACCACACCTTCTTGAATACGTGCACCACCCGAATCATTTAAACCAATTAATGGAATGCCACTTTTCATGGCAAAGTCCATAACTTTTACAATTTTTTCACCAACTACTTCTCCCAAACTTCCACCAAATGCTAAAAAGTCTTGAGAGTAGATTGCAACGCTTCGCCCATCAATAGTTGCATAGCCAGTTATAACACCATCACCAAAGGGACGGTTTTTATCCATACCAAAATTTGTAGAACGATGTCTAGCAAAACTATCCATCTCTACAAATGAACCTACATCAACTAATTTTTCAATTCTTTGCCGAGCAGTGTATTTACCTTGCCCTTGTCTTTTTTCCAGCGCCTTGGGATCAACTGAGGTTGCTTCCACTTTTTTGCGCTCTAAATCGGCAATTTTGCCAGAGGTAGATTTGATGTCATCAGCCACACCCCTACGATACTATTAAATTGTGCAACTCAACCAAACCTTAATAAATAATTCATTAGTAAACAGTTACTGGCGAGTACTTGTGCTAGATGAAGTTGCATCTACCCAAGATGTGTTACAGGGGAGTAACTTAACTTCGGGAGATGTTTGCGTTGCGGAACTTCAAAATAAAGGAAGAGGAAGATTAGATCGGGAATTTATTTCACAAAAGTATTTAGGTTTAACTTTCTCACTTATTATTCAACCAAATATACCACGAGATACTTGGGGAATTATTCCATTATTGATTGGTAAAACCTGTGCAGAAGTTCTAACTCAAATTTGTGAGACAGATATAAAAACAAAATGGCCCAATGATTTAATTACTAATTCCGAAAAAAAACTTGGAGGAATATTAGTTGAATTACATAGTAATAAAATTGCGCAAGCAGAATTGCATTGTGGCATTGGAATAAATGTAAATACTACTCTCAAGCAACTGCCAGTAATAGAAGCAACATCTTTATATTTGGAAACCAATAAGGAATGGGATAGAAATTTATTGCTGGTTGAAATACTTAAAAAACTTGAAATTAATTTAAAAAAATTAGAAAATCATGAAGAATTAGAAATTGAAAAATGGTGTAAAACTATTAGCCAAGAAGTAGAAATTACCCCTGTGGTCGGTGCAAAATTTTATGGTTTAGCTACTGGGATTTCTTCCGCAGGTGAATTGCGGTTAGCCGATGGTCAGTTGATTCATGCTGGAATCATCCGGCACCTGCGTTCAAATTAAGCGGTAAATTAGGCTAGTGGTTCAAAATTTTCCAAATGGATTCCCAAGTGTGGGTGTAATTGGAGCCGGACAACTTGCCCGGATGATGATGGTTAGTGCTAATGATTTAGGAATTAACCTGGTCGCTTTGGCGCAAAATGAAAATGATAGTGCTGCCTTAATAGGACCTTATCTCCTGGGAGATTATAAAGAACTTGAAGATATTAAAAATTTTGCTAAGAAATTTGATTTATTAACCTTTGAACATGAATTAACTCCAATACCAACTTTAAAATCTTTAGAAAAATCAGGTGTGCATTTTTACCCACATCCAGATTCATTTAAATATTCTCAAGACAAAATTGAAATGCGCAATTTAATGCAAAAATTAAGTTTGCCAAATCCCAAATATGAAATATTTGATTTTCAATTGCCTTCAAATCTTCCATATCCTTTGATAGCCAAATTACCTACTGGTGGTTATGATGGCAGGGGAGTTTGGAAAATAGATCAGGAAAGTGAATTACTTGCTCTAAAAAGTAAAACTAACGCCAAACTTTTACTTGAAGAATTAATAGATTTTGAATATGAAGCATCGGTAATGGTGGCGAGAAGTCCACATAATCAAGTAGCTACTTGGCCGCCTACTAAAACAATTCAAAAAGAGGGAATTTGTGTTATGACTATAACTCCAATTCCAAATATTTCATCGGAGTTATCACAAGACTTACAACTAGCAGCGATTGAGATTGCTAAAGCCATTGATTTAGTTGGTGTTATGGCAGTGGAGCTATTTGTGAAAGGTAATACTTTTTATATTAATGAATTAGCGCTGCGCCCACATAATTCTGGACATTGGAGTATTGAGGGCTCAGTGACTAGTCAATTTGAACAGCACTTGCGAGCGATATTGGATCTACCTCTTGGAGATACTTCCTTAACCGCACCTCATACAGTGATGGGAAATATATTGGGTGCAGAAAAAACTGATTTATATCGACCATATTTACATTTAATGGCTCGAAATCCTAAAATGAAATTTCATCAATATGGAAAAGAGGTAAAGCCTGGGCGTAAAGTTGGACATGTAACTCTTACCGGTGATAATTTAATGCAAATGATTTTAGAGGTAGAACACGCAGTTGATTATATGAATGGGAAAATAGATGAGTAATCCAGTAGCAATCATTATGGGATCTGATTCTGATTGGGAAGTAATGAAAGAGGCCAAAGAAATACTTTCCGCGCTCAAAATTAATGCAGATATTCAAATTGTTAGTGCACATCGAACTCCTGAGGAAATGATGGAATTTGCAAAAAATGCTAAAGGGAGAGGTTATAAAGTAATTATTGCAGGTGCCGGAGGTGCCGCACATTTACCTGGAATGGTTGCTAGTTTGACTACCTTGCCAGTAATTGGAGTTCCAGTCCCACTTCGTAATCTAGATGGTATGGATTCATTATTATCTATAGTTCAAATGCCAGCTGGTATTCCAGTAGCAACTGTTGGAGTAGGAAATGCAAGAAATGCTGGATTGCTGGCAGCTAGAATTCTAGGAATTAGTGAAATAGAGATTTCAAATCAACTCTCTTCCTATGCAAAAAAAATCCATGACGAATCAATTGCTAAAAATGAAAAGTTACCAAAAGATAGTGGTGCTGGATTTGGATTTACTTCCTAAAACTAATTAGATAATTTTCCAATGGTAAGTGGCTGTGAGACATTGGCAAAGAAATCATTTCCTTTATCATCAACCACTATAAAAGCAGGAAAGTCCACTACCTCAATTTTCCATACTGCTTCCATTCCTAATTCTGGATAATCTAATACCTCTACTTTTTTAATGCAATCCTGTGCTAATCGGGCTGCTGGTCCACCAATTGATCCTAGATAAAAACCTTTATGTTTTGCACAAGCTTCAGTTACATTTTTAGATCTATTCCCTTTAGCTAACATAATCATGGAACCTCCATGAGATTGAAATAAATCAACATAAGAATCCATACGACCTGCAGTGGTTGGTCCAAAAGAGCCAGAGGCATAACCTGCTGGAGTTTTTGCAGGTCCAGCATAATAAACTGCGTAATCTTTAAAGTATTGTGGCATTGGTTTACCAGCATCTAATAATTCTTTGATTTTGGCATGTGCAATATCTCTAGCCACAATCATTGATCCAGTTAAATTAACTCTAGTTTTAATTGGATATTTACTTAAAGTTTCTAAGATATTTTTCATTGGTTGATTTAGATCTATATTTACTGCGCCACTTTCACCATTTAGTAAATCTTTTTCTTCATGCTCAGGTAAAAATCTAGCTGGATCTTTTTCCAGCTCCTCTAAAAATATACCTTCTTTAGTAATTTTTGCTTTGGCTTGGCGATCTGCACTGCAGGAAACAGCTATTGCAATCGGTAAGGAAGCACCATGTCTAGGCAATCTAATTACTCTGACATCATGGCAAAAATATTTTCCACCAAATTGTGCTCCAATTCCTAGATTTTGAGTTAATTTAAATACTTCTTTTTCAAATTCCAAATCTCTAAATCCATGCCCAGTATCAACATCTCCGGAGGTTGGCATATTATCTAGATAATGGGTGGATGCTAACTTGGCAGTCTTTAATGTATGTTCCGCACTAGTACCGCCAATTACCACCGCTAAATGATATGGAGGGCAAGCCGCAGTTCCAATTAACCTCAACTTTTCATCTAACCAAGCTATTAAACTTTTTGGATTTAGGACAGCTCTAGTTTCTTGATAGAGGAATGACTTGTTTGCACTTCCCCCACCTTTGGCAATAAATAAAAAGTTATATTCATCTGCATGTTCAAATGAAGAATATATTTCAATTTGTGCAGGTAAATTGTTTCCAGTATTTTTTTCTTCCCACATATTTATTGGAGCCATTTGAGAATATCTTAGATTTAAATTTGTGTAGGCATCATAAACACCTTTTGATAAAGATATTTCATCATCTTCTGATGTTAAAACTCTTTGACCTTTTTTGCCCATAATTATTGCGGTACCGGTATCTTGGCACATCGGTAAAATACCGCCTGCGGAGATATTGGCATTTTTTAAAAGATCTAAAGCCACAAATTTATCATTGGCAGAACTCTCTGGATCTTTTAAGATATTGGATAGTTGCGCTAAATGTTCAGAACGCAAATAATGGGAAATATCATGAATCGCTTCTGCAGTTAATTTTTCTAAAGCCTCTGGTGAAACTTTTAAGAATTCTTTTCCATCAGCACTAAAGGTAGAGATACCCTCCTTAGAAACTAAACGGTATTTAGTCTTATCTTCACCCAAAGGAAGTAATTCACTATAGGAAAAATCACTCATCATCTTCCTCTAATTCTTCATCTTCATATTCTTCTTCATCTTCTTCATCAGAAATTTCAGCTTTTGCCTCTTGTAATTTTTCATTAATCTCATCTAGCCACTCTTGGCATTTAGCGGCTAATTGCTCACCTTTTTCCCAGAGCGCTAAATTTTCCTCTAAAGTGTTTGAACCATTTTCTAATGAACGGACTATTCCTTCTAATTCAACTCTCGCTTTTTCGTAATCGAAGCCAGCGACAGGTTTCTTGGCGGCCATAGTGCTTAACTTACTCCTTAATTAGATTGCTTAGTTAACTTATTTATTTAGATTTACCTTTAACTGTTGCCAAAATCTCATCTTTAGCCAATTTGATCTTTAACTCTTGACCTGGTTTTACCTCTTTTGAATTTCTAATTATTTTTTTATCTTGGTCGGTTACTAC
>OMHY01000051.1 GCA_900298985.1 Streptomycetaceae bacterium
AAGAGACAGGCTTAAGAGCTCCCAAATAATTTCCCAGATGAAAAGATTCACTTGTTGGCTGAATTCCAGAAAGAATCCTTTTCCGCTGGGACATCAATTACTCTCCTCATTTTTGCTACTTAATTCTGGGCTAGGTTGTATTAAGTCAGAAGCAATTGTATCTGTTGGAGCATTAGCTTCAATTAGAATTTCACCTGGTCTCTTGCCTTCTAAGGTTTTAACTGTAATTAAATAACCATTATCAGAGACGCAATCAAAAACTTGGGGCAATCTCCCAAGTCGGTGCATAAGTAATCCAGAAACTGTTTCATAGGGACCAGCGGAAAGAGTAATTCCGGTCTGTTCCTGTAAATCTTCCAGAGTTATAAGACCATCTATTTCAAAGCCAGTTGCAGTTGGTTGTAATTTGTTTTCATTATTTTCATCATATTCATCTTCAATTTCACCTACTAGAGTTTCTACTAAATCCTCTAAGGTAACAATCCCATCAGTGCCACCATATTCATCTAACACAATTGCAATATGGTCTCTACCTTTTCTCATTTGAGACATCGCTTGTAAAACTCCTAAACTTCCGGGAATAGAAATTATAGGTCGAGCAATTTCCCAAAGTAATTGATTTCCATCTTTTACAATTTCTGGATTTAGTAAATCCCGCACTAATAAAAATCCCACTACCTCATCACTATTCCCGCGCACTATTGGGAATCTGGAATGTGGCATTCCTATTACGGAAATTTTAGCTTCATTAATTGAAATTGAAGCATCTAGAAAATCTACCTCTATTCTTGGCACCATAACTTCATGGACTTGTAAATCGGAAGCAGAAAAAACATCTTCCACAATTTCTCTTTCTTCAATTGATAAATCAGAGTGAGCGGCCACAATCTCCGCCAACTCCTCTTCTGTAATTTCATTTGGCTTTTCATGGGATTTGATACCAAAAATTCTTACTATGGCATCTGTGGAAAAAGAAAGTAATAAAATTATGGGACGAAATATTGTGGCAATTACATCTATCACTGGTGCTGCTAATTGGGCAATTATTTGAGTTCGATAAAGTCCTAATCTTTTTGGAACTAACTCTCCAAAGACCAAAGACAAATAAGTAATAATTAAAGTTAATCCTAAAATAGAAATTACTTGACTCCAGGCAGAGGAAATCCCGAGCTTTTCTAATCTAGGAATCAAGATTTCACCAATTCTTTGGGTACCGAGTGCAGCACTAATAAAACCAGCGAAGGTAACGCCCACTTGAGCTGCTGCTAAAAAGCGATTTGGGTTAGAAAGAAGTTTCTCCAACCTTTTTCCTCGCTCTCCGCCAATCTGCTTGGCAGCGCTTGATCTCATTGAAATTAGGGCAATTTCAGCGGCGACAAAAAGTCCAGCGAGCAAGATGAACCCAAGCACAATAACTAGGTCTAAAAGTAAGGAGCCCCACATGCTCCTAGCCTACGAGATGCTTTTCATTATTTTAAATTTCAGGTTAGGCTTACGCCACTTCGGAATTCCCCGAAGTACCTTTATCCAACGGATCGTCGGGCACGTACCGCCCGGAAAAGGAGATGTAATGGCATCTGTCGTTTTTGATAATGCTTCTCGAATCTATCCTGGAACCACAAAGCCAGCAGTTGATAAATTAAATCTCACTGTTAATGATGGTGAGTTTTTAGTTTTGGTTGGTCCTTCAGGTTGCGGAAAATCTACTTCACTTCGAATGCTTGCTGGTTTAGAAGAGGTAGACACCGGTGCAATTAGAATCGGTGATCGAGATGTAACTAATGTAGCTCCAAAAGATAGAGATATCGCAATGGTATTTCAATCTTATGCACTTTATCCTCATATGTCAGTCGCTGAAAATATGGGCTTTGCTTTGAAAATCGCTGGCGTCTCTAAAGAAGAAAGAGATCGTCGAGTAAGAGAAGCAGCAAAATTATTAGACTTAGAAAGTTATTTAGATCGCAAGCCAAAGGCTTTATCTGGTGGACAAAGACAACGTGTTGCTATGGGTCGCGCAATTGTGCGTGAGCCCCAAGTATTTTTAATGGATGAGCCATTATCTAACTTAGATGCAAAATTACGTGTTGCAACAAGAACACAAATCGCAGCTTTGCAAAGAAGACTTGGTATCACTACAGTTTATGTAACACATGATCAAGTAGAAGCTATGACTATGGGTGATCGAGTTGCAGTATTGAAAGATGGTTTATTACAACAAGTTGATACACCAAGAAATCTTTATGATCGTCCCGGTAATGCATTTGTAGCTGGATTTATTGGTTCACCTGCAATGAATTTATTAAATGCGCCTGTTTCTGGAGGAAACGCACAACTTGGTCACCTATCAATTCCAGTTCCATCCAATGCAGGTAGCACCGTTACTGTTGGAGTTAGACCGGAAGGTTTTGCTCCATCCACTTCTGGCTTTGAAGTGCAGGTAGAGGTAGTTGAAGAATTAGGAGCAGATGCATTTGTTTATGGTCGCCCCGCTGATTCTTCAGTGCAATTTGCTAATGCTTCTGATGAAGGAGCTCAAGTAATTGTGCGTTGGGATCCAAAGAATCCACCTAAAGTTGGAACTACTGTTGTAGTAGATGTACAACCTGGTGCTGTTCATCTATTTGATTCCACCACTGGTTTAAGATTAAATTAGTAATAAATTTAAAAGCCCCTGCTAAATTAGCAGGGGCTTTTTTATTGAACTTTAAGCCAAAGCTTTTTGAAGATTTTCATCAATCGCTGCCAAAAACTCCTGGGTGTTTAACCAAGGGGCAGTTGGAGAAATTAATAAAGCTAAATACTTTGTCATCTTCCCAGACTCAACAGTCTTGATACAAACCTCTGCTAATGTTGCTGCAAATTTAGTTAACTCTGGATTGTTATCTAATTTTGCACGATGTGCTAAACCACGAGTCCAAGCAAAGATTGATGCTATTGGATTGGTGGAGGTAGGAAGTCCCTTTTGATGTTCACGATAATGTCGAGTAACTGTTCCATGCGCTGCTTCTGATTCCACTGTTTTTCCATCAGGAGTCATTAGTACCGAAGTCATTAAACCTAGTGAACCATAACCTTGTGCCACAGTATCTGATTGCACATCGCCATCATAATTCTTGCATGCCCAGACATATCCACCCTCCCAACGAAGTGAGGTTGCGACCATGTCATCAATTAAACGGTGATCATATTCAATTCCTGCAGCTTGGAAATCTTTTTTAAATTCATTTTCATAAACTTCCGCAAAAATATCTTTAAAGCGACCATCATATGCTTTCAAAATAGTATTTTTAGTAGACAAATACACAGGATATTTTCGTGCAAGACCATAATTCATAGAGGCGCGAGCGAAATCTCTAATTGATTCATCTAAGTTATACATAGTCATCGCAACACCTGAACCTGGAAAATCAAATACATTGAATTCCATTGGTGCTGAGCCATCTTCCGGAGTAAATGTCACAGTTAATTTACCTTTACCTGGAACTTTAAAATCTGTGGCACGGTATTGATCACCAAAAGCATGACGACCAATCACAATTGGTTTAGTCCAGTGTGGAACTAGCCTTGGAACATTGCTAATAATGATTGGTTCGCGAAAAATAACGCCACCCAAAATATTTCGCACTGTACCATTTGGAGATTTCCACATTTGCTTTAAGTTAAATTCTTTTACTCTAGCTTCATCTGGAGTTATGGTGGCACATTTAACTCCTACCCCATGCTTTTTAATAGCATTTGCGGAATCTATAGTTACCTGATCATTTGTAGCATCCCGGTTTTGAATTCCTAAATCATAATATTCCAAATTTATATCCAAATAAGGCAGTATCAACTTATCTTTAATGAATTGCCAAATGATTCGAGTCATCTCATCGCCATCTAGCTCAACGACAGTGCCAGAAACTTTAATCTTTGCCATTAAATTACCTTCCCCAATATATCTTTTTACTAGTTTTACAAATTCTTTACATCTGCTTGTTTTGCTCTAACTGCTTCAGCCGCTACTTTTAAGGATTCTAGTTCTGAGGGAGTTAAATCAGTTGCAACTACTTTATTAATTCCATTTTTTCCAATCTCTGCTTCCACGCCCAGATAAACTCCAGATATTCCATACTCGCCATCTACCCAGGCACACACAGGCATTACCTCTTTAGAATCTTCATATACTGCTTTAGCCATACGTGCTGCAGCTGCTGATGGTGCGTAATAAGCAGAACCGGTTTTTAATAGGGCCACAATTTGTGCGCCACCATTTCTAGTTAAATCAACCAATTCATCAATTTCTGCTTGTGATAATAAAGTACTAAGTGGTTTTCCATCTACAGTGCATCGGCTTGGAACTGGCACCATGGTTTCGCCATGAGAGCCCAGTGTTAGAGTTTTTACCGAAGATACAGGAACATTTAATTTGCTAGCAACAAAATTTGTAAATCGTGCAGTATCCAACATTCCAGCTTGACCCATAACTTTATTTTTAGCAAAACCAGTTGCTAATTGAGTTAAAGCTGTCATTTCATCTAATGGGTTTGAAACTACAATCACCACTGCATTTGGAGAATGCTTTGCCACATTTTCAGCTACGCCGCGAACAATTTTGGCATTGACTTCAATTAAATCCATTCGACTCATTCCAGGTTTGCGAGGTAAACCTGCGGTAATAACTACTACATCAGAATTTGCAGTTGCTTCATAACCGCCACCTTCAGCGGTTGTAGTAGCTCCCCCAACTAAAGTTTCAAATCCTTCAATGGATCTAGATTGATTAATATCTAAAGCTAAACCTTCTGGTTTTCCCTCCACAATATCTGTCAATACTACTTCTTTAAAAATATTGTATTGTGCTAATCGCAACGCAGTTGTAGAACCATAAAATCCCGCTCCCACTACAGTCACTTTTCCAGAAAGAGCCATTTTAATCTCCCTTAATTTCCACTTTAATGTCAACTATGTATTACCCAAGGTTTGAGTAAGTAAATAATACTTGCTTCCAGAGAGTGCTATTTTTCAAGAGGGGCAATTATTTAGCGTGGGGAATTGTGAGTGCTACCACAATCAACATTGCCGCTAATCCCAGAGGAATAACAAGTTCAATTCTGCGCTTTTTTTCTGAATAAATAAATCTTGTGAGTGTGATACCGATCAAACCTACTGCAATAATAATTGAACCTGATCTAACCAAACCAGCTATAGCAACTAAAACACCAATTACCATTAAGACTTGGGAAAGTAATTTGTAATATTTTAATTGTAATTGTTTCACAAATATTTTCCTTGAGCTATCTCTACAACATTTTTCAATAACATGGCAC
>OMHY01000052.1 GCA_900298985.1 Streptomycetaceae bacterium
CAATTCGGGATGCAACTCTTTTCATACCAGCAGCATCAGCTACTGAGGAGCCCCCGTATTTTTGAACAATCAAACCCATAGGAGAAGCATGAGGCATTATCTCCCAAGGGGCTACCTAGATATGGTTTTTCTCAAAATATGAGATAGTTCTTTGTCTTAGATATTGAGATTAATCCAGTTTTCGGCGTCCTTCAAAAGCGCGACCTAAAGTAACCTCATCTGCATATTCCAAATCTCCACCAACCGGCAAGCCACTTGCTAGGCGAGAGGTAGCTACTCCCAATGGTTTGATTAACCTCGCTAGATAAGTAGCGGTGGCTTCGCCCTCTAGATTTGGATCGGTTGCAATAATCACCTCTGCAATTTCACTATTTCCAAGGCGAGTAACTAATTCCTTAATTCTTAAATTCTCCGGGCCAATTCCATCTATAGGTGAAATCGCTCCCCCCAGTACATGATATTTCCCTCGAAACTCATGAGTTTTTTCAATTGCCACCACATCTTTACTTTCTTCCACTACACAAATCAAAGATTGATCTCGCCTTGGATCGCGGCAAATTCGACACAATTCATCTTCAGAAATATTTCCGCATTCCTTACAAAATCTAACTTTCTCTTTAATGGTTTGAAGTATTTCAACTAGATGATTGATATCAATTCGATCTGACTGCACAATATAAAAAGCAATTCGCTGCGCTGATTTTGGGCCTATGCCGGGAAGTTTTCCCAATTCATCTATTAAATCCTGAATTACGCCCTCATACATTATTTAATTACTCCGTAATGGTTTCACTAATTACTTGTGCGCCTAATTCCTTTTTCAAAAGTTCTACACCACTTAATCTCTCTTCATCATTTGGATCTTCAGTGGTTCTCACATCAGGAGCAATTTTAGTTGCGGAAGGATCAATTACACAATCTATTTTTTTATCAATACCAATAACTTCAAAAAAGGCAGTTCGTACTATTTCATCTGAGCCAGAGGTAATGAAAGAATCGCGAGCGCCTTTATTCACTATTCCCAAAGTAATTGCGTCATTATCAATCGAAAGTATTTGTGCATCTTGAGAAATTAACATCCAAGTTAATCTTCTTTTATTTTTTACATTTTCAATTATCTCCGGCCAAACTCTACGCAAAGCAGCGATATCTAATGCGCCATCATTTGATTTATTGGCTTTTGTATCTGGTTTTTCGGAGGTTTTTTCCACTGGTTTTTCTGTTGATTTAACGGCACTAGCTTTAGTTGGAGTTTCCTTTTTACTCTCTACTGATGGCGCCTTTATTGAAGATGAATTAGTAATAGCCGCATTTTTCTCTAATCTTTCAATGCGCAACAAAGTATCTTCACTATTGTGACTTGGGATTAAGATTTTTCCAGCTGTAATTTCTAGTATTAATCTAGGGGAGGTAGCACCTCGCATTTGAAGTAAACCTTGTGCTAACAACTCCGCCACTCTAACTAATTGCACCTTACCAATATGAGCTGCTTGGCTAGTTATTCGATCTAACTGGTCTTGCGGATAACCATGTAAAACACTTTCTAAATCATCATTAATGGCAGAGGCAATAATTAAATCTCGAAATCTTTCTAATAAATCCTCGGCAAATCTCCTGGGATCATGCCCGGCTTCAATTACATTATCTAAACTTTTCATTAAAGTTGAACTATCTTGGGCGGCAATTGCATCTATTACATCATCTAATAAAGCAGCATCAGTAAAACCTAATAGTTGAATTGCAATTTCATAACTCACACCATCTCTATCAGCGCCGGCAAGTAATTGGCCCAATATAGAAAGTGCATCACGGACTGAACCACCTGAAGCTCTAACTACTAGAGGCAAAACCCCTTTTGCAACTTTTACTTTTTCTAATTCACAAATATTTTCCAGATGTTTTAGCAATATTCCAGGTGGTACTAATCTAAAAGGATAATGATGAGTTCGAGAGCGAATTGTAGAAATTAATTTATCTGGTTCAGTAGTTGCAAAAATAAAAATTACATGTGGTGGTGGCTCTTCCACTACTTTCAATAAAGCATTGGCTGCGCCTGGCCCTAATTGATGTGCTTCATCAATAATATAAACTTTGTATCTGGAATTAACTGGTGCAAAAAATACTTTTTCTCTCAAATCTCTGGCATCATCAACTAAACCGTGTGTGGCTGCATCTAATTCAATTACATCAATTGAACCTGGTGCATTTGGTGCTAAATCTTTACAGGATTGACATTCACCGCAAGGAGTAGCGGTAGGTCCTTTTTCACAATTTAATGATCTCGCCATAATTCGAGCACTGGAAGTTTTACCACATCCACGCGGACCACTAAATAAAAATGCATGGTGAATATTTCCAGATTCCAGCGCATTTACTAATGGAGTGGTTACATGTTCTTGACCAATAACTTGCGAAAAAGTTGCGGGACGATACTTGCGATATAACGCTAGTGACATCCAATAACTCCTTTTAAATAATTCTAAAGTATTCCAAAAAATTCCAAAAACATTGTTTTAAAGGACCTCCCGCACACCCGTCAGAGCGCATCTACCCTTGCTGCCTTCCAGCCCTGGGGGAGTTTGAATACGATATCGTCGCACGAGAGGTCTAGTGGCAATACTACGATATTCTTTACCCTTTGGAGGATTCGCATAGCGGCCGAGTGCGCACGCTTGGAAAGCGTGTATAGGGAAACCTATCGAGGGTTCAAATCCCTCATCCTCCGCCAGAAAAGAATTAAACTTTGGTAGTTAATTTCAAATTAGCAATTCAAATAAATAGAAGTGAAAAGTACTACTTTTAGATGGAGCGAATAAGTGTCAAAATCATGGGCAGATAGTGCTCCTAAGCCTGAAGCTTTAAAAGAGATGCAACACCCAGATGATCCGCTAGCCTATAAATTAAAAAAAGCGATTTTGGGAAAACCTTTAAATAGACACACTTTGTCTCATCAAAGACTTTCTAAAGTCTTTGCTTTAGGTGTGTTGAGTTCCGATTGTATTTCCTCATCTGCTTATGGATCTGAGGCGATACTTCTTTATTTACTTCCTGCTTTTGGGTTAGCTGGTTTTAACATTTTAGTACCAATGACAGTAGTAATACTTTTTATCTTAGCAATAGTTACAGTTTCATATCGTCAAGTGGTAATGACCTACACCCGAGCGGGTGGATCTTATGTAGTATCCCGAGAAAATTTTGGTCCCTTAGTAGCCCAAATTGCAGCTGTAGCATTAATGATTGATTACATTGTGACTGTTGCAGTCCAATCTTCAGCTGGTACAAATGCACTCACCTCCGCATTTCCCGCATTAACAAAATACAGTTTATGGATTACAGTCGCTGTTGTTTTGTTTTTATTATATGGAAATTTAAAAGGGGTTAAAGAAGCAGGTCGAATTTTTGCTGCTCCCACCTATCTATTTTTTGGTTCGGTAATGGTAGTAATTATTTTAGGAATTTATCAAGAAATTACCGGTACCATTCATCAAGCACAAATTACTCCCGGTACGGTAAAAATAGGAAACGGTTCTGCTATTTTGCAATTTGCTTCTATTTATGTTTTATTAAAAGCATTTGCTAATGGTGGATCGTCTCTTACCGGCTTAGAAGCAATTTCAGATGGAGTAGCTCTTTTCAAAGTTCCGGAAGGTGTCAATGCGCGTAAAACTACTTTAGCTATGAGCTTGATGTTAGGAACTTTAGTATTTGGTGTTTCCTGGCTAGCACGCGCAACTCATGCGATACCCCATGACACTGGTACCCCTTCGGTTATTTCTCAAATAGCGACCACAGTATTAGGCAATTCATTTTTCGGGCATGCCTTTTTCTTATTTGTGCAATTTGCAACCATGTTAATTCTTTGGACTGGTGCAAATACTCCATTTAATGGTTTTCCATTCCTACTTAATTATGTAGCAGAGGATGGTTATGTACCAAGACAATTCATGAAAAGAGGGCACAGATTAGCTTTCTCTACAGGAATAATTGTTCTTGCTTGTTCATCCTTAGCACTTTTATTAACTACTGGTGCAAATGTAAATAGTTTGTTGGCTTTCTATGCAATTGGAGTATTTACTGGATTTACCTTTGCAGGGCTAGGAATGGCAAAAAGAGCTTATAAACTAAAAGAGAAAAGGTGGAGATTTTCAGTTGCCACTAATGGCCTATCTGGAATTATTTCATTTTCAGTAGTGGTTATTTTTGCAGTAGTTAAATTTACTGAAGGTGCATGGCTAGTTGTTTTAGTTTTCCCAACTCTAGTATTTGTTCTTTTACGTTTGCATCGTCAATACCTAAAAGAACAAAAAGCATTGCATATTACCGAAGCTACTAAAAAAGCTAGTGCAATTGTTAGACATGATGTAGCAGTTTTAGTTGATAGTGTAGATATTGCAACTGTAGGGGCAGTGAGGTATGCCCGAAGCTTAGCTCCTAGAAAACTAGTAGCAGTTCACTTTGTAATTGATGATAAGAGAGCGGAAAATATTAAAGCAGAGTGGATGAAACTTCCAGCGCTTAGTGATGTCTCATTAGAATTAATAGATTGCCCAGATAGACGTTTGCCAAGCGCAGTAGTTGATTACTCCTTATCAATGACTACATCACCTGATACTGAATTAACCCTACTATTACCACGAAGATCTTATTCCAGATTTTTAGGAAGAATTTTGCATGATCAAACAGCTGAAGCAATTGCTGCACCAATCTCTCAATTGGAAAGAGTTGTAGCCACTATTGTGCCATTTGATGTGGAAAAAATAATTAACGGTCAAACTGTTAATAAACCAATGGTTAGTGCGGAAATTAAAAAATCTGAAAATACAACTTCTAATCTAAGTCCTAAGATTGAAAAGAAGCCAGAATCCTTACTTAATAAAGAAAAAATTTCACATTATGATGAAAATATTTTGCCGATTAAAGATGCCTCATGGCGCAAGCGTGCACATGTACGTGGCCAGGTTACTAGCATTCTTTCTTCGCCAATGAATATTTCTCCTCGAGTAATAATTGAAATCTGGGATGAAACTGGTGGAATTAATTTAGAGTTTATGGGACGCAGAGAACTATCTGGTGTTGAGGTTGGAACGATAGTTTGTGCTGAAGGAATGGTTGGAGAAAGTGATGGTGCACTTTCAATTGTTAATCCTTCTTATGAAATAATTATTTAAAACTGGCGGTGGCGGTGGGATTTGAACCCACGGATGAGTTTTGCCCATCACACGCTTTCGAGGCGTGCTCCTTAGGCCGCTCGGACACGCCACCGTGGATGAGATTACCTTAAATCTTGTTTAGTAAAAAAATCTGTGAGTAGTTGCGCGCATTTTTCTGATTCTATTCCCGCAATCACTTCTACCTTATGTATAGACCTTGGATCTCGCAAAATATCCCAAACTGAACCAACCGCACCAGCTTTTTCATCCCATGCGCCAAATACCAATTTACTTATTCTGGTTTGTGCAATTGCACCTGCACACATTGCACATGGTTCAAGTGTGACAAATAAAGTGGTGTTATCTAATCGCCAATTTCCCAAATTTTTTCCAGCTTGCAAGATTGCGTTTATTTCTGCATGCCCAACTGGATCCCCAAGAGTCGTTCTAGTATTGACTCCTTTACCAATAATTTTTCCATTTTCATCAACAATCAAAGCACCAATTGGTAAATCTTGATGTGCTTCTTGTGCCAAAGAGATTGCAAGATCCATATAACCTTGTAAATCAGAATTTTGCATTTATTCTTTATCTTTGAGTTCTTCTACTATTTCAAGATACTGTTCTACAAAACCTAAACGCGCAGCTAGAGCTTCTAATTGTTCATCTGGAAATAAATCAAAATCATTAGCTAACGCTTCAAATTCCATAGCGCTAATGCCATATTCACTAAGCAAACCAGTATCACCTGCAGGTTGTGCATCATCTTCTTCTTGCGGATAAGGAAGTTCTAATTCTTCCAAAACATCTGCTGCTAAATCTGATTCACTTGCATATAGAACATCAGACAAAGCAATTTCAACTTGTTCACCTTTAATATGAATTGCAATAAAATAATCCTCACCTTTTGAAATTAAACCTATACAATTAGAGTTTGTATCATCAGATTGCATTTCCTCTAAGATCTTTTCTAGATCATTAACTTCGTTTAATTGCGAAAGCCGCCAAACTCCCTCTTCATGCCAGGCGACGATTCCAATATCTTCAACTTCAACCATATCGCCACCTTTCTCTTTTCTGGAGTTTACCAATCAGTATTGATTCCTAAATTCCGAAATCTTCCCCTAGTTAACTCTGATTTGTGTTATATCACAATAGTTTTACCTTGAAAGGTGCTAGCGGCAATCAAAATTCAAAGATAGAGTAAGAATGTGAAGATTAATATTGTGGAACATCCACTTATTGCTCATAAATTGACCTTATTAAGGGACAAAAATACTAACTCTCCTACCTTTCGGCAATTAACTGAGGAGCTAGTTACATTGTTGGCTTATGAAGCCACTCGAGATATTTCAGTTGTTCCAATAAATATTGAAACCCCAGTCTCAAAAACTTCTGGTTATGAATTATCTGCGCCACCACCAGTAGTTGTACCAATACTTCGGGCAGGTCTAGGAATGTTAGAAGGAATGGCTAAATTAATTCCAACTGCTGAAATTGGTTTTCTGGGAATGATTAGAGATCACGATACTTTGCAACCTTCAACTTATGCCAATCGTTTACCAGAGGATTTAACTGGGAGACAATGTTTTATATTAGACCCGATGTTAGCAACTGGTGGAACTTTAATCGCTGCCATTAATTTCTTATTTGATAAAGGTGCTCGTGATATAACAGCTATAGCAATTCTGGCCGCACCGGAAGGAATTGCTGCAGTTGAAAAAGCGTTTGCAGATAAAAATCTTCCAATCACTATTGTGGCTGGCTCCTTGGATGAAAAACTAAATGAAAAAGGTTACATAGTGCCAGGCTTGGGTGACGCTGGCGATCGACTTTATGGCGTAGTTTGAGTTTAGGAGAAATTAAAATTGGCAATTACAAGTCCTGGTTATGGAATTACTATTCGAATTGTAGGAAATCCAGCAAATCAACCTATTGCACTCATTACCCAAATAATTGCCAAAGCGGGAGCAGCTATTACCGCTCTAGATATAGTGGAATCCTTAATAGATAAAATAGTAATAGATGTTACCTGTGATGCCATTAATTCAGATCATGCTGAAGAAATAACGAAAGAAATTTCAGAAAATTCTGATTTAGAGGTTCTTAAAGTTTCAGATCGAACTTTCCTGCTTCATATAGGTGGGAAAATTGAAGTTAATTCAAAAGTCCCACTAAAAACTAGAGATGATTTGTCGCGTGCATACACCCCTGGTGTCGCTCGAATTTCTCAGGCAATTGCAAAAGATCCAGCAGATGCACGTCGTTTAACAATAAAAAGAAATACGGTGGCGGTAGTAACTGATGGCTCTGCAGTGTTAGGACTGGGAAATATAGGTCCAGCTGCAGCCTTACCAGTAATGGAGGGAAAAGCAGCATTATTTAAAAGATTTGCAGAGGTTGATGCTTGGCCAGTTTGTTTAGATACACAAGATGTAGATGAGATAGTAAGAACGGTACAAATCATTGCACCAGTTTATGGCGGGATAAATTTAGAGGATATTGCTGCCCCACGCTGTTTTGAAGTAGAAAAAAGATTAAGAGAATTACTTGATATTCCAGTTTTCCATGATGACCAACATGGAACAGCAATTGTAGTTTTAGCAGCATTGATAAATGCCTTAAAACTAGTTAGAAAAGAATTAAGTGAAATTAAAATTGTAATGAGCGGTGCGGGTGCAGCTGGTACCGCTATTGCTCGTTTGTTAACAGCAAGCGGTGCAGAAAATATTATTGGGTTTGATAAAGATGGTTTGGTTTGTGACGCTAAACCTGGTGATGATGAAATGCGTTTATGGTTTGTAAATAATTGCAATCCTGGAGATTTTAGAGGAAATATATCGGAAGCTATTAAAGATGCAGATGTATTTATTGGGGTAAGCGCACCAAATGTATTAACCGAACTTGATGTAGCAAATATGGCAAAGGATTCAATTGTTTTTGCATTAGCAAACCCAGAACCAGAAATCTCACCAGAAATTGCTCGCAAATATGCGGCCATTGTGGCGACTGGTAGAAGTGATTCACCAAATCAAATAAACAATGTGTTGGCTTTTCCCGGAGTATTTCGTGGTTTACTAGATGCAAGAATTACTAAAATAACGGATGACATGCTAGTTGCTGCGGCTAGAGCAATTGCCTCATGTGTTGCAGATAATCAACTAAATACAAACTTTATTGTACCTAGTGTCTTTGATGCTAATGTAGTTAGCAAAGTTGCCCTAGCAATTACCAAAAGCTCCCAAAAATTAAGATAAATTTTCAATTTGTAGATTAATTTCAAGCCATTTTTCCTCTAAATTAATTAATTGAGTGTTTAATTTCTCCAACGTTTGGTTTATGTTCATTAGAGCTAAATGATCAGCAGCTGCCTCAATTTGTTGTTCATTTGCTGCTGTGATTTCAATTTTTGTTTTTACCAAGCTAGATTCTACCTTCACTAACTCTTTTTTTAAGTTTCTAATTTGAGCTGCAGCACCAATGGTTTTTTCCACTTTAACTTTACTGGGTAATTGGTCAACAGATTCAATTAGGTTTAGGTATTGTTCTAATCCGCCGGGGAGATGCATTAATTCTTGATTATCCGAAATATAATAAAAATCATCACATACTCGCTCTAGAAAATATCTATCATGGGAAACTATCAAAATACTTCCAACAAATGTATCTAATAGATCTTCTAAAGAGGTTAAAGTTTCAATATCAAAATCATTTGTAGGTTCATCAAGTAGTAACAAATTTGGTCCAGACATTAGCAAACGAGTAAGTTGAAGTCTCCTTTTTTCACCACCAGATAAACTTTCGATTTTTTTCCATTGGCCATCGGTATCAAAACCCAATCTTTCACAGAGAAAACTAGCTGCCAGCTCTTCACCATCGGACAAAGTTATTGAATTTGCTATTTCCCGCACAGATTCAATTACTCTTTGATTAGGTTCTAGTTCCAACAATTTTTGTGAGAGATAAGCTGTTTTAACTTTCTGTCCCTTTTTCATTTCTCCACCAGACAGATTTAGTTCCCCTGCAATAATTGATAATAAGGTTGATTTTCCAACACCGTTTGCGCCTACAATTCCAATTCTGGCGCCAGGAACCAAATTCCAATTGAGATTTCTAATGATTATGTTTTCATCTCGAGAAAATTCTCCATCCTTAATTTCAACTACTCCTGTC
>OMHY01000053.1 GCA_900298985.1 Streptomycetaceae bacterium
AATCACCATTACCCACATAAACAGCAATATCTCTTGGTCTTAAATAATAAAACTCAACATTATTTACCGGGTCATTTAGAACTAAATCTCGTAAATCTGAGCGCTGCCGAAAACCGGCCTCTTTGAAAATTTCTGTGGCATTATCACACAGAGAACCTTTATTAGGAAGTGCTATCTTCAAAACCAATTTTCAACCCCTATCATTTCTTAAAGATATTTATAGATATCCGCTAGCGATAAACCCCGCTCAACTGCCATGACTGATAAATGATAAAGGAGTTGTGAAATTTCAATTGCGCATTCTTCCTCATTTTGATATTCAGCTGCCATCCAAACCTCTGCTGCCTCTTCCACAACTTTCTTACCAATTTCATGAACCCCTCCGGCAAACAATTTGCTGGTGTTTGAGTTTTCGACTGGATTTCGCTTTCGATCAGCAATTTCCACAAAAAGAGTTTCTAGGTTTTTCATTGGGCAATTTTAGCCTAACTAAATCTTCTCTAATCCTGAATAAATTAGGTTAAGTATCAATACTAAAGCAGAATATGGCGCAGTCTCTCAACAGCTTCCGCTGGGTTTGAACCTCGATAGACTGCACTTCCGGCAACAAAAACCTCCGCCCCTGCATCCGCAGCCCGCTTAATTGTAGATTCTGTAATCCCACCATCCACTTCAATTTTAACTTTAGCCAATTCTGCTTCATCTAAGTACTTTCGAAGTATCTTAATTTTTTCTTCCATCTTTGAAATATAACTCTGTCCTCCAAAACCTGGTTCAACTGTCATAATTAGAGCCATATCGATTTTATCTAGGTAAGGAAATAATTCCTCAATCGGAGTTTTCGGTTTAATTGCTATTCCAACTTTGGAACCATAATCCGAGATTTTCTTTATAGTTTCGTTTGGAAATTCAGTTGCCTCTAAATGAAAAGTGGTGGAATAACTACCAGCAGCCGCATATAGAGGTGCAATTTCCTCTGGTCGTTCCACCATAAGATGGGTATCGAACTTGATATTACTACTCTTAATTAACTCCCTGGCTCTATCTATGCCTAATGTGATATTAGGAACAAATCTATTATCCATGATATCTAAATGCAGCAAATCTGCTACCTGAGAAACTTTATCTATTTCAGCTTCTAAATTATCTTGGTCAGCATTCAATATGGAGGGGGCAATCCAATATTTTCCGGAATTCACCACTCTTTAATCTTCTCCCTTTTTGCGCAATAAAGATAAAAACATACTATCTGTTCCATGTTTATGAGTCCATAGCTGCAAACCATATCTGTCAATATTATTTTCAATCTCCACTATATTCTTTAAGCCAGAGCCCAATAAATAATTTGTTATGGGAAGTATTTCTAAATCTGGATGTTTATGAGTTATTTCAATAATTTGAGCTCGAGTCTCCAGCATATGTGGCGAACAAGTCACATATCCAATGATTCCTCCGGGCTCTAAAAGTTGGTATGCACTCTCTAACAATTGAGCCTGGAGTTTCAATAAACTACTTAGCTCCTTTTCTGTTTTCCGCCATCTAGATTCACTTCTCCTTGCAATTGCTCCCAATCCGGTACAAGGCGCATCAATCAATATACGATCATATTTACTTGGAAAATCCTTAGGCTCTGTTCCATCCAAATTTAATACTTGGCTAGATGGCATTCGCTTTGCAACTAATTTAGCTCTAGTTTCATTTATTTCATTGGCTATAAAAGTATCATTTGGTCTCTTTAATTTTAAGAAATGGTAGAGATATGCCGCTTTCCCGCCAGGGCCGGCACAAAGGTCTAACCATTTTAAGGAAGTTTCTGAATTGAAGGTTTGTGAAGTTGCTGCCCAGATTAGTTCAATAATTTGAGAGCCTTCATTTTGAATGATGACCTTTTGTTCTCTGACTTTTGAACTTTCTAAATAATTACTTTCTACAGTTTTGCCGTGGGGAGAGAAATTCAAATCTGTAAAACTTGACCAAGTTTTTTCCTGCTCTATTTTCTCATCAGTAAGAAGTGGGATCGCATGGATTTGGGCAGCTCTATTATTCATTTCCAACAATGTTTTCAACTCTATAATATCAGGGATTAACTTACGATAGCTTTCTATTATCCAAGCTGGATGAGCATACTTAAATTCCATTATTTTTATTTCTGATTTTGTGTCAGGTTTTTCCAGAATTCTATTTTCAATTTCAGCATCTATATTGTCAGAACGTTGATAACCTCTTAATACCGCATTCACAAAACTTGAGCTACTTTGTCCAGTAATCTTTTTTGCAATATTCACATATTCGAAGACCACCGCCCTTGGTTCAGTTCGCATATGCCCAAATTCAGTTATACCCGCTTGTAAAACTAATTTAACTTTGTCATCTACCTCTGAAATTGGTCTCTCTGATAAATGCTCTAGTATTTTCAAATTTTTGCCCCAATATCGACAGGACATATACACTAATTGAGTTACAAATGCTCGGTCTCTCTGATCCAATTTAGACTTAGAAAGTTCTTTAGGTAAAACTAATTGTGCATAAGCACCTTCAATCATAATTTTCCTTAAAACGTCTACCGCAATTAATCTTTTTTGGTCTAATTTCATAACTTTATTTGCTTGCAAAACTTCCCGGCGAGGCTTATAAAATTGTTTACTCAAATTTCAATACCTCTGTCTTCTGATATCTAATTCCA
>OMHY01000054.1 GCA_900298985.1 Streptomycetaceae bacterium
AATTATCAAAATATGTTGGAGGCGAAAAACCCGCTTTACACAAAATCGGGGGAAGCGATTGGGCCTCAAGTAAAAAGAAGGCGCGCAAAGCGGTAAGACAGATTGCGGCAGAGCTAATTCAATTATATGCAGCACGGATGAGTGCACCTGGTTTTGCATTTTCACCTGATACATCCTGGCAACATGAATTAGAAAATACATTTGCTTATGTGGAAACTGCAGATCAACTTTCTACAATTGAAGAGGTAAAGGCAGATATGGAAAAGCCATATCCTATGGACCGAGTGGTTTGTGGAGATGTTGGTTACGGTAAAACAGAAATTGCAGTGCGGGCCGCATTTAAAGCGGTTCAAGATGCCAAGCAAGTTGCAATTTTAGTTCCAACAACTTTACTAGTATCACAACATTATGAAACTTTTTCCGCACGATATGAAGGATTTCCCATTAAAGTAGCGGCACTATCTAGATTTAATACTGAAAAGGAAAGTAAAGAGGTATTAAGAGGTTTAATCGAAGGCAGCATTGATATCGTAATCGGCACACATCGCTTATTATCTAAAGATGTGAAATTTAAAGATTTAGGTTTGATTATTATTGATGAAGAACAAAGATTTGGAGTGGAACACAAAGAAGATCTGAAGAAAGCTCGAACTAATGTAGATGTCTTATCCATGTCCGCTACACCGATTCCGCGAACTTTAGAGATGGCAATAACCGGAATTAGAGAAATGTCTAATATCACCACGCCACCGCAAGAAAGACATCCAGTATTGACTTATGTTGGTCCATATAATGAAAAACAAATCAAAGCTGCAATACATCGAGAATTGCTCCGGGAAGGCCAGGTTTTTTATTTACATAATAGAGTAGAAAGTATTGATCGGGTTACTAAAAAACTAAACGAACTTTTGCCAGAAGCTCGAATTAGAACAGCCCATGGACAAATGCCTGAAAAATCCCTGGAAGATGTAATCCAAAGTTTCTGGCGAAAAGAATTTGATATTTTAGTTAGTACCACCATAATTGAAAGTGGCATTGACATTCCAAATGCAAATACTTTAATAGTTGATAGAGCAGACACTTTTGGCTTATCTCAATTACATCAAATTCGTGGAAGAGTAGGAAGATCAAAAGAGCGGGCATATGCATATTTTCTTTATCCAGAAGATAAACCTTTAGGTGAAGTTGCTCATGATCGACTCGCCACTATTGCTACCCACAGTGAATTAGGTAGTGGCATGTATGTTGCATTGAAAGATTTAGAAATTAGGGGAGCAGGAAATTTATTGGGGCAGGAGCAATCTGGTCATATTGCAGAGGTAGGTTTTGATTTATATATGAGAATGGTTGGTGAAGCAGTTACTGAATTTAAGAGTGGAATTGTAGATAACAATCAAGAGGACATTAAAATAGATTGTAAAGTTGAGATTCCAGTAAGTGCACATTTACCAACTAACTATGTAGATTCAGAAAGGCTGAGATTAGATATCTATCGAAGAATTGCAAATGCAATTGAATCAGATTCTTTGGAGGAGATAAAGGTGGAATTAATAGATAGATTTGGATCACCTCCATTAGAAGTACTAAATTTATTTGAAATAGCGCAATTAAAATTAAAAGCAAAAAAACTAGTAATTACAGAGGTTAATGCAGTTGGCAAATATTTAAGATTGCAAGGAGCAAAATTAGCTGAATCCTCACAAATTAGATTACAGCGGGTTTATCCTGGTTCAATTATTAAAAATGCTACACAAACAGTGTTAGTTACATTACCTCAAAAACCTGCATGGGATGAGAGTGAAGAAAGCAATGAAATTGGGGATTTTTTGCCTTGGTTGCTCCAAGTTTTTGTGAACCTATTTCCCGGCAGTTAGAATAGCCCTGTGAAATTAACTAATAAAGCAAAGCTAGCATTATTAACCTCTTTATCCTTGGGAGTTTTAGTATTAACAGGTTGTGATAATCCTGCCAATATGGCGCTGTCTGTTGGTAATGAATCTGTCAGTGATACTCAGATTCAAGATAGCGTGCATGCGGTATTAGTAGATCGTCAAAATGAAAAAGTTGATAATTCTTCTAACAGCTTAGCAACTGGTAGTGCTTTGACTAACCAAGTTTTGCAGGTTTACTTAGGCTGGTTAGTAATTACCCAAGTGGCTAAAGATTTAAATGTTTCCCAAACACCTGCAGGTTATATAAATTACAAAACTGGATTTATAAACAGTATTGGTGGAACTTCAATTCTTCCTGCAACTTTGGCACAACATAATATTGCACAAAAAGATTTTGAATTGATAGCGCAACGAGCATATGCTGTGAGCCTATTGAATGAAAAGGCTAAAGCACTTAATTTGACTAATACCAATGGTGAAGCAATTTCAAATTGGATAAATACTTGGCTAACTTCACATAAAGTAAAAATTAATCCAAAGTATGGGCAATGGGATTCACAAAACTTCTCAATTCAAAATCCAGTTGGTTCTGATGGTGTGGAACCAGCAAAAAATTAATGAGTGAATTAGAACATTTGCGTGAGGTGATGGATCGCCTCAGATCTCCCGGTGGTTGTCCCTGGGACATCGAGCAAACACATCAATCAATATTGAAATATTTAATTGAAGAATGTTATGAATTTATAGATGCGGTTAATGAAAATGATCGAGAAGCAATGCAGGAAGAATTAGGGGATATTTTGCTTCAAGTATTTTTTCACTCTCGAATCGCAGAGGAAAATGTTCAACCTTTTTCAGTAGAAGAGGTAGCAGGCAAAGTTGCTAAAAAATTAACTGACAGACATCCTCATGTATTTGCGGGGACGCAAGTGGCAAATAGTGATGAAGTGCTTACTAACTGGGAAAAAGCTAAACAAAAGGAAAAGGGAAGAACCTCACCATTTGAGGGTGTGCCCCAAAGCCAACCTGCACTAGCGCTGGCAGCAAAAGCCCTATATAGGTTAGAAAAGTTGGAATATTCCGGTGAAGTTAAATTGGGGGATTCCCATACTTCTAATATCCTTGGCGAAGTAGATAATATTTTGAAAAATTCAAAAAAACAAAA
>OMHY01000055.1 GCA_900298985.1 Streptomycetaceae bacterium
TATTAAAAGAGATGGAAGGTTATTTCTCTTATCCGGGTCCATTTTCAAATTTTGATGACGAGATGTTAAGTTGGTATGACCGAGCTTCAAAATTGAGAGCCGATATTCACAACATTAAGTGGGTGTGGAAATTTCGGTTTAGCAGTAGTGAAAAAAGTAAACTGAAAACATTGTTAGAAGAGGAAATATTTAGTCATAAAATTGGGTACCCAAAATTCCTCTTAGCGCTGGATAATAGAGGTTCACAATTTGAGCACAGGGAATTATCACTTGATAAAATAAAAAGAACTAGAATTGAATTGGAGAATTTTTTCTTGAAATAATACAAATAATTCAATTAATTCTAGTGGGGCTGGGTAAGGTGAGTAGCAAGCATATTTTCAAAGATTGAAAATCTTGAACTTAAATTGAAAATATCTGAACGCAATGAATTAAAGCTATTTTCAAATCTTGTGTCCATTTTATTAAGTCGATTATCAGATTGATTAGTTCTTTCATCCATGCGATCAAATCGCTGATCCATCCGGTCAAAACGCTGATCTACTTGATTGAACCGAGTATCAACTCCATCAAACTTGTTTTCAAGTCTTCTTATCTCATTGAGGATGAACTTGAGAAAACCACCAATGGAAGCAACAGTTACAGAAACAGTTGCGATGGCGGTCCAGATATCGGAGTGCATTATTTGCCCTTTCATATGCATGATGATGTGCTTGATATTGAAATTATTAATAAGTTGGAACTAAATGTGATGAAAAGAATACCCAAGTGTGCAGCGGTACGGGTGAGAATAGGCTCGGCTGTGGATAGAGCAAAGTTGAAAAATAAATTGAAATAGGCAATAATTTTCATCGGTCACGAGTTCCAGGTACAAGCCCCGGCTAACTGGACGGCAACCCTCCACCGCGGTGGGGTGCTCCGGGTGAAGACCAGGTTAGCGATTCAAAATGAATCAATAACAAGCGCGGGTCGTTAAAAGATCAGCCTAAAGTTAAGCTAACTGGATTTCATCCAGTATGCATTGCTTTTCGCACCTTTTGCCTACCGCCAAAGACAACTAGAACTCTATGGAGGTAGAGAACATGACATTTGATATCACTAAAGCATCCTTTGAAACTCGCCAAATTCACGCCGGGCAAGGAGTTGATGCGGAGACCCGCGCTCGCGCATTACCGATTTACCAAACCACCGCTTACACATTTCGCGACACCCAACATGCTGCAGATTTGTTTGGTCTAGCTGAACTTGGAAATATTTATACCCGCTTGATGAACTCAACACAAGATGCGGTAGAAAAGAGAATTGCATCTTTAGAAGGTGGAGTTGCTTCTTTGCTAGTTGCATCAGGGTCTGCGGCAACTACCTATGCGATTTTGAATGTGGCAGAAAATGGTGACCACATTGTTTCTTCTCCATCCTTATATGGTGGTACCTATAACTTATTTCACCACACCCTAAAGAAGTTTGGGATTGAAGTTACATTTGTAGATAACCCAGATGATCCAGAAAGTTGGAAGAAGGCAATTAAGCCAAATACCAAAGCATTTTTTGGTGAGACAATTGCAAATCCAAAAAATGATTTGTTGGATATTGAAGCAGTTGCCAAAGTTGCACATGAATTTGGAGTACCACTAATTGTAGATAACACAGTTGCCACTCCTTACACCATCCGACCATTAGAGCATGGAGCAGATGTGGTAGTTCACTCTGCAACTAAGTTTTTATCGGGCCATGGAAATGCTGTAGTAGGTGCAATAGTCGATTCAGGCAATTTTGACTATGCAAAGTATCCAGCCCGCTTTAAGAATTTCAATGAACCAGATGAGAGTTATCATGGTTTGGTTTATGCGCAAGCACTTGGGGTTGGTTCACCATTTGGTGCAAACCTTTCTTACATATTCAAGATTCGCTTAACTTTGTTGCGTGATACTGGAGCTGCGGTAAGTCCATTTAATGCTTGGTTGTTAGCACAAGGTTTAGAAACATTGTCTTTGCGAATTGAAAGACATTTATCAAATGCCTCTGTTATTGCAAAATGGCTTTCATCTCACCCACAGGTAGAAAAAGTAAATTATGCTTCTCTTCCAAGTTCTCCTTGGAACAAATTGGCTCAAAAATATGCACCTAATGGATCTGGCTCAGTTCTATCTTTTGAAATCAAAGGTGGTATTGAAGCCGGTAAGAAATTCGTGGAAGCACTTACCTTGCATTCACATGTGGCAAATATTGGAGATGTGCGAAGTCTTGTAATTCACCCAGCTTCAACTACTCACTCCCAATTAACTCCAGCAGAACAATTAACTGCTGGTGTTACCCCGGGCTTGATTAGATTAAGTGTTGGTTTGGAAAATGTTAAGGATATCCAAGCTGATTTAGAAGCAGGTTTTGCTGCCGCTAAATAATTCAAATTTCATATCGAAAGCAAGAATAAGGAGAAATTAATAGCGTTAAACAAAGTTTCTGAGTTGAGCGATTCGGTAAATTGGCGTAGAAAATTAGATTTCAATTGCGAAATCAATTTTCTGGCAATTTAACCGCACCAGCGAAACCAGAATTTTGTTTAACGCTAGAACTTTAAGATGGACAATAAAAGCAAAGTAACCGGAGCCTGGCTGGAAACTGAGCCAGCAGGGGATAGGTTATTTGCAGATATTGGAGATATTGAATTAGAAACTGGGGATATTCTTCCCAAGGTAAGAATTGCTTACCAAACCTGGGGCAAATTAAATGCTTCTAAAGATAATGCAATTTTAGTTAACCATGCTTTAACTGGTTGGAGTGATGTTCCTGGCTGGTGGCCATCAATTGTTGGCCCAGGATTGCCTTTAGATAGTGATAAATATTTTATTGTTTGCCCTAATGTAATTGGAGGTTGTCAGGGATCAACTGGACCTTCCAGTATTGCGCCAGATGGTAAAAGGTGGGGCTCCAGATTTCCCTCGCTAACAATAAGAGATATGGTGGAAGCAGAATTAGCATTCACAAATTATTTGGGTATTGAAAAATATGTTTTAAGTGTAGGTCCATCTTTGGGTGGAATGAGATCTTTGGAATGGGCGGTACAACATCCCGATCGAGTTGGAGCAATCTGCACAATTGGTTCTAGTGCTGTGGCAACAGGTGATCAAATAGGTTCTGCCTCAATTCAATTGCGTGCAATAAGAAATGATCCTTATTTCAATGATGGTGATTACTATGAGCAAGAGATTGGTCCAACTGAAGGAATGGGAATTGCCCGGCGCATTGCACATCTAACTTATCGCACTGAATTAGAAATGGATTTAAGATTTGGAAGACAAATGCAAGAAGATGAAACTGGAAGATTTGCAGTGGAATCGTATTTGGATCATCAAGCAGATAAATTAGCTAAAAGATTTGATGCCAATACTTATATCTCTCTAACTGAAGCGATGAACTCTCATGATATTGGGCGAGATCGCGGTGGAGTGAGCCAAACTTTAGGGCAAATAACTATTCCACTAGTAGTTGTTTCCATAGACACAGATCGTTTATTTCCACCGCGTTTGCAGGAAGAAATTGTGGAACTGGCTCCTACCGCTGAGCCGGTTTATCGCATTTCTTCTCCTTTTGGACATGATGGCTTTCTTATTGAGGTGGAGTCAGTTGGCGAGATTTTGCGCCACGCTATTTCTCGTGGTTTATCTGGTGCACCTAGCCTGAATTAATGGGCTAATATGAGCCCCTAACCGCAGCAGGTTCAACTTGACTGCGGTTCTCGCATGGGGCAAGTATCTAAAAATACGAGCTTTTGAACTTGAAAAAGCAGAGGGTGGTTAAGTGGTAGCTAAAAAGTCAGCACCAAAAAAGGCTGTTGCATCAAAAAAGCCTGCAGCAAAAAAACCTGGAACCAAGAAATCAACTAGTAAATCAACTGCTAGTAAGAATTCAGATAAAAAAGGCAAAGCGGGCAGAAGATTATTTCCCACTAAAGAAGAATTAGAACAATTAAAACAATCTAAATCCTCAGATAAAAAAGTAAAAGAGCCTGTAAAGGCAGAGAAAAAAGAGCGCAGATTATTTCCCACAAAAGCGGAGCTAGAGGCAAAATTACAGGCCCAAAATCCGACTAGTTCACCAGCACCAGAAAAGAGTCCAGCAACTCCATCCAAATCAAAAGATGAAAAAAGTGTTATTAAGATCGATGGAGAAGATGTAGAGCTAGAAGATATTGAATTAGAGGATCTAGAGACTCTTGTTGAAGATGTTAAAGAAATTATTGAAGAAGAACAAAGTGAAATTAGAGTTGTAAATGTTGCTGAAGAATCTAAAAATGAGGAAAACGCATTTACTATCAAAGACTCTGAGGAAGATGATGCTCCCGCTCAAACTGTTCTAACTGCAGGTGCTACCGCGGACCCGGTAA